>NZ_JBEOYR010000049.1:0-32197 GCF_040297165.1 Streptomyces sp. NPDC001851 | reverse complement strand
TACCAGGCCGCACTCCACCTCGCCAGCATCCTCATCTGGACTCGACGCTGACCAAAGAGACAGAACCTAGACCTCGTCAACGACTTCGGCAAGCCCCTGGCCGTCTGCGTGACGCTCGACGTTCTCGGCCTGGACAAGAAGGACTGGCAGCAGGTCGCCGCCTGGCACAGTGGGGTCGCCGAGTTCATCACCAGTATCGTCCTCACCCCCGAACGCCGGCGGCACTGCATGGACTGTGCCGAGCAACTCGAGGCCTACCTCGTTCCCGTCATACAAGAGCGCCGCCGTCACCCCGGCGAGGACCTGATATCGAGGCTGTGCACCGCCGAGTTCGACGGCATCGCCATGTGCGACCGCGAGGTGACCGCGCTGATCATCAACGTCCTGGCCGCCGCCACCGAGCCCGCCGACAAGACGCTCGCCCTCCTTTTCAAGCACCTGATCGACCACCCGGAGCAGCTGGCGCAGGTCCGCCAGGATCCGACCCTGCTGTCCGCCGCGATCGCCGAGACACTGCGCTACACCCCGCCCGTCCAGCTCGTCCCCCGCCGGGCGGAACGGGACGCCGTGTTCGCCGGCAGCACCGTCCCGGCAGGTGCCACCGTCTTCTGCATGATCGGTGCAGCCAACCGTGACCCCGACGCCTTCGCCGTGCCGGACACTTTCGACATCCGTCGTACGGACCTGGGCACCGCCCGCTCCTTCACCGCTGCCGCCCAACACCTGGCTTTCGGCTCGGGACTCCACCAGTGCGTCGGCGCAGCCTTCGCACGCGCGGAGATCGAGACTGTCGCCGCGATGCTCCTCTCCCTGCTCGACCAGATCCGCCACACCCCCGGCCTCGACTACCGGGAGACCGGCCTGTACACCCGTGGCCCCGCCTCCCTCTGCGTGGACTTCACCCCCGCCCGAACGACGCCCGAACTTCACTGACCTCCGGCGGGGCGGGTGGCACCTCTCCCGTCCGCAGCAGCCCCGCCGGACGGCCCCCATCCTGCTCAGGAGAAAACAGCGATGACACCGACGGACATCACCCGCGCCCTCACAGACCTGCTCTTCGAACCGGCCCTCGACCTCGACGAAGCCCTCGACCGGCACTTCACCCCCGACTACCGCCAACGCACGGATGGCGTGTGGAGTGACCGGACCTCCTTCGCACAGCACATGACACGTCTCCGCTCCCTGGTCCGCAGCGGACACATAGAGGTCCACGACGAACTCCGCGACGGACTGCGCTACGCCGACCGCCACACCGTCACCATCACCCAGCACAACGGCCGCACGTCCCGCACCGAGGTCTACCTCTTCGCCCGGTTCGCGCCCGACGGTCGCTTCCAGCGCGTCGAAGAGACCACCCTCCTGGTCACCGGCCATCCCGACGACGGGAACCTGGGTCTCGTCAAGTGACAGGACGGGACCTTCGGCACGTGCTGCCTTCCGGAGGTCCTCATGGGGGCCGTGCGAACCTCGAGAGGCTGAAAGCCGTCTATCCGAACGAGTGCGTGGCGTGGTCCCGATCGGTTGGAGCGGGACGGCGCAAGAGGCGGCGGACGGACCACCGCAAGACGCGCCTTCGGCCGATGCCCGTCTCCGCGAGGGCCGGTGGATGTCTCCGGACATGGCTGTCCGGTGCCGAGACATGGGGACGGGAGCGGCCATGGTGTCCGTGGGCGAGAGACTGAGCAGGGCACGCATACGGGCCTTCGTCGGCCGGGACGAGGAACTCAGGTGCTTCGAGAGGGCCTTGGCCGGCGATCCGCAGGCGCCGTTCGCGTTCTACGTGTTCGGGCCGGGCGGCATAGGGAAGTCGACGCTTCTGCGCTGCCTGGCGGACCAGGCCCGTGCGGCAGGCCGGCTGCTCGTCGAACTGGACGGCCGTTTCGTCAGCCGGGACCCGGACGCTTTCGAGCGCGCGGCCGGTCCTTTCCTGGACGTTCCCGGCACGGTCCTGCTCCTGGACTCCTTCGAACACTGCCAGTGGCTGGAAAGCTGGCTGTGGCAGCACTTTCTGCCGCGCGCCGCTGACGGCGCCCTCGTCGTCCTGGCCGGCCGGCTCGCTCCGCAGCCGCAGTGGACCGCCGACCCCGCCTGGGCCGGGCTCTTGCACGCGACCGAGCTGGAGCCGTTCTCCGAGGAACAGGCCCGGAGCCTGCTGGCCGCGGCGCGGATCCGACCCGAACTGCGTGACCGGGTACTGCGCTTCGCCGGAGGCAACCCCCTGGCGTTGTCCCTCGCGGCCGCCGCAGGATCGACGGGCTGCAGCCGAGAGGAGATCTGGTCCCCTTCGGCGGATGTCCTGCGAACCCTGCTGACAGGACTGATCGGTGAGGTGCCCTCGGCTGCCCACCGCCGTGCCCTGGAGGTGGCGGCACAGGCTCACTCGACGTCGGAGGAACTGCTCACCGCGGTGCTGCCGGACGAGGACGCCCATCTTCTCTTCTCCTGGCTGCGGGACCTGCCCTTCATGGAGTCCACGCACCGCGGGCTGCACCCGCACGACGCGGCACGCGAGACGCTCGCCGCCGATCTTCGCTGGCGGGCTCCCCAGGCGTTCGTGACGATGCGCCGGCGACTGGCGGAGGAATACCTGCGCCTGCTGCGCGAGGCGCCCGAGGAACGGGTCTGGACCGTCACCGACGAGCTCTTCTACCTCTTCCGCGAGGGGAAGATCCTGGCCCGGCTACGCACCTGGTCCCGCGAGGACGAGGTGCACGACCGCCCACTGCACCCGGACGACATGGACGTCGTGCTGCGGATGGCAGCGGAGACCGAGGGGCGCGCCTCGGCAGAACTGGTCCGCTACTGGGCACAGCGCCAGCCGCAGGCCTTCAGCGTCTATCGTCTCGTCAGCACGGGCCGCATCGTGGCGTTCACCGCCCGGCTCGCCCTGCCGGCCCCGCCCGACCCCCAGGACCTGGCCACCGATCCCGTCGTCGCCGCAGCATGGAGGTACACCGACGCCACCGCGCCGGTGAGCCCCGGCGAACACATCGGCATCAGCCGCTTCTCGGTCTACCCCGAGCGGTACCAGGTCCCCTCACGCGTCATCGACCTGAGCAGTTCGCGCGCCCAGGCGGAGGCCGCCCGCGCCCGCGGCCGTGCCTACGGCTTCGCCGTCTGGCGGGATGCCGAGACCTGGGCTGAGCGCGTCAAGGGCACCCTCAGCGACACCGGTGCGCGACCGCGGGTCGGCGAGCACACCTACGGCCTGTTCGGCGTCGACTGGCGCCAAGTGCCCGTCGAGGCCTGGCTCGGCCGCTTCATCTCGGCCACCGACGCCCCTGCCCCGTCCGGGCCGTCGGGCTTCTCTCGCACCGCGTTCGACCAGGCCGTGCGCGAAGCCCTGACGCACTGGCGCGATCCGGCCGCCTTCGCAGCCTGCGCCCTGATGCGGACCCGGCTGGCGGCCGACCTCTCCGACCCCGTCCAAGAACTGCGCGCCCTGCTCCGCCGGGCCGTCGACGACCTTGCCGGTGACCCGCGCGGCGTGCGCGCCCGCGAGGCCCTGACGGCGGGCTACTTCTCCGGCGCGCCCACCCAGGAGGCCGCCGCCCGCCGCCTCGCCCTGCCGTACGGCACCTACCGGCGCCACCTGCGCCAGGACATGGACCTGCTCTGCGAGGCCCTGTGGCGGCAGGAGCTGCACGGGCCCCGATAGCCACGGCCGGCGCCCGGCGTCGGCAGGACGGGGTGGACAGCTGCGGACAGGAGTGGACAGTCATCAACCCTGACTGACCTGGAGAGTGGACACCGCTCCGCACGAGGCTGTGCGCCATGAACCTCCCACGCACACAACCGGGGCGGACCCCGCCCGCCCCCAAGCAGTCGGCCGTGCTCGCGGTGCTCGCTGCGGCCCAGTTCACCGTCATGCTCGCCACCTCGATCGTGAACGTCGCGCTGCCGCAGATCCGCGCCGGTGTCGGCCTGTCGGACGGTGGCACCACCTGGGTGGTCAACGCCTACGGCCTGGCGTTCGGCGCGCTTCTTCTGGCCGGGGGGCGGGCGGCCGACCTACTCGGTCGCCGCCGGGTGCTGGCCGCCGGCCTCGCTCTGTTCGCGGCTGCCTCGCTGGCAGCGGGAGCGGCCCCCTTTCCGGGCGTGCTGATCACGGCCCGCGCCGTTCAGGGCCTCGGTGCCGCCGCCATCGCCCCCGCGGCGTTGGCCCTGGCCATGGACCTGTTCCCGCCCGGTCCCGGGCGCGGAAGGGCACTGGGGGTGTGGGGCGCGGTGTCCGGGGCCGGAGGAGCGGGCGGCGTCCTGCTGGGTGGTGTCCTCACGCAGGCGTGGGGCTGGGCATGGGTCTTCTACTCCGTCGCGCTCGGGACCGTACTCGTCCTGGCCGCCGTGGCGGTACTCGTCCCACCGTCGGCCGGCCGCAAGGCCGGGCGCTTCGATCTGCTGGGCACCGTCACCGTCACCCTTGCCCTGACCGCCCTGGTCTGGGGACTGACCACCGCACGCGGCGTCGGCTGGTCGGACGGCCGGGTGCTCGGTGCCCTCGGCGCCGCCGCCGCACTGCTCGCGGCCTTCGGCGTGATCGAGCTGCGCCGGCCGAACGCGCTGATACCGCCGCGCATGTTCACCACGGGCCGGGTGGCCGCGGGCAACCTGCTGATGGCCCTGCTGGGATCCGTGTGGATCGCCCTGTTCTTCTTCCTGCCGCTCTACCAGCAACAGGTCCTCGGAGCCGGCCCCCTGGCAGCCGGCATGGGCCAACTCCCCCTCGCGGTGGCCAACATGCTCGGATCGGCCCTGGCCCCGCGCCTGTCCCGGCGCATCGGCGCCACCGCGACCGTGACGGCAGCCCTGCTCACCGAGGCCGCGGGCCTGCTGTGGCTGTCGCGGATCAGCGCCGACGGGAGCTACGTCGTCGGCGTCCTCGGTCCCAGCATCCTGGTCGGCCTCGGCTTGAGCATCGCCTTCGTCCAGCTCACCGCACTCGCCGTGGACGGCGTCCCGCCACAGGACGCGGGCCTTGCCGGGGGACTGGTGAACACCACCCGCCAGGTCGGTGGCGCGATCGGACTCGCCGCCCTCGCGACACTCGCCGCCTCGGTCACCGCGAGCGCAGCGGTCCACCGGTCGCACGTGGAGGCGCTCACCGCGGGCTACCGGGTCGCCTTCACCGTCTCGTCCGCGGTCCTCGCCGTCACGGCCTTCCTCGCGCCGCTCCTCACCCGCCGTACCGGTGAGCGGACCGCAACCGCCCCCACCTGCCCGGCCTCCGGCCCGTACACCCCACGAGCGTCCCGCATCGGCTGAACCGTTGGATCAGCCGCGCCACCGGCACAAGCCATCAACCACCGGCACAAGCCGTCAACCATCGGCACAAGCCATCAGAAATGGAAGCACATCCATGGTCACCATCGACGAGACCGCCCCTGTCATCGTCCGCCTGAGCACTGTTGTCGACGCCCCGCTCACGACGGTGTGGGACCTGCACACCGACATCGCGGCCTGGCCCACATGGAACCCGGACATCGACCGGGCCGCGCCCAACGGCCCGCTGACGCCCGGAAGTTCCTTCACCTGGCGAACCCACGGCCTGGACATCACCTCCACCGTGCGCGAACTGGTCCCCGGCGAGCGGATCGTGTGGGGCGGCCCCGCCGACGGCATCACCGGCATGCACGTATGGACGTTCGAGCAGAGCGGCGACCACGTCACCGTCCGCACCGAGGAGTCCTGGAGCGGCACCCCGGTCGAAGCCGCGGCCGACCGGCTCGGCAAGGCCCTCCACCAGTCCCTGGAGAACTGGCTCGCCAGCCTCAAGGCGCGTGCAGAACGGATCGCCTGACGACACACCACATTACGTCGCATCACCGAAAGAGGCTTCTTCCATGACTGCTGACAAGCCGTACCTGACCGGCCACTACACCCCCGTCGCCGACGAGATCACCGCCACCGGACTCACCGTCGAGGGCACCCTGCCCGCCGAGCTGACCGGCCGGCTGCTGCGCAACGGCCACAACCCCAAGCCCGGTGTCACCCCCACCCACTGGTTCAAGGGCAGCGGCATGGTCCACGGCATCCGGCTGCGCGAGGGCCGCGCCGAGTGGTACCGCAACCGCTGGGTGCACACCCCCGCCCTGGACGGCGCTCCCTACATGACCGAGCACGGACCGGACCTGACCGCCAGCACCGCCGGCACCCACGTCATCGAGCACGCCGGGCGGCTGCTCGCCCTGTGCGAGGCGAACTACCCCTTCGAACTGGGCCAGGACCTGGATACGGTCGGCGTCTACGACTTCGACGGCAAGCTGCGCACCGCGATGACCGCGCACCCCAAGGAGGACCCGCTGACGGGGGAGCTCCACTTCTTCGGATCCTCGCCGTTCCCGCCCTACCTGGTGTACTACGTCGCCGACGCCAAGGGTGAGATCGTCCACAGTGCCGAGGTGCAGGGAGCGACCGCCTCGCTCAAGCACGACTTCGCGATCACGCGCCGCCACGTGGTCTTCGTCGAGGGCAACGTCACCTTCGACCCGGCCGACCACTCCGGCATCCCCTACGGCTGGAGTGACCGGCAGCCCTCCCGCATCGGTGTCATGCCCCGAGGGAAGGACGGCACCGGGCACATCCGCTGGTTCTCCATCGAACCGGGCAACATGCTGCACGTCGCCAACGCCTTCGAGGACGGCCAGGGCCGCATCGTCCTGGAGGGCCCCACGGTGGACCGCGAGGGCTTCCACCTCTCCTGGAACTGGTGGATCGGCGCGCCCGGGCGCGGCAGTGAGCCCGTCGCCCGCTCCTACACCCGCCGCTGGGTGGTGGACTTGACGGCCGGCAGCGTCGACGAGCAGATCATCGACGACCTGCCGGTGGAGTTCCCGACTCTCAACGAGGAGTACCTGGGCGCCGAGAACCGGTACCAGTACGCCATCTCCTTCCCCGACGAGAAGGGCTTCGGCGGCTACGGCATCGTCAAGTACGACCGCACCAGCGGTGCCCGCCGCATCCACCAGGTCGGCGACGCCCGCATGCCCAGCGAAGCCGTGTTCGTCCCCGCCGCCGAAGCAACCCGCGAGGACGACGGATACCTGCTCACCGTCGTCTCCGACCTCAAGCAGGACGCCTCGCACCTGCTGGTCCTCGACGCCTCGGGCCTCGACCGGATCGCCACCGTCCACCTGCCCCACCGGGTGAGCGCCGGACTCCACGGCTCCTGGATCCCCGACAGCGCCCCCCAGCGCAACCGGGACTGACCATCACCCGCCCTGGGGGACGGGCACGACTCGTCCCCCAGGGCCCCGGACATCCCCCGGACATCCCCAAGCCCCCTCACGACAAGGAGCGATCATGAAACCCCTGCTGTTCCCGAAGGACGCCCAGTTCTGGTACGAGACCCTGCGGTCGTTCGGCCACATCACCTACGGCGGGGCCGACTTCGGCGAGGTCGTCTCGACGAGCGTGCGCATCGTGCAGGGCGACTACGGCAGCTGGCACGACGAGTGGCTGGCCACCGCAGACCGCGTGTCCGCCGAGGCCCAGCGAGCCCTGGCGCAGGGCCACCCAGTCAGCGCCCGTGACGGATTCCTCCGGGCGTCGAACTACTACCGGTCGGCGGAGTTCTTCCTGCACGGAAACCCGTGCGACCCCCGCCACCACCACGCCTACGACCGCAGCGTGGAGTGCTTCCACGCCGCTGCGGAACTGTTCACCACCCCACGGATCGAGCCGGTCCGCATCCCCTACGAAGGCGGCACCCTGCCCGGCTACCTCTACCGGGCCGACGCCTCCACGACCGCCCGGCCGACCGTGGTGATGCACAACGGCTTCGACGGCACGGCCGAAGAGATGCACTTCTTCGGAGCGATGGCGGGTGTGGAGCGCGGCTACACCGTCCTCGTCTTCGAAGGCCCGGGGCAGCCGGGGCCGTTGCACCACGACGGGCTGGTCTTCCGTCCGGACTGGGAGAATGTCGTGGGCCCCGTCCTCGACTTCGCGCTGACCCTGCCGGAAGTCGACGCAGGCCGGGTCGCGTTGCTCGGCAACAGCATGGGCGGACTGCTCGCCCCGAGGGCGGCGGCCTTCGAACGCCGGCTGGCGGCGGTGATCGCCCTGGACGGCGTCTACGACCTCGGCCAGGCGGTCACCAACGTCGTACCAGGTGACCGGGACGAGGCCGAACGGCGGCTCCGCGCGGTCTCGGACCCCGAACTCGACGCCCGCCTGGACCACTTGATGGCCACCGACCCGGTCATGCGGTGGGCGTTGAACCACGGCATGTACGTGATGGGAGCCGACACCCCCCGTGCCTTCGGTGCCGCCTATCTCGACTACCACCTCCGTGACGGCCTCGCCGAACGGATCGAGTGCCCCACGCTGGTCTGCGAGGCCGTCGAGGACCTGTTCTTCGGTGGGCAGGCCCGGCAGCTCCACGACCACCTCACCTGCCCCCGGACCCTGATGGAGTTCACCTCGGCGGAGGGTGCCGATGCCCACTGCCAGGCGGGCGCCCAGCGACTGGCCCTCGCCCGCATCTACGACTGGCTGGACGACACACTGCGGTGACGGCCTGGGGTCGGTGAAACGAGCGGCGCTGTCTCCATCCGGCGGTGACGCTTGCGACACAGCTTTTCGACGGGGGAGGACGCGCTGTCTCCCGCACAAGATTGTGCTTCTCCAGGGATGATCGGCAGAAGGGGCACTGCGAGCAGTACCCTGGACCTTCTGGAAGATGACAGCGCCTCGTCGATCCGCTCCTGGATCGACGACCGCACCGGCGAACTGCCCGACGGATTCGCCGGCGCCGTCCGCGCCTGGCTGCTGGTCCTCCTCGACGGTGACAGGCGCGCCAAACCCCGGTCACGTACCTGTCTCTACGTCTACTTCGGCTGTGTCCGCCCCCTGCTGGAGAACTGGGCGACGACTCGTGATCACCTGCGCGAAATCACCGTCGCCGACGTCACGGCCGCGCTGTCACCTCTGCGTGGATGGCAGCGTCGCAACGCCATCGCGGCACTGCGCTCACTGTTCCGCTTCGCCAAGAAGCGCGGCCTGATCTTCGCCAACCCCACCACCCGGCTCAGGACGGAGGACATCCCACGCAGCCTGTTGCCGATGACCGACGACGAAGTGCTCGCCGTCCAGCGGATCGCCGTCACCCCGGCTCAACGGCTGATCGTCGCCCTGGCCGCCGCCTACGCCGCCCGCGCTACGGCCATCCGACACCTCAGCTTGGACGACCTCGACCTGCCCAACCGCAGGATCACCATCGCCGGACATAGCCAACGGCTCGGCGAACTGCCCCACCAGACCCTGCTGGCCTGGCTCGACCAGCGCCGGGCCACCTGGCCAAAGACCCCCAACCGGCACGTCCTGATCAACGCGAAGACAGCCCTGGGACCGGGCCCGTGGGCCCCGAATACCTTAAACGGCACTTGCTGCACCAGGGCGTCTACCTCGAACGCATACGCGGCGACCGGGTACTGCACGAGGCGCTGACCGCCGGCGCCGACCCACTGCATCTCGCCCTGGTCTTCAACCTGTCCCACAGCGCCGCGAGCCGCTACGCGGCCATCGCCCAAAACCTGCTCTATGACCAGATCGAGCAGACCGCCGAGATGCGGCCGGAAGGCAGAGCGGGTGGTCTTGACAGCTGCCCGTGAAGGGATCCCCGGCCGAACGGTGCTGGCGGAGCAGACAGAAAAGACCGGCACGGCTGCTGTCGAGGAGCTGCCGTTAAACCAGTGGTGCCCCGTGGACGAGCCTCATAGCTTGTGCGCTCGTGACTGATGATCCGCAGATGCGCCCGAATCGGCAGGACATCGGCCGAGTGTTCAACGAAGTCCCCGAGCTCTACGACCGGGTCCGGCCGGGATACCCTGACGAGCTGTTCGCGGACCTTGTCGCCGTCACCGGCATGGACGAAATGTCGTTGGTGCTGGAGGTGGGCTGCGGTACCGGCCAGGCGACGCGCTCGCTGTCAGCGCTCGGGTGCTCAGTGACCGCCATCGAGCCGGGCGCGGACATGGCCGCACTCGCTCGCCAGCGGATCGCCACCTTCGGCAACGTCGAAGTCGAGACGTCGATGTTTGAGGAGTGGGACGACCGAGGTCGACGCTTCGATGTCCTCGTGGCTGCGTCGTCGTGGCACTCGGTCGACCCCTCGATCGGCTGGCAGCGGGCGCACGACGTGCTCCATCCCGCAGGCTGGATGGCACTGCTCGGCAACGTCGTTGTCCGCCGACCGGGAGAGCCGGAGGTGTACGCCGAGACCGCCGATCTCCACGAGCGGTTCTGCCCTGGGAACCCCGGCTGGGGTCGTCCTCCCCTGGAGGACGCCGTGCGCACCACCGACGAGGGCTGGGGCCTGGTCGACGACCCCGGAGACTTGTTCGGCCCAGCGATCGTGCGCTGGTACCCAACCGTTCAGTGGTTCAACGGGGACGGCTTTGCCGATCACCTTCGTTCGTTGTCGCTGTACCGCAGGCTCGACCGCGACGTCCGTGAGCCCCTGCTCGACGCAATCGCCGAGCACATCCGCACGCGGATGGGTGACCGAGCATCACGCCGTTACCTGAGCGTCCTCCGCGTCGGACAGCGCGCCGAGTGAGCCCAGTGGTGAAGGACCTGCCGATTCAGCGGCAACGGACCCACCGCACGTCCATGCCTGCCTGCCAAAGGCGCCGTGGGTTCCCAATGAAAGCACCTCAGTCACGCTGAACCCACGGCCGTCGTGCCGTCAACGAACGTGTCACCAGCCGCAATCGTGACGTTTGCCCTGGTGAGAACGGTTTCGGTGCGTCAGGAGACATCGTGGGCGCGTTCGAGGACGCGGTACACCGTCGCCCGGCTGACGGAGTACAGCTCGGCGAGCTCGGCGATGGTGTAGTCGCCGGTGGCGTGCTCCTTGAGGAGGTGCGCCCCGGTCGCCACTGAGGCGAGCGCCGACCGCCCACAGCCCACCACCCCACCAGCCCCCGCCGACTCCGCCATCCCGGCGACCCTGCAGTCGGCTCCCTCAGCGCGCAGTCTTCCCTCGATTCCCGAAGGCACCACCGGCGACGACTGGTTCACCCACACACCAGGCCTGGCATCCACTCGGCCGAACTTCACCCAGCAGGCCCGCTCGACCGTCTTCCTGGACGCCAACACTGGCGTCCTGGTCCACCGCCAGCAGACCCACCACCTCGACCTCGGCAACGCCACCGCGGCCGACATCCTCACGGCCGTCTTCCACACCATCCCCGAGGGCGTGGAGCGGATCTACATCACCGCTGGCGATCCCTGGCACCGCGACGCAGACCGCTTCCCCTACCTCCGCGACGCCGTCGCCGCCTGGCTCAATGCGCCGATCCCGGGCTGGCGTACCGACACCGGCCGCGGTCGCGACCGGATGGCCGGGCACTTCGTCCACGCCCGCAACCCCGTCGGCCGCTACCAGCGCGAGAACAGCGACAGCCACGTTGAGATCCGCTCGGTGGGGGAGTGGTTCGACACCGACGGCGACGCCCCCACCGTCATCCGCGACGCTTTCGTCCTGCTGTGGCAGGCCCTGCGCCGCCACTGGAACGACGCCGTGATCATGGGCTCCCCCTCCCAGACCGGCCGCGACCTGTGGACCCGCACCATCCCGCAACGCGGCCAGTACGCCGACGGCTTCCCCGCCCTGTCCGAGGAACTGCGCGGCCTGCTGCACGCCACCGCAGGTCAGGGACGTAATGAACTGATCACCCCGCCCCGTGTCCCGGACCAGTTGCCCCGGCTCGTCGAGTACGACCGCACCTTCGCCTACGCCAAGCACACCTGGAAGTCCCCGGTCGGCACCCCCCGCCGCATCACCGCCGCCACCTTCGCCGCCTGGTCGGAGAAGGAGCAGATGCGTGCCCTGTACGGGTGCGGGCACTGGCAGGTACGCGTGACCGTCCCCGACACCTGGAACCACGTCGGTCTGCTGTCCGCACCTGCCCCCGGCGACCGCGCCTGGCACTACCCGGCCACCCCCGGCACCACCTTCACCACCTGGGCCGGCGGACCCGAGATCTACACCGCCCTGACCAACCCAATCCAGCCGTGGAAGATCGAGATCCTCGACGGCATCCTGTGGGAGGACGGCAAACCCCTGGACGACTGGGCCAAGAAACTCAAAGAGACCTGGACTAACCTCTCCGCCCAGGCCCAATTCCAGGGCGATCCCCAGCAAGCCCGCGCCGCTCACCTCGCATCCCGCGCCGTGCGCTCCATCCTGCTCTACGGCATCGGCGCCTTCGCCCAGCGCCCCCGCATGGTCACTGGCACCACCCCCCGCACGGCCGAACGCGAGGTGCCCGCGGACGCCGAAATCATCGCCTTCGACGACGAACACATCACTTGGCAAAAGCCCACCGGCTTCGCCCGTGACCCTAACGCCCACCCCGAATGGGCAGCCGCCATCTGGTCCGGCGCCCGCGCCGCCCTGCTCACCCAACGTCACCGTGACGACGACACCTACGCCGGCGCACTGCACGCCCTGCCCGGTACTGTCGTCGCCTTCCGTACCGACGCCCTCTACCTCACCCAGCCCCAGAACTGGCCCTACCACCACCAGCCCGGCGACTACCTACTGCGCGGCCACCTCAACGGACCCCTGCCCGCCCCCACCAGCGAGGAGGAACTTCTCACCCTGCGGGACGCCGGACGAACCGCCCTTACCACCAGCCAGGAGCCCTGATGCCACCCCGCCGCCGAGCCCAGGCCACCGGCCAGGAAGCCTTGAACGAGGCGGCCCTCCTGGCCGACCGGCTCCAGCAAGCCGGCTACACCAAACGTGACATCGCCCGCATCATCGACCGGGACCCCTCCCTGGTCTCGCAGTTCTACACCAAGAACAAAGGCGCAGCCTTCGTCCCTGCCCTCCAAGAAGTCCTCACCGCCATCGAAGTAGGCGGCATCACTGACCTGCCCGAACTCTCCGCCATCGCCGCCCGCCACATCACCCGCCGCACTACCGCCTCCGGCGCCCGCGCCCGCGTACGCGGCAAAGCCGTCCTGATCACCCCCACCGGCACCGGCACCGGCCGCGTCGGCGCCCAGGCCATCGCCTCCGGCTCCGCCCGCCTGCGCCCCTTGATCGCCGAAGCCGCCCGCCGCGGGCTGCGTCTTGCCTTCACCGTCCGCCTCGCGAAGACCGGCTACCTGCACCCCTCCGGCAGCCGCACCGATTCACCCGGAATCCGCCGCGACGTCATCCAACGCGCCGACCACACCGAAGAACGCTCCTACGGCTCCGCCCAGACCGGAGGCTTCGACGCGACCGACTTCGCCCGCCGAGTCGACGCCTCAGGCGGAGACGTTACGGCAGCCGTCCACCAATGGCTCGTGGAAACCGGACGCATCCGCGCCGACGCCCAGATCCTCCACCTGGAAATCCGCACCTGGCGCCCCCGGTAGCCGACCGCATCTCGATGACCTGAGCAGTGCCCTCCCCAGCCGATGCTCGTCACGCAGCCGCTGCTGCTCCGCCCTTTTAGGCCGGGAACAGTTACGGCGCATCTCAGCAAGCCGTGCTGGGTCAGTCGGCCCGGCGTACACCCGTGCCCCTGAAATCCGGCGGTAGACAGGCCTTGGGGTGGGGGAGCATGTATCCAGTCATCGCTTGTTCATGAGGGGTTGTCATGGGGTCTCTCTGCCGCGCCGTGCCACCGGTGCTGCTCTCTTGCCTGCTGATGGCGGGCTGTTCATCCGGCTCGCACTCCGGGGCGGTCACCTCGGGGAAGGGTAGGGCGCCGTCGGCGGGAGCGTCGAGAACAGCCGTATCGACAGGAGCGGCGAAGATTCCGGTGGGTGCCGGGCCGCAGACGAAGTACACGGTGCAGCAGCAGCCGCCCGCCGGTAGCTGCCACTACCGTACTGAGAAGGGTGAGCCCCTCGAGGACCCGGCCTGCACTCCGGGTGCGATCTCACCGGCGGTGACGCAGGCGAACCTGGCCTCGACGATCTGCCGCAAGGGCGGCTACACCAAGAATATCCGGCCGCCGGAGGCGATCACTCGCAAGGAGAAGGAGGCGAATGCTGCCTCCTACGGCTACAGCGGCAGCCTCGGCGATGCAGAATATGATCACCTGATTTCTCTGCAGCTCGGTGGCGATCCGAACGACGCCCGTAACCTGTGGGTGGAGCCGGCTGATCCGGGTCACGAGTCGGGCGGCGGGATCAACAACAAGAAGGACCCGGTGGAGACGAAGTTGCACACTGCGGTCTGCTCCGGGAAGGTGACCCTCCAGGCTGCGCAGCAGGCCATCGTCACCGACTGGACCACCGCCCTGAGCAGGCTCGGAATCGGCTGATCCTGCCCGACTCATGAGTTCGCAGCCACCTGGGATGCTCAGCCGGTAGCGGCGAGTGCGCCCACACGCTCTTGGCGAGGCAGGCGTATGTCATCGTGAGAGTGTCCGGCTCGTAGCTTTCCCCCGTAGCTACGGGCCGGACGTTCGCCGGCCCGGAACGGTTACCGCTGAGGTGCCCGGTCTTGTTCCTCCGCCTGCGGTGCGGTCGACCTGCAGGCCAGGATCAGGGACAGAGCCTGAACGACGCAGGCAGGCGTTGGTTTCAGGCTTCCGGGAGCGAGAGGCGGGCCCATACTGACTTACCTGTGGCCTTGAGGTCGTCGGTCCAGCCCCAGGTGGTGCTCAGGGCGTCAACGATAGGCAGCCCGCGGTGGCGCTCTGCCATGAGCTCGGGGGCCGTGAGGCGGGGGCGGCGCTTGCTGGGGTCGCGGACCACGCACAAGAGGGTGCGAGGGCGCAGCGTCAGCGCGAGCCACACCGCTGCGTGCGGGCTGGAGGAGCGCATGCTTCGACTCCGGCCGTGTCGGACGGCGTTGGCGACGAGTTCAGACGCGACCTGCACGGTGTCGTCGCAGAGGCTACTGCTCAGTTGCCAGCGTCGAAGGGTCTGACGTGTGAACTGCCGTGCCACGTAACAGCAGTCGGTGGCGGCGGGGATCCGTCTCGCGGCGAAGGAGGTGCTGCCCAGGCCCATACGTACGGCGAGATTGGACGTGACCGCAGGCGGTGTGCCGCGAAACAGGGGCTGTTCCGCGGCGCCTGCCGCGTCGGGTGTGGAGAGTGGCTGAAATTCGATGTTGTGACGTGGCGTCATCGTCCGTCCCCCGGAGCCTGCGTTGCCGTGCCGCGCCTGGCGTGCCGTCTTGGCCGTCACTATTCCGGTCTGTTCATCGTTCCTGCAAGTGTCTGTTCTGCAATTGCAGAGCCACCAAATTCGTACACATAATCGGCCGGTGTCGCAGTTGGGAAGGAGCCGGCCGACGGCACGGAGAGGCGCGATACACATGCAGCAGTTCGAAAACGGCATCAGTGCAGGTGAGATCGGCGGCGCCGTGTGGCGTAAGAGCCGCCACAGCAACGCCAACGGGAACTGCGTGGAAGTTGCTTGCCTCTCCGATGGGGGCGTGGCCATGCGAAACTCCCGCTTCCCTCAGGGCCCGGCCCTCATCTACACGCGGGAGGAGATCGCAGCCTTCTTCGCAGGCGTCAAGGAAGGGGAGTTCGACTCCACCCTCTCGTGACAGAAAGTAGATTTATAGCCACTACCAGACGTGTGTGAGGGTCGGCTGGCATACTCGGGTTCCTCGGACAGTTCGAAAAGGAGAGCACGGTATGGCAGCCGATCAGCAGGCGCCGTCCATTCTTGGATTCCCGCACCGCCCGGAATGGGGCGCGGCCGCGCACCGCAAGGCCCTTGCAGGACACCTGCGGCGCTGCCGTGACCACGCCAGGATCGGCACCCGGCAGGCCGCCCGCTGCATCGATACCTCCGAATCCACCCTCAGTCGCATGGAGACCGGCCTGGCCGCGCTCAAGCCACCAGACGTGAAACGGTTGCTGGACGAATACGGCGTCCGCGATCCCGAGGAACGCACACGGATCGCTCTCCTGGTCCGCGAGGCGGCGCAGCCCGACGCGTGGCAGCCCTACGCCCACGCCGCGCCGCCCACGCTGCGCCCGCTGCTGGCGATGGAGCCGGCCGCGCGGCGCATCATCTCCTACGAGCCCCAGCTGGTGCCGGGCTGGTTGCAGACCGCGGAGTACGCGCGGATTGTGATCCGCGCTGGGCACCCAACGATGCCAGCCGGTGAGGTCGAAGACCGAATCCGGCTGCGTATGCAGCGCATTGCGATGCTGCGCCGCCAGACGGACCCACCAACGCTGCTTGCGGTGATGGACTCGGAGGTCTTCCAGCGCGAGGTCGGATCCCCCGGCGTCATGCACCGGCAGATCGAACACCTGCTGAAGCTGCTCGAGGAACTGCCTTACCGGCTGCGGCTGCACATCGCCCCGCTGAGCGTCGGAGCCGCCGGGGCGATCGGCCATCCGGTCGTGCACCTGCGGTTCTTCGCCGACGACTATCTGCCCGACATGGTGTACCTGGAGCAGTACGAGAGCGCGCTCTACCGCGAGAAACCCTCGGAGACCGAGCGCTACCAGGCGGTACTCAACAACCTGGTCGGAGTGGCGAATCCTATCGAGCAGACGGCGACGTTGCTGCAGCAGGCGCTTACCGAATGGCGCAAGAGGTGCCGGTGAGCACCTGCCGATTCAACGGCGTACGAAGCCGACGCCTCCGTATTCCTCCCATTCCCAGGTGAGCTGAGCCGGCACGTCGTCGTGCTGGGGCCGCCATGCCGAGACCTCGGTCAGTCCCGGATCCACCAGGTCAAGCGGCGCGCAGAAGGAAGCAACGTCCGCCCTCTCGCGCACGCGGCCCCAGTGCCCCTGGGTTTGCTCGTCCATGAACCGTGTGACAGAGTCGCGGATCTCGCCGGAGTCGCTGACGAGCTGGCAGACCACCATCATGCTGCCGGCCGGCAGCAGGTCGGCGACGCGTGCGACCAGGTCGGCGGGCCGGCTGCTGTCAGGGATGCAGTGCAGCACCGACACGAACAAAGCAGCCACCGGTTCGTCGAAGTCGATAAGGCGAACCACGGGCTCGCTGGCGAAGATAGTGTCCGTGTCCCGCATGTCGGCCTGAAGAACGGCAGTGCGCTCGTTGGTCTCCAGCAGGGCACTGCCCATGGCCCGGACAATAGGATCGTTGTCCACGTACACCACCCTGCTCGAGGGATCGACACGCTGCGCGATCTCGTGAACGTTGTCCTGGGTAGGCAGCCCCGAGCCGTGGTCGATGAACTGACGGATCCCGTACTCGGCTGCCAGCGCGTGCACCACCCTACGCAAGAACTGCCGGTTGTTCAGGGCAAGTTCCCGCATGCTGGGGACCTGTTTGAGGAGTTCTCCGCATGCGGCACGGTCGGCAGGATAGTTGTCCTTGCCTCCCAGGAGGCTGTCGTACATGCGGGCCACACTCGGCACCGAGACATCCACTCCGTACGGCAAGTTCACCCGTGCCCCCTCCTGCACCGATACGGACATCACCTGACGCCGTGACAGAGCAGTCTAGGAGCAGCTTCGCACCAAAGCGCTGTGAACCAGCCGATTATCACCCTTTAGAAGTCCCCAAGAAAGGCAGCAGACCGCAGACGTCCTCCACCGGTATGCCCAGCACCTCCGCGACCCGTTCCGAACTGAGCTGGAGCCTGCGGTGCAGCACCTGGGCCTCCAGATGAAGCGAGCGCCCGGGCAGGCACGGGTGACAACATCCGCACAGTGCCTGGCCGATGTGATCATGGAGGATATCCCAGGCGACAGCGGCCGGACCGGAGCTTCCCAGCACAGCCGTCCACGACACGGCCAGCTCGGTGAAGGCGGCGGCAACGGCGCGCTCCGCCGCACCATATTGGCCGATCCGCAACGCCGCATAGTGTAAATAGGGCTCGTAGTGGCGTTCACGAAAGGCTGCGAAGGCAGCCACAGCAGCTGGCTCGGCCCGCATCCCACGATGACGGCCATGCGGAATACTAGCCCCGGCACGGGCTCGCAATGCCTTCCCGGTCGGGGCTCGGTGCGTCATCACTCCTCCGTCTCCGCAAACGGGATATGTGTGACGCCGTCAGGCAGTTCGGGATCGTCGCACATCAGGAACCCGTAGTGCACTGCCTCCCACAGCGGCTTCATCTCCGCAGGTCGGCCCCCCAGCGCGAACACCAGGTCGGCCAGCACCTCCCACTCGGGCACATCGATACCCGCCAGCACAAGCCGAGCCGCTGTCGCGCTCACCGCCTTGCCACTCAGCGCTTCGATCCGCTCGGGGCTCGGCGAGTTCGCGGCCAGATGAAGCCCCCGCACGGCGGCGTGCAACTGCTCGATGGCCGTCGTGACCGGCAGCCGCTGCTGCGCCGACAGCCCGTGCGCCGCTTCGAACAGGACACGCAGCTCGGCCGGGTCCGAGCCGAAGAACTCGCACAGCGCACACACCAGATCCCAAGTCGGAAGCCGGTCTCCGGACAGGACGCGGGAGATGAACGACGGTGACAGCATGGCGAACTCGGCCACTTCACGGATCGTCTTGCCACTGGCACCTTGCAGATGGGTCAGTGCGGAGGCCAACTGATTCATTGGCCCCTCACCAGCCGGCCGATCTACGACTTCTTCCGGCGGCACTTCACCGGCCGGCGCGAGCCGGGCCCCATGCCACCGGGCAGGAGCAGCCAACTTGTCGTTGGCATGCAGGTCCATCATCCGAGCCACGCGCTCCGGCCCCCACCGAGCACGAGCTGTCTCCGGCGCGACATGCGCGGCCCGGGCCACGCTCTCCCATTTCTCACCCCTGTGCCGGGCGTCCTGAACCGCAGCGGCGGTGTAAATTTCCAGCTCCCGGCGGATCACCTCGGCGCGCTCCAGCAAAGACCCCAGCTCCTCCTGACGCATTTCGCTGTCCAGGAGCTGCTGGGCGAGCCGATGGACCTCCACAGCAACAGCACGTCCCAGGGGCCCCTGCTGCTCAACAGCCCCCGTCCCGTCCGCAAGACGCTGCCTCTGCCGTTGCGCCCGACGACGGCATGCCGGGCTGCAATACCTCCGGCGCCGCCCGGCACCCGTGTTCTGCACCAAAGGACTCGAACACACCGGACACCTCTCCGGCTGCGACGAACCACCCGCCACCACGTTCTCCCTTCCCCGACCCGCCTGCCTGCACCAGATCTGACGCACGGGGGTGTCGGGAGGCCCTGCGGCCTCCCGACACCCCCCGCTCCCGTCAGTCCAGGCACGCCCAGACGAATTCGAACCGAGACGTGCGAGCCGCCGCGGCCGCAACGGCCGCGAACGCCACGCACGCGTACGCCGGCCAGGCAGAACGCCGCAGAATGAGGGAGAGCACCAGAACGAAAATCGGGCCCAGGCCGAGCGTGACAGCGAAGGCACGAAGGCGTGCGCAATGTACGCGGGCGTTGCTAACTTCCAGGCGTGTACCGGGCACCACGGTGCCGGACACGACATTGGGATCGGTCATCGGTTTCCTCTTGCGTAATTGACGGCTGTTCAAAATGCGGAAGGGTCTCGGTCTTTCGGTAGCCATCCTTGGTCCGGGACCCACCTCCGGCGTGACACTAGCGCGCCCTTGGCGCGCTCGGCCATCAGAGTGAGGCGTAAACCGGTAAGTGACCGCATCCTCGTGCGAAAACCGAATCCCCGGGTCGTTTGGCAGCCGCAATCGCCCACTCAACGACGGCAGTCGATCGAATTTGACAGAATTCGATCGACTGGGTTGGTAAAAACGGCGTGATACAGGGTGCGCCAGCTCCTGAAAAACCGTATGAAGCACGCCGGCGCACACCCTCGCCATACTCCGTCACCCTGGAGAAACCATCCTGCGTCGCGGCCGCGAGAGAACTCCCCCGGCCGCCGAGGCAGATGGGCCACACCCCACAGGACGCTGTGTGTAGGGGCGCACGTCCTGCACTGCGCCTTCAGGGGGCGGGCCACCGCACCGGCTGCCCCGACGCCAGTGCCACCTCTTCAACCTCATCAACGAACGGGCCTTCCAAGCGATCGTGCACGCCGCCGGCTGCAGCAAGATCATCTGCCTCGAAGGGTAGCCCGGATCCTGAACCACCGTCCCGCTGCCCGCGTCGCCCCGCGCTATCCCGTCCAGCAGGCCAGCGCGGGCGAGAGGCAACCCGAACTCCTTGTGGCCACCGAGCGAGCCCGCCCGATTCACCGGCGCTCGAGATCCGCTGCTGAACAGACCCTCGGGGGCGCTCTCGTGCCCCGCACCCGCCGTGCCGCGAAGGTCAGGGCGGCCATGAACGCCACACCAGATCCTCGCTAGCCGGGTCGAGCGACCAACTTTCCAAGATCTGCTGCCGGGTGAGGTACTGAACGGCTGCAAGCAACTGGGGCTGCGCTACCCCGCACATACGGGCGAGTTGGTGGCTGTCCACCACCCCGCCCGCCGCCTGAGGCAGCGTATGGGAGAAGAGCGCCAAGGCGGCGAACCGTGATGCCGGATCCAGCGTCCGCAGCCCTCCGGCCCGGGCGGTGCGCAGGCCCCAGTCCGCCGCGCGTGCGCGCGCTCGCCGTCCGGGCATGCCCGTGAGCGGGTCAGTGAGCCGAGCGGTGACCACGCGGTCGGCCAGGTGGAGGCTGTGAAGCCACCGGGCGGACCTCAGTTCCTGCCAGAGAGCGGACGGGGCACGCAGAGCCATGCCCCGGATCAGCCCGCAGGGGATGGCGACAGTCCCCCGAGCGCTGGAGCGCAGCGCGCACTGCAGCGCGAGCAGTCGGACCTCGGCCTTGGAAGGAGGGGGCAGCGAGGCTGCGAGATAGCTGATCATGTCCCGAGCCAACTCCCGCTCCTGCGCGTCGCTACTCGGCCGACGGGCGGCCCGGAATGAGCGGTCCGAGCTTTGGTGCGTAGTGGCAAGGGCGGTGTTCGGCACTACCGACGCGTGGTCCATGGCGCGTGCACACGCCGTGCATGCGTCGCTGAGCCGCCACAACCTGCCGCCTCGTTCGCGGGCCGGGACGAGCACGAGGGGGCCGGCGCAGCCGCGGTGACGCGGGTGCCAGTGGCAGCCGCGCTCGTGGCACTGGCAGGTTCGCAGATGCTGGGGGAGGGCTGAGTGCCTGGCATGGCGGGCGAGGTGCTCGAGAGCTGCCGACTGGGCGGTGCGCGCTTGGAGCGGCCGGGATTCCAGGGTGCACTGGGTGCAGACGAGGAGCGGCCCCTGGGGCTCTGGACGCAATTCGATGGTCCAGGTGCGTGCCATCTGAGGGCGCGTGGTGCACAACCTCACGGGCCGGGCTCCCTTCTGTCTGCTCGATGCCGTCGTCGCGGCGGTGGACGGCGATGTGGTGGCGACACACCGTAGTGCAGACCTCTGCCCTCTCGTTTCTGTAGATCCGCCCGCGCAAATAGGGCAGAGGTCTGCACTGACAGGGCAGAGGGCTGCACCGTCGGATGGACGAGTGACGATCTTGCCGCCCGAACCCAACCTCGACGCGCTACGCCTCAAGCTCGCGCGTCTGAGGGGCGAACGCGGCTGGAGCTACGACGAGCTCGCCAAAAGGACTGGTCTTTCAAGGCGCACCCTTATCGAGATCGAGCAGGGTCGCACCATTGGAACCCTCGCCACCTGGCACGCTCTCGGTCACGCATTCGACGTCCCCCTCGGCGGCCTCTTCGCCACCCTCTGCGAAGGCCATGCACCTCCCGGTGGCGCCGGCTAACGCCTTCCTCCGGCGCAGATCACCCGAACAGGTCCACGCGGCAGTACCTCAGTACGAGCACCCGAATGCCCGTGCGGGCCGCTTGCGCCAAGAGAAGGCTTTCCGAGTCGTGCCCTTACCTACCCGGCGCGGCAACTGGAATCTTCCCATCCATGCACCCCGCTCATGCCGCTGCCCGTCACTGGGACGGCAGCCCCCGCCACCTCCCTCCACGCCGCTCCCTGCACATCGCCGCGAACAGCCCTGCCCGTCTGCTGCGCATGGGCCAGACCGCACGCTGCCGCCACTGCGGCAATCGCATCGACTGGTACCCGCGCTCGGACAACCGGCCCATCGCCCTGCACCCCGCAGAAGTCGCCACCACCGACGTCTCCGCGACCTGCCGCTGGCACCTCAGCGGCGGCATCGCCTACCCCCACGACGACGGCAGCGAATGGTGCCGCATCCCGCACGCCGTCCTCTGCCCTCGGCAGACCTCGCACCCCCAAGCGGGCAGCCCCCGCCTCGTATCACTGCGTCGCGATCTCAGCCTTCGCTCGCGACGCCTGATCGACACCCAAGCCTTCACCCCCACACCCCACATTCCCGACACCGCAGCTCCCGGCGGCCAGGAGCAACCGGCTCGCCCTGTCATCCGGATCCTCCTCATCAACTACCTCGGTAAAGGCCCCATCCAGACCATCCGCTGTGTCGCCCAGACCCGCCGCAGAAGCCGCTGTACCCGCCCCATCCGAGCCACCGCCCAAGGACGCTGGGTCCTACTGCCCACCCAACCCCGCCACGGCCAACTCACTCTGCCCGACACGAGCATGGCGGTCTACGACCTCAGCCACCTGCCCTACGCAGAACAACTGCGCTGGCGGGCCCAACGCTGCACCACCCACGCCACCGCGACCACAGTCGCCGACCTTGCCCTGCCCGACTGGCGTCCCTTCGACCCACTCCTGCACGCCGAGTACATCCGCACCGAGCTACCCGCGCCCGAGCCGGCGAGGCATGAGCCGCACCAGACCCGCCGACGGTGATTCGATGCCGCACCACGCCCTAGAGATCACCCTCACCCGCGCCCTGAGCCAGGCCGAAATCGACACAGCGCGCCGCAGGATGCCAGTGGCCGACAACCATGACGCCACCCGCCTGATGGCACTCGTAAAAGCCGACGCCCCCGAGCAAGCCGCCCGCCGACTGCGCCGGCGACTCAGCGACCAGCTGCCCATCGATGTCATCACCACCCACTACTCCGACGCCCGACACAAGGTGATCCTCAACGTCGCCCTCCCACCCGCGGCTCAGGCCATCCTCACGACCGCAGCGCGCAGCGAAAGCATCACCCCGGAGCGCTTCATGGAGCACGCGGTGCGTCTGGCCCTGGCAGATCACGCCGAGCAGGAAGTCGACCACCTCGGACGCAGCGTCCAGCAGCTACTCGCCCATACCAGCCCCGCACACCTGCTCATCGCCGTCGGGCACGCTCTTACCCAATTCTCCAAGGAACCCCTTCCGTGAAGCCCACCGACGAACAGACCGCCGCTATGGACGCCTTCCGTGCGGGCGACCACCTCGCCCTGCAATCCGGAGCCGGGACCGGCAAGACCACCCTGCTGGAATTGCTCGCCCGCTCCACCCCACGCCGCGGCCGCTACCTCGCCTACAACCGAGCCATCGCTCAGGACGCCACCGCCCGCTTCCCGCCCACCGTCCAGTGCAAGACCGCCCACGCCCTCGCCTACGCCGCCGTCGGCCACCGCTACACAAGCCGCCTGAACGCCCCCCGCTGCCCCGCCTGGCACACCGGACAAGCTCTCGGCCTGACCAAAGCCATCCGCATCGGCGAACGCGACATCTCCCAACGTGCCCTTTCCAACACACTCATCCGCACCGTGACTCGCTTCTGCCACACCGCCGACGACGCGATCACCCGCCACCACGTACCGAAACTACGCGGCCTGGAAGACACAGACCTGCACCGCGAACTCGCCACCCACATCGTCCCCATCGCCCAGAAAGCCTGGAGCGACCTGCAAAACCCCGACGAGGGCTGCGTCCGCTTCGAACACGACCACTACCTGAAGATCTGGACCCTGACCCAGCCGCAACTCGGCGCCGACTACCTGCTCCTGGACGAAGCCCAGGACACCAACCCCGTCGTGGAGCAGGTCTTCCTTGCCCAACGCGACCACGCCCAGCTCGTCATGGTCGGCGACTCCGCCCAAGCCATCTACCAATGGCGCGGGGCCAAAGACGTCATGACCGCCTTCCATGGAGCCCAGCTCACCCTGTCGCAGTCTTTCCGCTTCGGCCCCCACCTTGCCGAGGAAGCCAACCGCTGGCTCCACCTGGCCGACGCCCCCATCCGACTCACCGGCACCCCCACCGTGCCCACCGAAATCGGTCCCGTCACCAGTCCCGACGCTGTGCTGTGCCGCACCAATGTCGGAGCCATGGCCCAGGTCATGACATTCATGGCCGCCGGATTCCGCGTCGCCCTGGCCGGGGGAGGAGACGGCCTGCGTGCCCTGGCCCAGGCAGCCCGTGACCTCAAAGAGGGCCGACGCACCCACCACCCCGAGCTGATCCTCTTCCCGTCCTGGGGCGACCTGCAGGACTACGCCGCCCACGATCCAGCTGGACGTGACCTGCAGCCGCTGGTCAACCTCGTCGACGCCCACGGCGCCGACGCCATCCTCGCAGCCGTCGCCCAGCTTGTCCCCGAGTCACACGCCCAGGTCACCATCTCCACCGCCCACAAGGCCAAAGGACGCGAATGGCCTTGCGTACTCATTGCCGACGACTTCCGCCGGCCCCAAAGCCGCCAACCGCAAGAGCAGAGCAGTCCGGCGGCGGCCTATCCGGTCGACGACGCCGAAGCACGCCTGGCCTACGTAGCCGTGACCCGCACCCGCCAGCGACTGGATCTTGGTGGTCTGTCCTGGATCCGCGACAACCCGGATACCGTATTCCAGGATCAGGCTGCTGTAGCTCATTGAGGGCCAACCGGGATCCTCGCCCCGGGATCACGTCGCTGGTTCAGTGGAACGGTTGGGTGGGCGCGGTGCGCTCGACCCCCAGACCGTTGACCTTCTCGACCAGGTTCAGGGCGGCGGAGACAGGCGGTAAGGGCGAGTCTGGCTGCGGAATAACGTATCGACGGCTATCTCGGTGAGTTGGACGACAATCGTCGTTGGGTTGGTAGAAGCTGCTGCATGTCGGCCCTGAGCACGCTGACCGGATCCGTCAGGCATCTCGGATGCCTTCGGCTCCCGCACGGCAGTGGCCGGATCCCTGTTGATCTCCGTTGGGGCCGACACGCTGGCGTCGGTGAAGTGGTACCAGAGGTTCAACGGCCGTCGATCGGCCAGAAGCCGTGCCCGGCAGAACGGGGTCCGTTCGGCGCGACCTGATCGGCGGGCACCGCTTCAAGCCATATCCAGCGAACATGGCATTTGCATTACCTGTACATGGGGTCCGCTTGACCTGATCATCCTAGGGTCGGAAGCCGCGACTGAAACGGGGTTATAGATGGGCGACGGCAAGGTCCCCGGCAAGGTACTGGACATCAAGACCGCCGACATCAAGGCGGCAGCACCTGCCTTCCATCAGGGGGCCATGGATCTCAGCAAGGCGCTGACGACCCTCATCACGACTCTGGACGGCCTCGGCGAGCCCTGGGGGCATGACGAGCAGGGCAACCACTTCGGCGGCATCTACAAGCCGCACCAGAAGACGATCGAGAGCGCGACGGGCATCCTGGTGCTCGGGCTGACGAGCATTTACGAGGCCATGGTCGACATGTCGGACGGGCACGTGGACAACGACAAGCTCGTCGCCGGCATGTTCACCGAAGTGAAGATAAACAAGCAGAGCGACGGTGCCGGTGAGCGTTGAGGACAAAGCCCGCCACATCCTTCTCAAGATGGGCCTGTGGTGGCCGGAAGCCGACCCCGACAAGCTGCGGGACGCGGCCAAAGCCTGGCGTACCTTCGCCGACTCCGTGGACGACGTCCGCTCCCCCGTGCACCGCAACGCGTCCGGGATCATCCACAACAACACCGGTGAGTCGATCGAAGCGTTCCACAAGTTCTGGGACCGCTACGCCAAGGGCCAGGACGGCGGCTGGCTGAGCGACCTCGCGAAGTCCTCGCGGGATATGGCCAACCTGCTCGACAAGTTCGCCGACGGTATCGACGACGCGATCGACAAGCTCTGGACGCGGATAGGCATCGACGCGGTCGTGATCGCGGGCGGCATCACGCTGGCCGTGCTCACCGCGGGCATCGCCTCCGGTGCGGCCGCAGCGGCGGCGGACGCGGTCATCGAGTTCGGCGCCACAGTAGGCGTCGAAGTCTCCACCCTAGTGGCCAATGCCATCGGAGGGGCCTTTGTCGGCGCGGCGTTCGGCGGGGTCGAATCGGTCACCGTCGACGCCGCGGTGGCCCAGCCACTGCAGATGATCACCGGCCTGCAGCACGGCTTCAGCCTGGACGAGGTCAACCAGTCCGCCAAGGACGGCATGATCTTCGGAGCCGCGGCGGGAGCCGGCGGCGATCTACTGAAGGCGAGCATGGAAGGCGAGCTCGCCGACACCACCCCCCTGCTGCTACGCCCGCCGTCACTCCGCCCCAACCTGATCGATCTGGGCCCGGCAGCACGCAACGCCGACGACATCCCGTGCGTGGGCGAGCCGATCGACGTGGCGACCGGCGCCATGCTGATGACGCAGACAGACCTGTCACTGCCAGCCGCTCTACCCTTCGCATTCACCCGCACACACCTCTCCTCATATCGGGGCGGTGTCTGCTTCGGCCCGACCTGGATCTCTACCCTGGACGAGTGCCTCCAGATCGACGGCGAGGGCGTCGTCTTCGCCGCGGCCGACGGCATGCGCCTGGTCTACCCGATCCCCGAACCGGGCGTACCCACGATGCCGGTGAAGGGCGCCCGCTGGCCGCTGGAGTGGGACGGAAACCCGGACGGCGCGATGACGGTCACCGATCCGTCCACGGGCGTGACCCGTACCTTCGCCGCCCCCGTCCCCTCACCCTCCTTCGGCGTCTTCCACCTGGCCCTCGACTCCTGGAGCGACCGCAACGGCAACCGCATCGACGTCGAACGCGACAACGAGGGCATCCCGTTCGGCATCCGCCACTCGGGCGGCTACTACGTCGCCGTCGACACCCAGGGCCCCCGCATCACCGCCCTGCGCCTCCTGGACGAACCCCCGTCCCGTTACCGCCTGGGCACCGCGCCCGACGAGGGCACGGTCGTGATGCGCTACGGCTACGACCCGTCGGGCAACCTGACCGAGGTCATCAACTCCAGCGGCGAGCCTCTCCGCTTCACCTACGACACCGAGGGGCGGGTCACCCGCTGGACCGACCGGAACGGCACCTGGTTCTCGTACGTCTATGACGAGCGCGGCCGGGTGGTCCGTACCGAGGGCGTCGACGGCATCCTGTCTGGCTCCGTGGAATACGACGACGCGCACCGCACAACGAGGTACACGGACTCCCAAGGCCGTGTCTCCGTTCACCAGTACAACGCCGAGGGCATGGTTGTGGCGGAGACCGACCCACTCGGCCACGTCACTCTCACCGAGTGGGGCGAGTACGGAGCCCGGCCGCTCGCGGTGACGGACCCGCTTGGTCACACGACCCGCTACGCCTATGACGACGCCGGCAACCTCACCGGACTCACCCTGCCGGACGGCTCGGTGGCCCGGGCGACGTACAGCGCGCTGAGCCTGCCGACCGAGGTGGTCGAGCCGGGTGGGGCGGTCTGGCAGCACACCTACGACGAGCGGGGCAACCTGCTGGCGACGGTGGACCCGACCGGCGCCGAGACCCGGTACGTGTGCGACGACGCGGGCCGCCCGACGGCGATCACGAACGCGCTCGGCCACACCCGCACCGTGGCTTACGACAGGGCGGGCCTGGCCGTGGCCCTGACGGACGAGCTCGGTCTCACGACTTCGCTCTGCCGGGACTCCTTCGGCCGCATCGTCAAGGTGACGGATCCGCTGGGCCACACCATCCGCATGGGCTGGACGACCGAGGGTAAACCGTCCTGGCGGGAACAGCCCGACGGCGCCCGGGAGACATGGACCTGGGACGCGGAGGGCAACCTACTCGCCCACACGGATCCGGCGGGCATGACGACCCAGCTCACGGCGACACACTTCGACCTGCCGGTCGCCCGGACAGATCCGGACGGCGCCAGTTACGACTTCACCTATGACACCGAGCTGCGCCTCACCGCTGTCCGCAACGCACAGGGCCGCACCTGGACCTACGACTACGACGAGGCCGGCCGCCTGGTCGCCGAAACGGACTTCAACGGGCGCACCCTGACGTACGTCCATGACGCGGCGGGTAACCTGACCGCCCGGACCAACGGCGCGGGCGAGGTCTTGTACTTCACACGGGACGCGCGTGGCCGAGTCGTCGAACAGCGTGATGACGCGGGCGACATCACGAGATATGAGTACGGTGACGCCGGCAGGTTGTCACGGGCTCACAACGCAGACGCCGAGATAGTGCTGGAACGGGACGCCTTGGGACGCGTTCTGTCCGAAGCCGTGAACGGCGGCACCACGACGTACGAGTACAACGTGCTCGGGCGTTGCACCCGCCGGGTCACCCCCTCCGGACTGGTGTCGACCTGGACGTACGACGAGGCGGGACGCCCGGCGGCACTGCACTCGGACGCCGGCTGGCTGGCCTTCACACACGACGCACTTGGCCGCGAGACCGAGCGCCAGGTGGGCGAGAGCGTGAGGCTGGCCCAACGCTGGAGCGCAACGGGCCGACTGACCACGCAGTCGGTGACAGCGACGGTGACATCGAGCGAGGCCGATCGACTGCTCCAGCATCGCAGTTACGCGTACCGAGCCGACGGCTACGTCACCGAGATCCGTGAGCTGACGTCCGGCACGCGCCAGTTCGATCTGGACGGCGCAGGCCGCGTCACGAGTGTGCGCGCTCAGGGCTGGACCGAGACATACGCCTACGACTCGGTGGGCAACCTTGTACAGGCGACGGCACCCGGACACGACTCCCCCGGTGAGCGCGAGTTCGACGGTACGCTCATCCGCCGTGCGGGCCGTACCTCCTACGAGCACGACACGCAGGGAAGGCTGATCCGTAAGACGCGCAGGCTGCTCAACGGGCAGACACGGACCTGGACGTACTGTTGGAGCGCCGAGGACCGCTTGACCGAGGCGGTCACACCGAACGGCGACCGATGGCGGTATCTCTACGATCCACTCGGTCGTCGCATCTCCAAACACCGTATCGCCGAGGACGGATCACCGGCAGATCGTGTCGAGTTCTCCTGGGACGACACCCGCCTCATGGAGCAGGTTCGTGCCTGCGGCAGGGTCACGACCTGGGACTACGAGCCAGACACGCACCGTCCGGTCGCACAGACCGACCACAGCCGAGTCGATCGCAGCTCCGGCACTTCCTTCCTCGCGAAGCTGGCTCAAGAGGCGGATCCGGAGACCGCTGCGCGCTTCCACGCGGTGATCACTGATCCCGTCGGCACTCCAATGGAGCTTGTGTCGACGTCCGGGGACGTCGCCTGGCAATGGCGGACCTCACTGTGGGGCACCCGCATGCCTGGCTCTGCAGCTGGTGACTCCAGCCTGGACTGCCCGCTTCGGTTTCCGGGTCAATACAGCGACGCAGAGACGGGTCTGAACTACAACCGGTTCCGTTACTACGACCCCGACACCGCCCGGTACACGGCTCCCGATCCACTCGGCCTGAAGCCCGCGCCCCACCATTACGGCTATGTGGAGAACCCCTGGGCTGCCAGCGACCCACACGGGCTCGCCAAGTGCCTCGACGGCCTGTCGAAGAGCGGCGAGCGACCGGACAAGGGGAAGCTCACCCGTGCCGGACGCGAATATCAGAAGCACATGAACCGGGGAGACCTTGACGTCGTGCCCGGCAAGCAACTGGATTCGGCTGGTCAGAACCTGCTCGATGATATTCTGACCAACCCGAACACGACTCAGGTTCCCGTCACTTCGGGAAACTTCGCCGGGGGAACCCGATATATCATGCCGGATCCGGCCGGCGGCCGTGGATTCGGGGCTACATTCGACGCCAATGGCGATTTCCAGTATTTCGGACGGTACTAGCCATGACTACTCTTCTTCCCTGGCTCGAGGAGCCGCTCTACCGGGAACGGCTGGCGACTCTCCTGTCAGACGTCGCAGACGCGCCGCTTGCAGCAGTGCGCTATGTAGCCCCGTCGGGTGGAACGTGGCCCGAAGGCCATCGCGCGGACCGCGGCGCACACGAAGTTGACATGGCGGTTGCTCTCACCCTGGGCAACGGATGGGTCCTGGCGGCGTCCTGGGCCATGGACGGCCTCAACGAAGGCTTGGCCCTGGAACTGACGGAACCGGGTGACACACCGGACCTCTCCGGGACAGCTGTCGACGTGTCCGGACGAGCCGAGTGGTCCGAGTTCCTCGGGATGGCCCTTACCGGCATCACGCCTGTGACACATGTACCGAATGAAGGATGCCCGGAAATGCCCTGGGCTGTCCGGCTTGATTTCTCTGCTGCCGCGCCCGTGACAGTCGCCCTGGGAGAGTCCACCGGCTCAGGGTTCACCTACATGCCGGACTCATTGGTCGTCATCTTCGATGAGAAGGAGGCCGCCGCATACAGAATTCCCGCCAGCTCCGAACCCGCCCTCGGGCACAGGTGACAGCACCGATCGGTACGGCAAGCCACCCCGGAGCTTGTCGCCTCCCCGGGGCCGGTCTGGCCGCCGTCAGCACGATGCAGGCCGGGAGCCCTGGACCGGCCGAGGCGGGGGACGTACGGATTCTGTGGTGTGGGACGACAACGGTGACACCGCGACCCTGCGCAACGATCACGGCCGCTTTGTCGACGCCGTCTCCTGAGGCAGTGACCGTGACCACCATGGCGGGCACGGTCACTGACTCGACGGCAGGTGGCGCAGGCTCATAGCCGGGGCGGCAGCGCGGAGGTCGCCTTCTCCGGGTGTGGAGGAGGCGACCTGCGGTGTTAGCGGGCTACTTGAACCAGTAGCGGACGCCGTGGTGGCGGGAGCAGGTGCCCTGCGAGTGCCGAGAGTAGGACAGTGAGGCGTCTACGCACTTCGCGGTCTCGTACTTGTCCTTGGGCTTTTGGTGGTGCGTCCAGCCACATACTCCAGTGGTATGCGAGATGCAGTGGTGAGCGGTGTTGGTCGACGGCAGTGTCGCCGCGGACGCGGCCGGTGCGCTGAAGAAGACACCGGCTACGGCGACAGCCACCGCTGAGACAGCAAGGCGAGTACGCAAAGGATCCCCCCTTTGAGTTTGAGCAAGTGCAGGGGAACTCTATACGGGATTTCAGCCGCTACATGATGTTTTGGAATCTTGGATGCAGCGGTGGGCTGCGGAGCGGATGCGATGCCGGCCGGAGCTGTTGCGACTCGTCTCCTCGCAGTGCACGGCAGGCCGAACGTCAGGCGTCGTGTGAGGGGACACGGGCTGCGAGTTCAGGGGCGAAGTGGCGGGCCTGGGCACCCCAGTCGTGGTCTACCGTGCCGAAGTGCTGCAGGACGTCCAGCAGCTGGTGCGCCTCCGCGAGTGTGAACAGAGGCAGGCGCGGCTCGTGCAACTCCGCCATACCGAATGCGGGATCGAGAGGTTCGTCCATGCAGGGCGCAACGGACACCACCCGCGCTGGTTACGCCCGCCGGCCAGCCCCTGGCCAGGGATTTACCCCCTTCGCGTCCCGCACCGCTGTGCCCGCATTCCGCCTGGAGCCGTGAGGTGTGAGGTGTGGGTGAAGACGGCGTGGGGGTGTTGTTGCATCAGGTCCACGCGCGTAGCGGGCTGTACGACGACTGCGGTTGTCTCGTATGCGTATCTCCAACCCCCCACAGCCTTTGGAGAGTTCATGCGTCACGCCCTCTTTGGCCTGCCCGCAACCGCCCTGCTCCTGGTCGGCATCAGTGCCGGCCCTGCCCTCGCAGACCCGCCCGCACCACCGCCGCTGCAGACGGCCCGCGCGGAGCTGACCGCGCTCACCGTCGCCCCACCGCACTCGATGGACGGCTACGCCCGCGACAAGTTCGACATCTGGTCCACCCAGCCCGACGCCTGCACCACCCGCCAGGACGTCCTCGCCCGCGACGGCAAGAACGTCCAGGACAAACCCGACCACTGCCAGCCCGCCTCCGGCACCTGGTACTCCGCCTACGACAACACCACCGTCACCGACGTCGCCAAGGCCACCATCGACCACATGGTCCCCCTCGCCGAAGCCTGGCGCTCCGGCGCCGACACCTGGACCGCCGACCAGCGCAAGGCCTTCGGCAACGACCTCAAAGACCCCCAGTTGCTCATCGCATCGGAGTCGGCCAACAGCTCGAAGTCCGACAGCGGGCCGGCTGACTGGAAGCCCACCAACCACGCCTTCTGGTGCACCTATGCCGAGGACTACACCCACATCAAGTCGGTCTGGAAGCTGACTACCACCGACGAGGAGAAGACAGCACTGTCCTCGATGCTCGACACTTGCACCAGCTAGGTTCTGTCTCTTTGGTCAGCGTCGAGTCCAGATGAGGATGCTGGCGAGGTGGAGTGCGGCCTGGTT
>NZ_JBEOYR010000048.1:0-34110 GCF_040297165.1 Streptomyces sp. NPDC001851 | reverse complement strand
TAACTCACCCCGGAGCCGTTCCACTTCCCCCAGCCTCACACCACGAAGATGCCCACCAGCAGGCGAGATCACTCGACGTAACGAAGCACTACTAGGCCGTGTCTCCTAACTTCGGTGGGGCATGAGGGGCTTCGCCGATTCGCGTAGACTCATGACGTGGCTTTCATGAGCACCCCGCACTGCTGCTTCCTGTGATCGGAAGGCGCTGAGGGCGATGCCGGACGGCGTCGCCCTCCTTGGCGTGCCTGCTGCGTGAACCACGCTCCCAACGCTGCCCACTCCTTCCTGAGGCAGTGGCACTCTGAGCGCGCGTGCAGGCACGGACTCTTCCCTTCACCCTTGTCAGGAGTGCCTCGTGCCTGTGACGCTTCCGCCTGCCCTTGAGCTGTCTCTCGACCTGTTGTGTTGCCCAACGTGCCGCACGCGCCCCTTGCACCCAGACCGTGGCGCACTGCGCTGCCCGGTGGGCCACGCCTTCGACGTCGCCCGCCACGGCTACGCCGGCCTGCTGACGGGCACCCGCGCCACCAGCGGCGACGACACGGCTATGGTTCAGGCCCGGGATCGATTCCTTTCCGCTGGCGCCTTCGCGCCCATCCGCGAAGTCGCGGCCCGCCTGGCGGCCGACGCCACGTCCGGACAGGCCACGATTGTGGACGTAGGGTGCGGCACGGGCTACTACCTGGCCGGTGTACTCGACCAGCTGCCCGGCGCCCGCGGTCTGGGCCTGGACGCATCAGTACGCGCTCTGCGCTCGGCAGCCCGAGCCCACGAACGAGGCGCCGCGGTGGCCTGGGACGTCTTCCGCCCCCTCCCACTGATCGACGGCGCGGCCGATGCTGTGCTGAGCGTGTTCGCCCCGCGCAACCCGGCCGAGTTCCACCGGGTGCTGCGCCCGACCGGCCAGCTGATCGTGGTCCGTCCCACAGCGCGCCATCTGGCCGAGCTGCGCGGCCGGTTGCCTGCGATGGTCACGATCGACCCGGCCAAGGAACAGCGCCTGCACCGGGCGCTGGACCCCTTCTTCAAGGCCTCCGTCACCGAACAGGTGGAGTACCCCGCGACCCTGTCCAGGCTGGATGCCCTGGACCTGGTAGCGATGACGCCGAGCGCACGTCACATGAGCCGCGCAGACCTGAATGATGGCCGCCTTCTGCCTGATCAGGTCACCGTCTCCGTGCTGGCCACCGCATACCAGCCTCGGTGACCGGCCTCGGGGATCAATGGAACCGTGGTTATCGGTGAGAACGATCATGGTGCCGGGATGCGCCCTGCTTGATGGGCTTCACACCGTTTTCTGACAGAATCCCGGGCGTGAGCACCCCCTTCGAGTCCGACGCCTTCGACCTCCTGGTGGCCGAACCCGCCCAGCGGACCGAGATCCTCAAAGGCTTCGTGAGGTCGGCGTCTTCCGGGGCGTCGGCCACGGAGACATAGAAGGGGCCGCTGGCATCGACTCGGCCCTGGACGGTCGGGTCAATGCCCAGCCAGTGCAGGGCGTTGCGTGCGTGCGCTGCCGACAGCCAGCCCGGGCGGCGTGTTTCACATCGCGTCCACGCCCGACCTGGGGAGAGCAGTGACTCCTGAGTCCGTGACGAGTGGAGACTTTTAGATGCGGTTGCTGGGCTGCGCGGGGAAGTCGGGGCGGCCAGCCACCGCGGCGGTGCAGAAGGAGCAGCGGCGGGCTGCGGCGGGGATGGAGCTGAGGCACTCAGGGCATTCTGCCTTGGGTGCCTCGACATCCTTGCTGGACAAGAACCGGTCGTGGAGCTTGTTGACCGGCAAGACGACCAGGAAGTACATAACGGTTGCGGTGAGTACGAAGCTGAAAACAGCGTTGAGGAAGGCTCCGAAGGGGAAAGTGGTGCGGGCGACGGTGAAGGAGCGGTTGCTGTAGTCGCCGACCGAACCGGTCGCGAGGCCTACCAGCGGGGTCAGGAAAGCCCGGACGAAACCGTTGACGACGGCGGTGAAGGCCGCACCGATGACTATGCCGACCGCCAGGTCAACGACATTGCCGCGGAGCAGGAAGTTCCTGAAGCCCTTCACCGTGCCCTTGTTCCTTTCCTCGATCTTCACCAGCTCCGCCCCATCAAAGACCGATGAGCGCCAAAGTCCACTCGCGAAGCTGTGCGGCCTATGTGCGGCGGCTACCCCGCCGGACGAATGCCACACCCAGGGGCGCGCCCGTGTTCCGCGGCCACGTCGAAGCGGGCCGCTGCCTCGTGGTTCGCCACGGCCAGTCACCAGACGGAGGCAGACCATCGGCCGGCTGTAACAGGTCAGCCACGTCCGCGAATCCGAGACTGGCGCCGATGCGCTCGGCGACACAAAGTTGCGCCTTGAGGGCGTTGGCGTAACAGCCGTACGTCTCGAAGCGCTTCTCGTCCCACCGCTCCTCCCGCTGCCGCTTCCACCGCCGACGCTCGGCCAAGCTCTGCACGGCATACGAGCCGAGCGCACCGACCACGACGTATAGGCCGGGCAGCTGATCCAAGAGCGCCACCGTTCCTCCCCGACCGGTTCCCTGAGGCCGAGCGCTCGTCGCTCCGCGGTCGGGAACCCCTACCCACCTTCACCATTGGGCACTTCAGCTCGGCCGGATACCGAAGGGTGCGTTCCAGCATCCCGGTGGACGAACGGCGTGCCGGCCCAGCTGAGCACGCCCCAAACTGCGAATGGAGTTTGACCAGTCTCAACGAAGTTTGATCGGCGCCCGGGGGCTGGTTCGAGGATCAGCGAAGTCATCGGTGTCAATCGTTCGGGTCCGCGGGGCCGACGGCCCCGGCCCGCGCGGCGGCTGCCGCCTCCAGCAGGGACCAGCCGTCGATCTCCACCGCCCGCCGCGCCTCTGGCTGCCACCCGCAGGCCGACGCCGCGTCGAGCAGAGCTCGGACGGCGCCGGGTTCGTGAAGGTTCAGGGTGGCACCCCGGACGTATCCCACGTTGCCGGAGCCCAGGGGAGCCCCACCCGGGACAAACCGGCCCGGGCCCTCGGTGAAGACGATGCGCAGTGGGCCACCAGTGCCAGCCGGCTGCGGGTACAGCGTCAGGGTCTCGCAGCAGGACCGGTTGCCGTCCAGCACGCTGTGGCTGTGGCGGAGCGTCCACAGGTACACGCGCGCGTCGGCAACCAGCCGACGAGGCTTCTTCGGATGACGGGGCACGGAGCCGAGGGTACGCGGCCTGATCCACGCGTCCCACTCCACCCGGAAACACAGAGGCGCTCTCGGGTGCGGGGCCGCTGTTGGCAGAGCACGAGCCGCGCATAGCCAACGCTCACAGACGGCCGCGTCAACTGAATGTTGAGACTTAGAGTCCGGGAGCCGACTCCGGCCCGGGCGGCCGAATAGTACGCCCGCACCCGCAGAGGAGCACCCTCACCGCCGCCATCCGCAGGGAAAGGGCAATCCGGGTTGGTGGGGCCGACCGGACGGAGAGACGCTTTCCCCAGGGCGTTTCCTGACAGGCGATTCCCTCCGACGGCCGCAAGGGAGTGCACACCCATGGGTTCTTCGCTTAAGTCCTTCAACATCGACAATCACTTCGTCCGGCACGCGAACTTCCTGGGCGAGTTGTCGGCCGTCGCGAGCGACCTGGACCGCGCCGACGCCACCTTCGACATGGTGAACGGCCTGGCGGACCACAACCTCGTGTCCTTTCGGTCCTTCAACTTCCCTCTCCACTTCCTGCGGCACCAGGACTTCCGCGTCAAACTCCACGAAGGCCCGAACCCCCCGCTCGTTCCCCCCGGTTCGACACCCCCGCCCGAGCCCCCGGACATGCAGCAGATGCGGAAGGACGCCACGTTCGTCCTGGTCCCGGGGCTCGCGCACCCGGACGCGGTGTCGTTCCGGTCCTTCAACTTCCCCAACCGGTTCCTGCGGCACAGGGACTTCCACCTCTTCGTCGAAGAGGTCGACAGCGACCTGGCCCGGCAGGACGCGACGTTCACGGTGGTCCCCGGCCTGTCCCCGGAGCCGGCGGGACCGCACTAGGGACTGGGGGAGCCAGAGCCGGATTGCGGCGAGAGTGACTGTGCCGTGGAAGACGTTACGCTGAACCATCACGCTGGCCGACGGCCCTGGCAGCCCGACCGGCCGCCAGCTGTAACCGGCCCCAAGGCGGTGAGGTCACGCGCGTGTGGACCCTCGCAGCGCAGAGCCAACCGTCTGCCGGCACCGTCACACGGGCGGGGTGACCCGAGCGCCTCGCAGTCGTTGGGCACGGCGTCGCGTGCATGAACATCCGACCCCCGCGGATACGCGAACAGCCCCGGAACCATGTCGGTCCCGGGGCTCGCGGGCTGTCCAGGGTGCGGCTGCTACAGCTCGAATTCCTGGTGCTCGATGTCCGTGAAGTGGACCTCCTCCAGGGAGCCGGCGCGGCGGCCGCCGTCCTCGAAGTACACCTCGCGCAGTGCGTCGGCGGCGATCTGCTGGAGCTGCTGGTCGCTGGCGCCGGCCCCCTGGGCGTCGAAGAGGCGGGCGGCGTAGCGGGATGGTAGGGCGACGGTCAGCTGACGGACGCGTTCCTCGTCCGTCGTCCCGATCGGTGCGACATAGCCGAGCCCGACCCGGGTGTCGATGACGATGCCGCCGGTGGTGGCCGCCTTCTGCCGGGCCTTGGCCCTGATCTGCGGCTGCCACCGCCTTTTGACCTCGCGCTCCAGGCGGGCGCCGAGGTCTGGGCGGGGCTTTGTGCTCTGGTCCTTCACGTACCGCTCGACGCGTGCGCTGGGAGATCCGCAGCATCTGGGCGACCGGCTTGGTGCCCTTCATCTGCTTGACCAGGTACCGCATCGGCGCCCCCGCGCGCTTGGGCGCGGGCCGGGTGAACGCCTTCTGCACCGCCTTGTCGAGGCCGTCCCCGAACGTGGCCATCGTGGTCTCCTACTCGCCGTTGTCGACGTCGATGACGGAGCCGTCCTTGATGTACCGGGTGAGGTTGAGCTCCGGCGCGTCGAACCGCTCGCGGACCTCCTCGCCCCACAGGACGGTCTGGGTGCCCTCGTGCTTGACCAGGCCCGGGTTGGTGCCGAGCTTGAAGCCGCCGAGCAGCGGCTTGCCCTCCCGGTAGGCAGGAAGTCCAGCGGCGACGGCCCGTTCGAGGCGTAGACGACGCAGTCGTGATTGACCGCGACGGGGTACTGGCCGGTGAACGCCGCATGCTTGACGATCTTGCGGTGCAGGTTGATGTGGGTGCGGGAGATGACCACCGCCCGGATGTCCGGCCGCCACGTCGGGCGGGACAGGGCGCGCCACGGCTCGCCGGGCCGCCAGCCCTCACCCCGCGGGCGCTCACGGAGGTTGCCGACACCGCCCTTGACCGTCGCTTGATCGCGGTGGCGACGATCGCCACCTCGGGATCGCGCTCCTTGTAGCCGTCCATCGCCGCCAGGAAGTCGGCCGACTCCATGTCCGCGTGCACGCCGAGGTCGGCCATCGTGGCGGGGTAGGCGTCCCGCAGCCGGCTGTACCAGCCGTCCAGGTAGCGGCCGTTGTCATAGCGCACCCACGCCTCCAGCGGGCGCACCGCGTAACCGAGCTCCACCGCGTACGCGACGGTCGGCGTCGAGTACCAGGCCGGCCTCTCCGGGCGGTCGCCCTTCGGTGTGAACGGGCTGGGCAGCAGCGAGTTGTCCAGCTCCACCCACTCCTCGCCGCGCACCCCGGACGGGTCCACATGGGACAGGTCGACCAGCCAGGAGCCGGGCAGCTTGGGGTCGAACATCGGGTTCTTCACCTGCGGGGGCGCGCCTAGGCCGACGGTCAGGCCGTTGACGTCGGCGCCGAACGCGAGGTTCACGTCCAGGCCGACCAGGTAGCGCAGGGTGCACTCGGCATCGGTCATCGGCCGCGCCCAGTCGTAGGACTCCTGGTGCAGCGTCACGCCGGGGCCGCGCACGTGGAAGCGGGGCAAGTCCTTCGGGAGGGGTGGCCGTCGGGGGCCTCGCACGGCGCGCAGTCCACCGGCTTCTGGCCCAGTGAGCCCGGGTTCTTCTCGTCGGCCTTGCGGAAGGCGCCGGTGGCTTCGTTCCAGACGGCGTTTAACCTCCGGCCGTGCCGTGACGGGCTGAGGTTGATCTCCGGCTCAGACCCGGTGCGAGGCCTTGTCGAGGGTCGGCGCATGATGGCCGTCATGGAGAACGTGGTCGAAAAGATCAAGGTCTGGTTCCGGTTCGCCCCTCGCGAGGGGTGGTTCCCCCAGGACACCGAGGGCCTGTGGGCGACGCCGCTCGGCGATGACACGGCGTGTGTGCAGAACATCCCGTTTCTCCAGAATGGGGTCGCCGAGGGCGATGTAGTGCGATACCAGACCGACGCCGACGGGCTCCACTGGGCTGTCGGGCGGGTCAGTTCGTCCGGCAACTGCACGATCCGTGTGGTGCCTGTGCCCACCGGTCCCCTGGGACGCAGTCCTCAGGCGGTGCATCAGCGCCTTTCAGTGTTCGAGCTCGGAGGCGAGGTCTTCAGCGAGGACTTTCCCATGGTGGCCTTCACCGCACCGGCAGGCGCGGACTTCGCCGGGATCAAGGCTCTCCTGGCACAGGGGCAGACAGAGGGGTGGTGGCACTACGAGGTCGGATGTGGCACCGACGAGTGGTGGAACGCCTGAGCCTGCCAACTATCCGATTCGTCGAAGTTTGGTGCCGACCTTGTGATGTGAGGGTCGGGCGTATGACTCGCCTGTGGCGAGGACGCGTCCGACGTCGTATCGGGTGGCCGGTCTCCGGTTCTTCGAGCCGGGTGGGCGGCCGGGGCCCGGTCGAGTGGGATTCGGTGCACGGGCTGGAGTGCCCGTCTTCGCGCGGAGGTTCCTGAACCCCCGGCGGACTCGGGCGGGGGTGAGTCTGTTCGGTTCCGCTGGTCGTTCCCACGGCCGACGGAGGTCACGCGCGAGTGGCCGGGCGAGCCGGAGTTGGGCGTGGGCGGCCAGGACGAGCCAGGTCCAGCGGTCGGCGCGGCGGAGTCCCGGAGCTTGGGGCGGGTCCAGCCGAGCGTCTGCTTGAGCAGGCGGAAGGTGTGCTCCACGTCGAACCTTCGCAGGAAGGCCTGCCAGCATCGGTCGACGTCCTCAGGGCGGGCGCTGGTGCGGGACCACCAGAGACAGACGGGCTTGTTCACCCCGCCGCTGGGCAGTTTCGCGCCCGTCAACCTGATCACGGTGCCCTCGATGGAGGCGCGTCGTATCCGGCGTCCAGCACCGACCAGGACGTCCGGGTCATCGTCCCGCCACTGGCCGGCCCGGATGAGGCGTTCGATGACCTCGCGGATGCTGGCGGTGACGGCGGCCAGGTCCGTGCCGGGCTCCAGCCGAATCACGTCGAGCAACGCGGTCCACGAGGTCCGGCCCGTCCGAGCCGGTGCGGCCAGGTGGGTCGTGCTGCTACCTGAGTTCAACGGAGTAAAAAGCGCCGGGGAACTCCCATCCGTCGGTGCCTTCGCCGATGTCCGCCACGATAATGTCGTCGATGAAGTGGTCCTCGAAGGCCTCATCGGTGAGTTCACCGGCCAGCCAGAGTTCCTCGATCTCGTCCCAGTCGCCCCTGCTGCCGTCGATACGCAGAGGTGCGGCCCGTCGGTTGCCGCGCTCGCGTGCGTCATCGCCTGTTTTGACGATGCCGCTGATCTCAAACTGCCCGTTCTTGACGTGGGCGGGGATCGGGTCGGCGGGAACGATGGCGGCGTTCTCGTAGGCGGTGTGGATGATGTCGCGGTAGCTGCGGCGGATGTTGTACTCGGGGTCGGACAGCCAGTTGATCAGGGTTTTGGTGGTCACGTGGAGGCCAGCGTCCTCCAGTGCCTGGTAGCCGCGGTGGGTTGCGGTGAGCTGGCTGAGCTGTGCGTGCCAGTGTTTGGCGGTGTACGAGGACAGCCGGTGGCGGGGGGTGACCTGGGAGCGCAGGAGGTCGTTGAGGGCGGAGCCCAGGGAGCCTCCGCGGCCGGTGGGTCCGGCCATCAGTCGTCGCCTTCGGGGATGATCTCGCCGGGCTGGATGAACTTGGCCTTTACTTCGCCGAAGCCGGTTCCGATCCGGTACGTGGCGGGCGGCGTGCCGTCAGGCGTCCAGAAGACGGCCGCGTCGACGTTGCGCAGTGCGAGGAGCGTGTGTCCTTCCTGGACGGCCTTGAAGGCCACGCTCCAGTGACGGACGGAGGCTTCGGCGACCATGCTCATGCGCCAGTCGGGCCGCCAGAACGGCGAGCGCTGTTCCTGGCGTTTGGGCCACAGCAGGCGCAATGCGATGGACAGCCGCGTCTTGTATGTCTTGTAGGCTTCGCCGCCGACTTCGACGAGCTCGGTGCGTGCCTTGCGGGTGGCCTCGTAGAAGGGTTTGAAGAGGCTCTCGTTGGCCTTCCCGGTCCAGGAGTCATGGATGGTCGGTGCGGCCGCGAGGTGGCCTTCGCGGACGAGCTTCTCGAGCTGCTTGATGTGGGGGGTGGTGACCCACACGCGGCCTCGTTCGTCGGGCCGCTCGATGATTCGCCCCAGAGGGTGCGGCATGTCGGTGCGGTTCCACTGCGGGATGTCGATGAGGTAGATGCCAGCCTTCGTCTTGTCGAACGCGTCGAGCGGGCCGGTGTGCAGGAGCTTGTTCGGGGCGAGGGGGACGGCCGAACAGGCGGAGGGGTAGCTGCCGTTGCGGTCGATCAGGCAGATCACGCCCTCGCCGAAGGAGTCGGGCACGTCGAGCTGGTCGCGTCGGACGCGCTTGCCGTTCGCCTTGATGTGAGGGACGCGGGTGAGGGTGACGTCAGGGTGGACCCAACGGGGCTCGCCGTCCATGTCCTCGCTGATCAAAGGCCACGGGCCGCTGTCACGTTCCTCGGTGCGGATGACCGGAATCGGGTGCATCTTCGAGCGGCTGACCGCGTCCTTGAGGATCCGCAGTGCGGGAAAGACGTGGTCCTTGGGCTCATCCTCCTCATCCCCCGGCGACAGGTCGTCCTGACCGCCGTCTTCCTCGTCCTCCGCCATGTCGTCCTCGATGTGCCCACGGCCTGCTGGGGCGTGGGCTGGGGCACCGGCAGCAGCGGCCTGCCCGGCACTTGCGGCGGTGTCGGCGGACACGGGGGTGCTGTAGGCGCGCAGCGCGGCGGCGAGGCGGTGTCCCTCGGCGGTGTCCGGCATGCGCGAGACCGCCGAGGCGGCCTGGAGCAGCGACGGCAGGATCCCCTTCAGGGCTTCCTGGTCGCTGCCCGCGACTGCGGCACGCCATGCCGCCAGCTCGTGGGTGAGGGCGGCGGGAATACCCTGGTGTCCGCCGGATGTGTAGGGCAGAGCGGCTTCGGCCAGTTCCAGAGCAGCCGTTCCCCCGGTGACCGGCGAGGGTGCCAGGCAGTCGATGCGGTCGAGGGGGGCGGCTCCGGCGTCCAGGAAGCGGGCGTGCAGCAGGTCGGGCCTCAGGTACGCCGAACCGATCACGCCAAAGTCCCTCTCCGCGACCGTCGCCTGGACCGTGGAGGGGACCTCTGTCGGGGCGAGCGTGACCAGGACGTCGGCGTCCAGAAGACCGAGCAGCGCGGGGTCATCGCTGTCGATGATGGCCAGGACAGGGACGTGCAGCGTGCGGGCGAGGGAGGCCAGCACCTGGGAGGCGTCCGGCAGGCGATCCCCGGACAGCGGTAGACGGGCGCTGGGGGCGGCCTGGAACCGGTCCACGACTACGAGGGCCAGGTCCTGAACGTGCGGGGCGGTCTCCGCGATGGCCTCGGCGGTCAGGTCACTGCCGTCGTCGATCAGCAGGGGCGCCTGGACCAACTGCTGGGCGACCTGCTGCTCCTGCGTGGTGAGAAAGCCCTGCTTCAGGCGCGGGTAGTCGCCGCCGGTCTCTGCGGCGAGGATCCGGCGCATGATGTCGGCCCGGTTCGGACCGGACGCCGCGTACAGGACCTTACGGCCGTCGACGAGCGCGGTCTGTCGTGCGGCGGCCAGCCCCAGCAGGCTCCCGCCCACATTCGGGGCGGCCGCCACCAGTGTCAGCCGGCCGGACGGCACGCCGCCCGTCGCCGCGTCCAGTCCGGAAAGCCCGAACAGAGGGCCGGCGGCCTGGCCGGAGGTGAGCACGGCGCCGATGGCGTCGCCCAGCGTGGCGAGCCTGCGCGGCACGCTGTCACGTTCCGGATTGCCCTGGCCGTCTATCGCACCTCCTGCGGGCGCCGCTCCCGTGGCCGGATCGGATGAGAGGGTAACGGAGACGACGTCGGCGGACAGCAGCACCGCGACCGGTGTGGTGTTCCGCAGGAGCACCTGCGGCTGCCCCTGCGCCGCACGTGCGATGAGGTCACCGAAGTCCTTCTGCGCCGCACTCAGCACGTGAGACGGAAGCACCTCCGTCTCACGTGCCGCCGGAAGCCGGTCGAGCGGCGCCAGCAGCACGCGATCCTGCCGCTTCTGGCCCTTATAGATGAGGGTCGTACGCCCGTTTTCCTCGGCGCGCTTCACCAGGGTGTAGAGAGCGTTGCGTGCCTCGGTTACGTTCATCTCTTCGTGCACTGGCCGACTCACTCACCCTCCAGACCCATCAACTCGCCACCATAGTAGCAGTATCCACACAATCAAGGAGCAACGTCACACCAATTTTTTCAAATTTCACTCATTTATGGGAGGCATCGGTGTGAGTTGGCTACCGGGAGTCAGAAAACTTGCCCTGGTTGGGTGGCCGGGCACAGACCGAAGGTCGGGACCTTCAAGACCGGTCCTGGCCTGTCACTCAGGTTGGCCGCAGACGATCGCACCCCGTCTGGCGTGGCCTCAGATCCCGGCTGCCGACTCCTCGCCGTCAGGCACCGCCTTGTACGCGACGTGGCCGATAGCAGAGGGGCCTTGCTCAAGTTGCCATGCAGGGTCCTGCGAGGTCCCGTGCCCGGCTGGACGACTGGGTGAAGCGTTCGAGCACCTCGTCGAGCGGCTCGCCCCGGTAGTCGGACATCCGGTGTCCCCGGTCGTGGAGGCCGTGGATGGAGGTTCCACGAGGCCGAGAGCGGTCCTCATCTCACCAGCGGCACGGGTTGATGTGCCAGGACCCGGTGACCTGGGCGTTGACCTCGGTGAACGGCACCCGCCCGGCGGGGGTGACGGTGGCGTCGGTGCTGAGGCGGCCGCGGTAGCCGACGTTCCGGTAGGTGGCTGCGAGGCGGGCCGAACCGTCGAGCAGCTGCTTCTGAACGGTCGGGGTGAGGTCGCGCAGGGGGACGCTCGCGTGGCTCAGGCGTCGGCTGGAGTAGCGCAGCTCGCCCATGTCGGTCGGCTGGATGCCGGTGTCGGTGAGGTGCTGCTCCCAGTACACGGTCCGCGCGTCGGGGATGGTGGACGCCCAGGCCGGAGCTGGTCCGCGGCATGCCGGTCATAGCACTGTGCGCGGGCGAGGGCGGCTTCACCGGCCGCCCCCACCGGGGACCAGCCTCTTCGCACACCCGCCGCGTTCCTGGCACCTTTGCGTGAGCTCGGGTAGACCAGTCGGACGGTTCAGGTGTTGCACGGGGTCCGGCCGTGCAGGGCCGCCGGATCGGCGCGGAGGACGGAGAGGCCGGGGCTGCTGATCCTGCCGGTGAGGTCGTGGAGCACGACGGCGGCCGGTTGCGCATCGCCACCCGCCCGGCTGCGCGCCGGCTGCGTAGGCCCGCCGGTGTGGCGGTGGCGCGCTGCCGGGTGGTCCTGTCTGCGTACTCGTTGCTCTCTTCCGGCTCTGCTCTCATCTGTCCGGGCAGACGGGGCTGCGCGCCTGGCCCGGCAGGTAGTCGGACTGTTCCTGCGGCGTCAGGTCACGATGCACGGCTCGACAGATCATCCGTATCGCCTCGTACGGGTCGGGCAGGGACACCTCCCACAGCCGCGCCGTACGATCATCGCTGCCGGTCGCCAGGGTGTCTCCGTCCGGGCTGAAGGCGACCGCGTCCACGGCACCCTCATGGCCGGTGAGAGTGACTCGGACTTGGCCGGTTTGCAGGTCACGCAGCCGTACCGCGCCGTCGTCGCTGCCGGTCGCCAAGGTGTGCCCGTCGGGGCTGAAGGCCACCGACTCGATGGGGCTGGTGCCGGTGAATTGCGCGCGAGCGTGTCCCGTGGTCACGCCCCACAGGCACGTCGTACCGTCGTCGTCACCGGTGGCCAGGGTGTCCCCGTCGGGACTGAAAGCCACCGAGTGCACATTGCCGTGTCCGTCGGGGAGGGTGAACCTGCGCCGGCCGGAGGCCGTGTCCCAAAGCTGAGTTGTGCCGTCCGTGTTGCCGGTGGCGAGGGTCCGTCCGTCGCGGGTGAAAGCCACGGATGCCACAGCGCTGCCCGGGCTGTTCGGGGGTACCGGGCGACTCGGCAGGACGATGCGGGTATGGAGTGTGTTGAGGTCCCACAAGCCCGTCGGTCCGTCGTCGGAGCCCGTGGCGAGTGTCCTGCCGTCGGGACTGAACGCCACTGATATGGCCTCGCCTGCCCGGCCGGTCAGTTTCGCCCGGACGCGGCCTGTGGCCAGATCCCACAATTGCGCTGGATGGAGCATGGCGGCGGTAGCGAGGGTGCGTCCGTCGGGAGCGAAAGCCACCGACGAGGCATCTTCAGGAAGGGCGGCTCCCCGGCGGCGGCCTGTGGCAATGTCCCATAGCCGGACCTGGTCGGAGCCGGTCGCGAGTGTCTTGCCGTCGGGACTGAACGCCACGGACAGTACGGCGTCGGTGTGGCCGGTCAGTATATTTCGGACACTGTCGGTGGGGAGGCCCCAGAGCCGGGCCGTGTGATCGGTGCTTCCGGTAGCGAGATGGTGTCCGTCGGGACTGAAGGCAACCGACGTCACGGTGCCGCTGTGGCCGGTGAGTGCCATCTGTGTCTGGTCGTTCGCCGTGTTCCACAGACGTACCGTGGTGTCGGCGCTGGCGGTTGCGAGTGTCTTGCCGTCGGGACTGAACGCCACGGACTCCACGCGGTCGGTGTGGCCGGTCAGGGTGGTACGGACGTCCCCTGTGGCCACGTCCCACAACCGCGCCGCGTGATCATTGCTGCCGGTCGCCAGGGTGTTTCCGTCGGGGCTGAAGGCGACCGACGTCACGCCGGCGCGTCCGGTGAGCTTCCTCAACGTCTGGTGGCTGGCGAGGTCCCAGAGCCGCACGCTCTTGTCCTCGCTGCCGGTGGCCAGGATCCCGTTCTTGGGGTTGAACGCGAGCGTGCGCACAGGCCCGGTGTGACCGGTGAGTGTGGTCCGCAGGTGCCTGGAGGCCGCGTCCCACAGCTGTACGGCACCGTTCTGACAACCGGCTGCCACGGTCCCGCCGCTGGGGCTGAACGCGATGGCTTCCACTGCATTGCCCTTACGGCCGGCGATGAGGACACGGCTCCGTCCGGTGGCCACGTCCCACAAACGTGCCGTGCCGTCGGCCATGCCTGCGGCCACGGTGCGGCCGTCCGGGCCGAAGTCGAGAGAGAAAACGGAGTCAGTGGCACCAGTCAGCACGGTCCGGGCACGTCCGTCGTTCACATCCCAGAGGCGGACCGTACGGTCGCCGCCGGTGGCCAGCGTCCGACGGTCGGGGCTGAATGCCACTGCGCTCACTTCGCCTCTGTTGCCGGTGAGGCGGTGCTGGAGGGGAAGGCTGGCCGCGGCGTAGAGACTGGCTATGGCTTCGTTGGTATGGCTGCGTTGGTAGGCCCGGATGGCCAGGAGCGAAGCCAGATCCGGGTTGCTACCGATCAGATCCTTCGACTGGGCGGCAAGCTGGCGGGACTCCGCGACTTTCTGTGCGGTGACGGCGGTCTGCCTCTGCCACAGGAAGGATCCCGCGGAGATCAGAGCCAGCACGAGCGCTGATGCCAATAGGGCGTTGAGGCGTCTGCTGCGACGCATCGCAACTTGTTGGTGCCGATGGCTGCTGCGGAGGAACGCGGTGATGTCCTGCGGCAACGCCCGCTGCCGGGAAAACTCCAGGCCCTCAGCCAGATCGCGACCGGTGAGCAGTTCATCGGAACCGGGCAGTTCCGCCCACCGGGCCTGCCGCTCGCTTGCGCGGCGCAGCCAGTCGTGGAATTCGTGGTCTTCGGCCACCCAGGCCCGCAGATCGGGCCAGTCACGGATCAGCGTGTCGTGGATGAGTTCGGCCACCGGCTCGCCGGGTGCCGACTCAGGCTGGCCGGGAGCGCGTTGCGAGCGGGTCGTGATGATTCGGTACCGGGTCAACGAGGCCAGCACTTCATCAACGTCGGAGCCGGCCGGCGGGACGCCGGCGTTGGTGTCTGCGGCAAGTTCCCGCAGAACGGACAGCGGAAGCTGCTGGCGGACTGCCGGAACGAGGTGGGAGGCCGGTGCGGGCCGCACGAGCGCCGTCAAGATGCGCTTGGCGGTGGGCCGTTGCTCCCTCGGCAATCGGTCGAGGGTGGCGTTGCACCAGGTGGCCAGGCTTCCGGTGACCTCACCGATGGCGTCGTATGCCTCGTGGGTGAGGAAGCCGTTGCGGCGTCGTTCCCAGAGTTGGCTGAGCACCAGTGCCAGCGGGGGCAGCAGCGTGGCCGGCGCCCTGCGGGCCGTTGGACCGGTGCGGTCGCCTGCCAGGACATCGGCGGTGATCCGCTCGGTCAGACCGTCCTCGAAACGGGCCCCCGCTGCCTCGGCAGGCAGGGTGATGATCGCCCTCAGCTCCTGAACGCTCAAGGTGGCCGGCACGTTGACCAGGCCCGGGGCAACGGCTTCCAACAACTCCGGGGCCGTCGAGGCCAGCAGAGGATAGAAGTCGTCCCGCATGACCAGGAGCACGCTGAGCTGAGCGCCCGAGCCGATCAGGGCCGAGAGCTGGTCCAACTGCCGTTCACTGTCGGGCTGGGTGAGCAGTTCCTCGAATTGATCGATGACGAGGACGATGCGCTCGCAGGTGGGGTCGGCGTCCAGCCTGCGGGTGATCCCCGCGACAATCTCATCAGCGTCCGCACCTGATAACCCGGCGTGATCGAGTTCGGCCAGCAGGTTATGCCCTGGGCGCACGAGGACGGGCAGCCAGCGGTCACTGCCAGGCAGCCTTCCGGTGGCCAGGGCGGGCAGCACCCCGGCCTGGACCAGGGACGACTTCCCCGACCCTGAAGGCCCGAGCAACAGCAACGCCTGGCGGTGCTGGGCAAGGCCGGTCAGTACCCGATCGACCGCCTCGTCGCGCCCGTAGAACCACTCGGCATGCGCGGCCGTGAATGGTTCCAGCCCCCGATACGGACAGACCTGCCGTTCGACAAGCGTGGGCCAGACCTCTCGCAGGGCTTCGCTGGGCGTCGCATAGGCGATGCCCTGGCCTTTCAGGTAAGTGTCAGGGGCGGTGATGGCACTGAGCATGCCGATCACCAGGCCGGTCACGCCGTCCACGACCGGGGCGCCGCTGAAGCCTGTGGTCAGGTCGTTGGCGTCCGTGAGCTGCAGTAACGAGCGCCCGTTGGCGGGTAGAAGGTCACCGGCAACGCCATAGCCGAAGTGACCATCGGGTGGCGCCTGACTGGGAAAGCCGAACGTGCGGACCCGATGCCCCCGGCAACCGTCTGCCGAGCCCAGCGCCAATGCGGTGACTCCGGCCGGTGTCTCCTCCAGCCGCACAATGGCGAGGTCCTCGTCCTCGGGGGCCCGCCACGCTTCGGCGACCGCCAGGCCGAGCGCCTGTGGCTTGCCTCCGACGTGTGGGAAGGCGAGCCGAACGGTGCCACCAGGACCAGCTCCGGCCTCCGCCACCACGTGTGCACACGTGATGACCACGCCCTCGCCGGCCAGGAATCCTGCCCCCACCGCACGGCCCGCGGCATCCAATATCTGAGCGACCGCAGTGGTCAGACCTGTCCCTTGACCAGGCCCGGAAGACACAGAACCCATGTCCATGGCCTGCGCTCACTGACTTTCAGGTGTGTCAGGAGCGGATTCATCGCCCTTCCACACCACCTTCACCCGCAGGTGACAATTGGCCTCACTCTTGGCGATCACCGCTCCAGCATGTGCAGCCAGATTGACGCCGAACTCGACCTCGATCTCGTCAGGACTGGCCCTTCGCAGCTGCCTCAGCACCGTCCGGGTCATGTCCGTCACTGGTTCAAGGGCCGCTGCCAGACTCACTGGAAGGTCACGGATGGCGTCGCTGATCCTCCCGGCCTTCACCGGCCCGTCGAATTCCGGCGCCGCCTCGATCAGCACCGAGCCCCCACCATCCAGCGGAATCCGGGCGATTCCTTCCACGCGTCGCTCACCCCTCCCACGATCCCAGCCCTGTCACGTCCTCAGGCCGGCCGAGGCCCAACATAGCGGAGACAGCTGCCCCTTGACGGATGTCCTGCATCCCTCGCATCGGCTGGGGGCTTGTGACTGTCTGGACCACATACGTCTCTAGAGGTTGTCCCGTTGCTCGCGCCCGGCGGTGGACGGCGTTCTCCGCGTCTTGCTGTGGGCTGAGGTACATCCGACCTCGTCGTATGCGGAGCGGGCTGAGCAGGCCGGTGCCCTGGTACCCGCCGTCGGCGAGGGTCGGTGCGCCGCGACAGACCCTGTCGACGCCGGACTCCGTGAACACCCGCCAGTCGTTGCGGCAGCCGGGCAGCGAAGGCCCCTCGCTACCACGAGGCGGCTGTTGGCGTCGGTCACGACCTGCAGGTTCGTCGAGTACCGATGGTTCTTACCGGACGCGGTCACGCTGCGATCACGGGTGGGCACCAGGGTGCCGTCGATGATCTGGACGGTCTCTTTGCTTGGCCGCCGGGCCGGAGAGATGGCCGGCAAGGGTGCGAGGTGATCGAGGATGCGGTCGGCCGCGGACTTCGAGACCCCGCACAACGGCGCCACCTGCCGCGACGTCAGGTTCGTGCGCCAATACGTCGCCACCAACCTGGTGAACTGCGACTCGCTCAGTCCGGAGAACGGCTCGATCCACTTCGGATCATCCGCTGAGATCACCCCACCCACGTCCAGCCAACACACCACCCGACTCACCGGTTACGGGACAACCTCCAGCGGTCGGCAGGAGCATCTGCTGGATGACCGACATGCGCAACCCCGAGATAGACATCGAGTTCGACACCCAGTTCCCGGATTCCCTGATCACCGTCGAGGACGTCACCCAGCGTTGGGCGCCGAGTCCGGAGCCGTGCTCGGTGCCACGTCGGGCGATCACCGGCTTCACGCCGAGCGCCCGGACGAGGCGGCGATACTTGTCGTGGTCGTAGCCGCGGTCACCGAGCACAATGCCCGGGCGGCGCCGGGGCCGGCCGCGCTTGCCCCGCACCGGCGGAACGGCTTCGAGCAGCGGGATGAGCTGGGTGACGTCGTTACGCCAGCCCGGATCCGGATCCTCGCCTCTCAGTACGACGCCTTGCGGGGCAGCTTCGGGTGGTGCCGGGCCCTCGACACCACCAACGCCCAGCACCAGCAACTCACAACACACCGGCTGACCATGCCCGTCCTCGCGACCGGCGGTGCCGGAGGCCTCGGGGAGAGTGTCGCCACCGCGATGCCCGGCAAATGACCGCCGCCGACGCGTGGGTCAGCCGACGAGCTGCTGGCCCCCGTCGACGTCGTACGTCGCACCTGTGAGTGCGCTGTTGGTCATGATGTGCACGGCGAGCGCCGCCACGTCCTCGGGTACGACCACACGCCCGATCGGCAGCGTGGTGCGCAGCTCCTCGCGACGGGCGTCGAGCGTGTCGCCGAGCAGCCGGGCCGACAACGGGGTGTCCACGAAGCCCGGGGCGATCAGGTTCACCCGGACCGGCGCGAGCTCGAGTGCGAGACTGGCCGTGAACGCGGGCATCGCGGCGGTGACCGTGGGGGCGACACCGAGAGCGGCCCGGATCCGGCGGGCTCCCGTGCCGCCCAGAAGCAGCAGCGTGCCGCCGGGCCGTACGGTGCCGACGCAGTGGCGCGCGACCTCGAGTGCGAGCACCATGTGGTCGCTGATCGCCCGGCGTGCCTGCTCGGCGTCCATGTCCAGAAGGCGGCCGTAGGACGGGCCGCCCGCGGTGACCAGCACGTGGTCGACCGGCCCCGGCAGTTGCTGGAAGAACCGCTCCAGCTGCACCGGGTCGTGCGCGTCGAAAGCCGCGGTGCTGAGCGCGTCGGCTTCCTTGGCCGCGGTGCGCAGCCGTTCCGGGTCCCTGCCGGTGAGGACCACCGACGCTCCCTGGTTGCGGGCGAGCCGTGCGGTCGCCAGCCCGATACCCGCGCTGCCGCCGAGGACGACGAGGGTCTGCCCGTGCAGGGCCTGGTCGCGGGAGCCGTATCCCGCAGGCGGCTCAACGTTCATGAATCCTCCTGCGCTGCGGTCTTCTCGAGCTTGTGCCGAGGACTGATCCGGCACTGCGTCGAGCTGCGGCAGGAACCAGGCGGTGATCCGCTGCCGACAGCCCCTTCGTGCCGAGGCGGCTTCCCCTCACCGTTCGGCCGGTTGCGACAACGCATGCTTGACCTGCCTGGTCCGCTCGTCGGTAGGACTTCCACCCGGTCGTTCGCCAGTGCCTCCGTGGTCTGGTCCGCGACATCCTCCGCACTGATCTTCGGTGCGCCGGTGAAGGAGCTGAGATCCGTCTCCGCGAAGCCGGCGTGGACGATCACAATGGTGGCGTCGCCGGCTGCGGAGGCTGCCGCGGCGACCTCCTCCGGCACGGTGACGTCCAGACGCAGCGGAGTCAGGTACTCGCCGCTCACGCTCGCCGGATCGCGGACACCGGCGTAGACCTTGGCCGGCCCCCGCGCGATCAGTGCGCGGGCGACCGCGTAGCCGATGCCACGGTTGGCTCCCGTGACCAGGGCAGTCGATTCTTTGATCTCCATCGCGCTTCCTTCCCGCTTCCGCACCTGATTTCGTATCGTGCCGGGACGGCCGGGTCGTCACGCACGCAGGTTGTCCACGCAAGAAGCCCTCTCCCCCACCAGCGTGCATCGAACGCCGCAGCGACGCATGTGAGACGGCGCCCGGCTGCAGGGCCCTCATTTCACCGCCTGGCCGTCTCTAGAAGACGAACAGTGGCTTGGTGCCGTGTGCGGGTGCTTCGGCGAGCGGGACGGCTTCTGTGAAGCGGTCGAGCGGGAACGGCTGCCCTTGGGGGATGCTCAGCACCTCGTCGGTGACGAGGCTGCGCACCTGGGACAGCGCGTGCAGCGCGTCCTCGGGTGAGGCGGTGCCGAACCATCGGTTCAGCCAGAAGCCACGGACTGCCTTGGTCTCGTAGATGACCGAGCGTGCCTGCAGCGGGATCGTCAGCGCGGCGGGGTCGGTCTGCCGGTGGGTGGAGAGTGCGCCGTAGACCACCAGCTGTCCTCCCGGAGCGAGTGCCTGGGACACCTGGGCGCCTACGGGGCCTGCCACGCAGTCGACGGCCTTGCGCACGCCGGCCGGCCCCGCTGTCTCGGCGACACGCTGCAGTAGGTCCTCGTCTTCGGTGCAGATGACCTCATCCCCGCCGAGTGCCTTGATCTCCTCCACGGCGGTGCGTCGCCGCACGACGTTGATCGTGCGGATACCCAGGTGCCGGGACAGCTGGATGACGAGCCGGCCGACGGTGGAGCCCGCGGCCGTCTGCAGGAGCCATTCACCCGGCTGTACGTCGAGTTCACGCGTCACGAGGAGCAGCGCGGTCAACGGATTGACGGCGAGTTGGCAGGCGCTGGAGTCGCTCAGATGGTCGGGCACCGGCAGAAGCCTGTGCGTGTCGGCCACGAGGTATTCCTGCCACGTGCCGGCCACAGGGGGTCCGGGTACCGCAGGGACCGCAGCGGCCACCACGCGCTCACCGACCCTCAGCCCCTGGGTGTCCGGGCCCAGAGCCTCGATACGACCCACGCACTCCATGTTGCCCCCGACAGCGGGAAACGTCGGGGAGAAGCCGTAGCGGCCGCGCAGCACGTGCAGATCACTCGCGTGAACCGGGGTCGCCTTCACACGGATCAACGCCTGACCGGCTTTCGGCACGGGAATGGGCCGAGATTCCAGCCGCAGCACATCAGTGGGCTCGCCGGCCTCCACAGCTACGAGCGCGCGCATGGATCGAGGCATGAGTGGTCTTCCATCTCTCATCCGGGCCCGAAGGGGCCGCCCAGGGCCTTTCGCCGCAGCACGAGTTCAGCTGGGTATCCGTCACTTCACGCTACCCCTGGCCTCAGGAAGGTTCTCGTCGGCGGACCCGCTCCGTTCGGTTGATCCCGGCAGTGGAGCGGGGGCGAGAGGCTTCAGCGGAGCGGCGGCAAGGTGCCAGCGGGCCAGGCTGTGCGAACTGGCCCTTGGCTTACGGGAACTGTCGCACCGGCATCGAAACTGATGGCACGTGTCGACAGGGCTGCTGTACGGCGCAGTGACCGGAGCACTGCAACGGTGGAGCGCCCTCTCTTCAGCGCCGGCAGACCCGGACGGACGCGGCGATCGTCGGCGTGGAAAGCCACGTCGCACGGTCGGAGCCACCCGCCCGGTATCTCCCGATCGCTGATCACGGCCTGATCGGCGATCTGCGCACGGCTGCCTCAGTGAGCACCGACCGGACCCACGATCTACTGGCGGATCCTGGACCATGGCTGGTCGTCGATCCGGCATGCGTTCGTCCAGTTCTAGGGGGCGACGTGCTGGACGCTGTACTTCTGATAATGCCGCTGACCAGGTTCATCGCTCCCCACGACCCCGTATGGCCGTCCACCGTCGATGCCCTCGGCAACGAACTGGTCTCCGACTCCCTGGTCTGGCGTTACGACCTCAAGGCCAGCCCCGACGGCGTGAAGGGCGACGGGGGCACCCGGCCGCCTCGACGAGGCTCGACCGGGCTTCGAGCAGATGGTCACCTACGCCGACCATGTCGGCCGGTACGCCGAGGAGATCAGCCACACCGGCGAGCAACTGGCCAATTTCCCTCAGGCGTTTACGCACCTTGTCCTGATCAGTGCCGCATTCAACCTCCACTGCGCCCTGGGCTGACGGCGGACGGGGGGCCTCGGCAGTCACCGTGCGAGCCCCCAGTTCTCCGCCCATGCTGGAGATGAGGGGGGTGAGACAGCGGAGGAAGTGGTGACGGTGCGGACCGTTGTCGATCTCACTCGCTGCCAGGGCTACGCCCAGTGCGTGTTCCTCGCGCCGGACGTGTTCGAGCTGCACGGCGAGGAAGGCCTGCTGTATGCCACGGCCGTGCCCGACGACCAGGAAGAACGCGTGCGCCAGGCCGCCGCGGCATGTCCCGTCCAGGCCATCCTCCTCGGTGAAGAGGTGAGTACCGGTGCCCGATGACCTCAAGGACGGCCGTATCGTCATCGTCGGCGCGTCGCTGGCCGGACTGCGGGCCGCGGAGGCTCTGCGTGAGGAGGGCTTCACCGGCTCACTGACCGTAGTCGGGGACGAGCCCCATGCGCCCTACGACCGGCCGCCACTGTCCAAGCAGGTGCTGCTCGCGCAGGCGACGGCGGACACCACCGAGCTGCCGCAGCGCCGCGACCCCGAGGCCGAGTGGCGGCTGGGCGTCCGCGCCACCGGTGTGGACCTGCTGCCCAAACGGGTGCTGCTGGAAGACGGCGAGTCGCTGCCGTACGACCGGCTCCTGATCGCCACCGGCACCCGGGCGCGGCCCTGGCCCAACCCTGAGGAAGCCGCCTTGGACGGGGTGTTCACCCTCCGCACGCGCGAGGACGGGAAGGGGCTGGCCGAGCGGCTGGCCGCCGGGCCGGAGCGGGTACTGGTGATCGGCGCCGGCTTCACCGGCTCGGAGATCGCTTCCGCCTGCCGTGAACTGGAGCTGCAGGTCACAGTCGCCGAACGCGGTCCCGCACCCCTGGTGGGCGCGCTCGGCGGCACGCTGTCGAAGCTCGCGGCCGTCATGCAGCGCAACCACGGCGTGGACCTGCGCACCGGGGTGACGGTCACCGCCCTGAACGGGAACGGCGCCTTCACCGGTGCGCAGCTGTCCGACGGCAGCCGTGTCGAGGCGGACGTGTGCGTCGTGGCGCTTGGGGCGGTCCGCAACGTGGAGTGGCTGGCGGACTCCGGGCTGGCGGCGGGCCCGCGCGGGATCGCCTGCGACGCAGGCTGCCGCGCCTTCAACATGTACGGGATCGTCACCGACGACGTCTTCGTGGCCGGCGACGTCTCCCGCTTTCCCCATCCGCTGTTCGGCTACCAGATGCTGTCCCTGGAGCACTGGGGGAACGCGGTGGAGCAGGCCGAGGTGGCGGCGCACAACATGGTCAACCCGGGGCCGCTGCAGCGCCCGCACCTGTCCATCCCCGTGTTCTGGTCGACGCAGTTCGGGCTCAACATCAAGTCGGTGGGCGTGCCCACGTACTCCGATCACGTCGTCATCGCGCAGGGTTCCCTGGAGGCGCGCCGTCTCGCCATGGTCTACGGCTACAGGGGCCGGATCACCGCCGCCGTCACCGTCGACATGGCCAAGTCGCTCAACTACTACCGGCACCTGATCGAAACGGCCGCCCCGTTCCCGCCCCCGCCCGGCGCGGCCGACCGGGCGATCGCGGCCGACGTTCCGATTCCGTCCGACGTACCGGATCCGTCAGTGCTGTCCCACGGCCCGACCGTCGCGCTCACCGGTCACCTTCCCGACCGCCGGCTGACCGTGGTGTAGCCCGCGTACCGCTCAACTACGAGGAGCCCTGATGGCCTCCGAGACCTTGCTGGAACGCATCACCGACTATGCCAGCCGCCCCAACCCCTACCCGCTGTACGCGGAACTCCGCGAGGCAGGTCCCGTGGTTCAGCAGGTCGACGGCACCTATCTGATCGGCACCTACCACGAGATCGCCGCCCTGCTCCACGACCCTCGGATGAGTGTCGATCCCCGTACCGGCGGCGGGGAAGCACAGCAACTGCCGTTCCTGCGGCTCGACGACCCTGAACACCACAGACTGCGCACCCTGGCCATGCGGCCCTTCGGCCCGCCACACAGCCCCCGCCGCGTCGACGGCATGCGTGGCGAGATCGACCGGATCACCAAGGAACTGCTGGTGTCCTTCCAGGCGGGTGAGCAGATCGATCTCGTCGACGACTTCGCCTACCCGCTTCCCGTCGCGGTCATCTGCCGCCTGCTCGGCGTGCCGCGCGAGGACGAGCCGCTGTTCCGGGCCTGGTCCGACGCCCTCGTCGCCGCCGCTGACGTCCGCCCCGGCGCGGACACCACCGAGACGGACAAGGCCGGCGACCAGGCCCGCATGGAGATGGGCGGGTACCTGCTGAACCTGGCCGAACAGCGCCGCGGCAAGCCGACCGACGACATGCTCTCGGCGTTCGCCAACGAGCCGGATCCGGCGCTGCGGCTCACCCAGCAGGAACTCGCGGAGACGGCCGTGCTCCTGCTCATCGCGGGTCATGAGACCACGGTCAACCTGATCACCAATGGGGTGCTCACCTTCCTGCGGCAGCCCGAACAGCTGGACCACCTGCGACGTGAACCCGAGCTGCTGCCACGCGCCGTGGAGGAGCTGCTGCGCTATGAACCCCCGGTCCACATGCGCGAACGCATCCCGCGCGCCGACATGGACATCGCCGGCACCCCCGTGCCCCGAGGGGCGTCCGTCATGCTGGCACTGGCGTCAGGCAACCGCGACCCCAAGCGGTTCCACGATGCCGACCGGTTCGACCCCACCCGGGCCGACAACCAGCACCTCGGCTTCGGCAGCGGCATCCATATCTGCTACGGCGGACCCCTCGCCCGTCTGGAAGCGCAGGCCGCACTCGGCGCACTGCTCCCCCACCTCGGCACGGCGCGCCTCGTGGAGGACCCGCCCCCGTATCGGCAGAACGCCATGCTCCGCGGCCCCCGCCACCTCCCGATCCACCTGTGAGGACCGGCTGGCAACAAGGGCACCAGAGACTGCGGCACCTGGCACTGCGTTCGCGCGGTCATGTGCCGAGTACCTTGGCCCTGTGGCCGGCTGAAATGTCGACATGGCACCTGCCCCGAGCGGACCACGACTCTCCGCCCGACAGCCGTCCCGCAACACCTCAGCCATGGTCCCTGGGGCTTGGTTGCATGAGGGGCTTGGTTGCATGAGCGGTCTCCGGCCTGCAAGGCGCATTTTGCCGGACCGACATGATGCCCCATATGTCACATTTGCTCACGTAATCTCAAGGAAGGGCACCCTATGAAGATCGCAGTCATCGGCGGTACCGGCCTGATCGGATCGCAGGTCGTCACTGATCTGATCGCCGCCGGACACGAGGCGGTACCCCACTCGAAGTCCACCGGGGTCGACGTCATCAGCGGCCAGGGGCTGGATCAGGCGGTGGCGGGAGCCGACGTCGTCGTCAACCTGACGAACTCCCCGACCTTCGACGAAGCCTCCCTGGCCTTCTTCCAGACCTCGATGGACAACCTCCTGGCCGCGGCCCACAAGAGCGGCGTCGGTCACTTCGTCATCCTCTCGATCGTCGGGGCGGACCAGGTGCCGGAGCTGGACTACTACAAGGCGAAGGTGCTCCAGGAGCAGATCCTCGCGGCCGGCCCGGTCCCTTACTCGATCGTCCGGGCGACACAGTTCATGGAGTTCATGGACGCCGTCATGTCCTGGACCGCCGACGGCGAGACTGTCCGGTTGCCCGCCACGCCAGTCCAGCCGATCGCCGCCAAGGACGTGGCCGACGCGGTGGCACAGGTCGCCGCAGGCGCCCCGCTGAACGGCATGCGCAACATCGCCGGCCCCGAGATCTTCCCCCTGGACGAGCTGGGCCGCATCACCCTGTCCCACAAGGGCGACAACCGCACGGTCGTCACCGACCCCACCGCCGGCATGTTCGCCGCCGTCAAGGGCGACGTCCTCACCGACGAGCACGCCCACCTCGCCCCCACCCGCTACACCGACTGGCTCTCCTGACCCGCTCGCCCCCTCCGAGGTGCGCAGACCGCAAAGAGCCCCCTGTCGCCCACCTCGCCAACCGCCCGCCTCGTGCGCACAGCGTGGGACGCACCACTACCGGTGGGCGGACTGGGCTTTGCGTTTTCCGTCCACGAGTGGTCACACGGAACAGATGAGGGAGGGAGAGGATCCTGGACGTCCATGAGGCGGTCACAAGCCGGCGAGCGGTTCGCGGATTCACCAGCCGGCAAATACCGAGGGCGGTGCTGGAACGCGTGCTCTCCGCCGCGGCCTGGGCGCCGTCCGGGTCAAACCTCCGGCCGTGGCGTACCTACGTGCTGACCGGCCGGCCGCTGGCCGAGCTCAAGAGGCGCGCCGGCGAGCGCGTGGCCGCAGGCGACCCCTGGGACGAGCGGGAGTACGAGATGTACCCGCCCGCACTCAAGTCCCCGTACCACGAGCGCCGATCCGCCTTCGGCCATGAGCGCTACAGCGCACTCGGCATTGCGCTTGAGGACTGGGAGGCGCGCCAGCGGGCCGCTTCCGCGAACTGGGACTGTTTCGGCGCGCCCGCCGCCCTGTTCTGCTACATCGACCGCGACATGGGCCGACCCCAATGGTCCGACGTGGGACTTGCTCGTGGTGCTGCCATGGCGCACGATCTGCTGCACCTTCTGCCCCTCCCGATCGGTCAGTCTGGGCGCAGGGACAGGCTCAGACGACAGAGCCGCTGCGGTCACCCCGCGGCGAAGGTGGTGCGTATGCGGCGCTGTCGAGGCGGCACAGGCCACAACGTCGTAGCTTCTTCTCCTGTGAAGGACGGGCGGGACGCACGTCAGCCTGTCCGACGTGCGCCGAACATGCGTTCACGGCGAAGCGGATGAGCGAACGGGGTCGCCCATTCAGGTTGTCCCGGTGGATATGCCTTTCGGCAGACGGGCGCCCCCTGCGGTCAGCGGCTTCCGCAGGACCGCTCGGGCCACCCGTCGCAGGTCCCTCACCGCTCGCGCCCGCGAACGTTCTCCTCGTGCGCGCCCGTCCTGACCGCCGGATACTCGATGCGGGCTCGATGCCTCCCAACCGCAGTCCGGGCGCTGAAGAACATCGACCTTCCTTCCCGGCCCGATCGATGAGGAGATTGCGTCATGCGCTCCCAGAGGAAACCGCCGACTCCCCTCGCGGCGGTGGCGGCCGGCCTGCTGGCCGGGGTGGTGGGGACGGTGTGCCTGGATGCCGTCCATTACCTGAAGTACCGTCGCGCAGGAGGGACGGACAGCCCGCTCGCCTGGGAATTCGCGCCGGTCGAGAGCTGGGAGAAGGCCCCTGCTCCGGGGCAGGTGGCGAAGCGGGTGATCGAGGGCTTCACCCAGCGCCGGCTTCCTGATGGTTCTGCCTGGCTCACCAGCACCGCCGCACACTGGGCCTACGGATCAGCGGCCGGCGCGGCCTACGGCATCCTGGCCGGATCACTGCCGAGGTCCTCCCCCGTGTATGGCGTGGCTTTCGGTGCCGCAGTGTTCGCCGGTGACTACGTGACCTTGCCGATCACAGGGCTCTACAAGCCGATCTGGCAGTACGACGCCAAGATCGTGGCCTGGGATCTGGGCGCGCACGTCGCCTACGGCACCGGTACCGCAATCGCCTTCGGGCTGCTCGGCCGACTCGGCATCGGCGCCGTCGGCCAGCGGCCGTAAGCCGCCTGCCGGCGACGCCGATACCCCTGCGCGCCACAGCGCCCTGCTGATGGTGCGCGGATGGCTTCCGGACCGCCGCCCGAGCATCGTGAGCCCACGATCACGCCTGTCGGCGCGGAGCCCCGAAGGTGTTCGGCCGGGCCAGTCCGCCGAGCGCCTGGCCGAATCCCCGTCCAGGCCTTCCTGGCCGTCGGCTCCTTCCGACAACTGGCCCCGGCGTGGACCGGGCCACCGTCTGCCGGATTCCCGGGCGCGGCCCGCGTCCGGCCGTGCGAGTCTCGTCATAGCGGCATCTCGTTACGAGCGCAGGAAGTGTCGGTCATGGACATGAAACTCGAAGTCGTGGTGGTGCCGGTGTCCGACGTCGACCGGCCAGGGACTTTTACACGCGATTGGGCTGGAGGCTGGACGCGGACATCGCCCCTGACGAGAACTACCGGGTGGTGCAGGTGACGCCGCCGGGCTCGCCGGCGTCGGTCGTCTTCGGCACCTCGGTCACGTCCCAGACGCCGGGCTCGGCTCAGGGCATGCACCTGATCGTGGACGACATCAACGCCGCATACGATGAGTTGAAACGGGTCGGCGCCGAGCCGAGCGAGGTGTTCCACGACGCCGGCGGCGTTTTCCACCACGCCGGGACAGAGGCCCGGCTGCCGGGGCCGGATCCGCAGCGCACGAGCTACAGCTCGTTCCTGTCCTTCAGCGACCCGGACGGCAACGGCTGGCTTCTCCAGGAGGTCACGACCCGGCTCCCGGGACGCCTCGATCCCGCGACCACGACGTTCGCCTCGGCCGAGGACTTGGCGAGCGCGCTGCGCCGCGCCGCGGCCGCGCACGGGGAGCATGAGGCGAACATCGGTGCGGAGGACCCGAACTGGCCGGACTGGTACGCCCAGTACATGGTGAGTGAGCAGGCCGGGACCGAACTGCCGTCGTGACCGCATCGCCCTTGGGCACTGAATTACCGAGGTACCCCTGCCGATAGAGGGCTCGACCTGGGGCTGATGCGCGTCCTCACCTGCTTCGGTACGTGCTCCCAGCGATGGCCGGCAGGCCACAAGCAGCACACTGGCCCTCGTCTGGTAAGGGCGCCTCACGGAGACTGCAGGGAGCGTGGACGCCGTACTTGAGGGGGTTGCGATGCAGGTAGCAGTGGTCACCTTCGACAGTTCAACGAACTCGACAGCTTCATAGCTTCCGCGCTGATCGATCGGTGCCGCGGGGACAGCTTGGAGGCTCCTATCACGAAGCCGACGCCGGTCGTCACGTCGATGAACGGCGTCGAGGTGACAGGGCAGCGCCGCGCCGGCTGATCGGCGCCCAGTGCTCCAGCGCGCTGGTGCTCGCCCGCCCAGGCCTGCGGGATGGCATGCCTGCTTGCGCGGACAGGAAGACCCGCCCCTTTGCCGAAGCTTGCGGCATACCTGTGCTCGACGAGCCGTTCCACGCCGAGGCGAATATCGCTACGGCGGGCGGTTGCCTCGCGTCCCAGTACCTTGCCACGTGGGTGATCACTGGCGTGCTCGGGGAGGACGCCGCGCGGGGCGTCCTCGACTACGTGGCTCCAGGCGGCGAAAACCAGGAGACACGGCCACCGACGCTCACGGCCGCCCCAAAGACGCGGACCAGGCAGGCACCCGGCCCGGCCGCCAGGGCAGAGCGCTATCCGCAGCCCGAGAGCGCTTCGTCTGCCGCAGGGCACATCAACGGGAACCGGCAGGTAGGCGCCGTGAGCACGGCAAAAAACCAGGCTCCGGCACCCCGGGCACAAGGCCGTGAGCCACTGGCGGTCCCGGCCACGAGGCATGCGACGGCGTCGATGCCGTCGCCCGCGCCGAATGTGCGTGGCGACGGGATGCGAGCAGGCCTTCGCGCGTGCATGGTGGATTCGTCCGCTGATGGGACCGTGCCTGTGGGCCCGGCAGCGGCGCAAGATTGCGTGCCTCGACGACGGCATACTCCGCGAGGGCACCGTCGCGCGTCCAGTCCGTGAGGCCGAACACCCGCTGTCGGGGCGTACCCAGGCTGAGCACCGTGCCGGAGGCAGATCCGATGGAAGGGGCCGCCTGGCAAAAGGCGGCCGGAAGACTCGCATCCGATGATCTGCCCGAGATCGCGACCGAGGCGCCTGACCGCCCGCAGCCAGCCCTCCACCTGCTTCGGCCTCGGCTCGGGCAGCAAGGCGCAGTGGCGGTACGGGCCGTGGTGTGCGACTGCACGGATGCGATCACGCCTCGGAGGGGCGAGGCTGTTGCTTGTGGCGATGCTGCGCTGCCTGCCCAGTGGCGAGGCGCATTGACGCTCCGCGGTCAGGCCGTGCAGGCGTCCTCAGCATCTCTCAGCCCCAGACCTCACGGAGCTCGTCATGACCGCTCCCTCCGGCTCCATCGTTCTGGAGCCCGCAGCCCAGCAGTTCGCAGATGCCACGTCCCAGCCGCCGTTCTTGTACGAACTGGGGCCCGAGAAGGCCCGCAGGGTGCTGGACGACCTTCAAGCCGAACCGATCGAGAAACTCGATGTCGACTCGGAGTGGATCACCGTGCCTGCCGATGTCGGCGATGTACGTGCCCGCATCGTCCGGCCGCGCGGCGCCACGCCACCCCTCCCCGTGGTTCTCTATATGCACGGCGGTGGCTGGATTCTGGGCAACGCCGACACCCATGATCGGCTGGTGCGCGAGCTCGCGGACGGGGCGCAGGCCGCGGTCGTGTTCGTCGAGTACACCCGCTCTCCCGAGGCGCACTACCCGGTGGCGATCGAGCAGGGCTACGCCACCGCTCAGTGGATCGTCCGAGAAGGCGCTGCCCACGGCCTCGATCCGGACCGCATGGCGGTGGCAGGCGACTCGGTCGGCGGAAACATGACGGCTGCTCTCGCCCTGCTGGCCAAGGAGCGCGGCGACGTCCGCTTCGTGCATCAGTCCATGTACTACCCGGTCACCGACGCCGAAATGAACACCCAGTCCTACTCCGATCTCGCCACCGGCTACTTCCTCACCGCCCAGGCCATGGAATGGTTTTGGAACGCCTACATTCCCGATCGCGCGCAGCGCAGCGAGATCACCGCCTCCCCCCTGAAGGCCACCCTCGATCAGCTCGCCGGTCTCCCACCAGCCTTCCTCCTCGTCGACGAGGCAGACGTCCTACGCGACGAGGGCGAGGCATACGCGGCCAAGCTCCGCGCCGCGGGCGTCGACATCACCACCGTCCGTTACGACGGCATCACCCACGACTTCATGATGCTCAACCCTCTCAGCGACACCCATGCCACCCGTGCGGCCGTTGCCCAGGCCGTCTCGGTGCTGCGCGACGCGCTGAGAAGTGGTGCCACTCCGCCTTGATCTGCCACGTTCCGTGACTCGGTCGGTGCTACACAGGCCGACGGTCGTTCTCCAGGGGCCAACTGCCCACTTCGGGAGGCTCGGCATGACATCCGATTCCACCTGGCGATCCGCAGCGCGGCAGTTGCCGCTCAGGCTCCCCGTCGGCGCGTTCTTCCTCAACTCTGCACTGTCGAAACGCGGCGCGGACCAGGCCACCGCTGAGGGACTGCAGCAGTTCGCCACCACCGCCTACCCCTTCTTGGGCAAGCTCGATGCCCAGCAGTTCGTCAGATTGCTCTCTGCCGGGGAGACCGCCATTGCCGCCGCGCTGCTCCTGCCGGTGGTGCCTGCCGCTGTTGCCGGAGCCGCGCTGACCGCGTTCTCTGCCGGCACGCTCGGGCTATACCTGCGCGCGCCGGGCATGCGCGAGGAGGGCAGCCTGCGACCCACTGAGCCCGGAACCGCGCTGGCCAAGGATGTCTGGCTGCTGGGCATCGGCATCTCCCTCATCGTCGAGGGCGTCAGCGATCACCGTTGGTGATAAGGCGGATACGGTGTCAGCTAGTGCTGTGACCGGAAACGATCACCGGGGTGCGCAGGCGTGCCAGCTGTGGATGGCCGGTCTGATGGGAGGCCCTGGTGATGGGCAGCGGTTGAGGCGGCGGCACAATGACATCGTGGAGCCCACCAGCCAGATCATCGTCGCCTTGGATTGTGACAACCGTGCAGCCGCTGACGACATCGTCGAGCGGCTGGGGGACGAGTGCCGTTTCTACAAGGTCGGCCTGGAACTGCTCACCGCGGTTGGCCCCGACTTCATCAGGCATCTCGTTGCGCAGGGCAAGGAGGTCTTTCTGGACCTCAAGCTCTTCGAGATCCCCAACTCGGTTGCTGGTGCGGTCCGTGCCGCAGGAACTCTCGGAGTCTCCATGGTCACCGTGCACAGCATGGGCGGTGTGGGCATCATGACCGCCGCCGTCGATGCTGCCCGAGACTTCCCTGACCTGCGCGTGCTTGCCTTGACCGTGGTCACCAGCATGACCGACGGGGATCTTGCCGACATCGGCGTCGGTGATTCGACACAGGAGCAGGCGCTCCGGTTGGCTCAGTTGGCGGCCAGGGTCGGCTGCCACGGTCTGATCGCCTCACCACAGGACGTGGCAGCCTTGCGGAGCGCGCTGGGTGCCGACGGCCTGATCGTCACGCCGGGAGTCGCGCTGCCCGGTGAATCATCGGGCGAGCATGCCCGCTCCGGGACGCCGCGTGCTGCCATCGCTGCCGGGGCCTCCCATGTCGTCGTGGGCCGAACGGTCACGCGCGCCACGGACCCGGCGGCTGCATTCCGTCTCGTCCGCGCCGACCTCGGTTCGTAACGGGCGCATCCCGCAACGGGCGGGGTCCGCGCATTCTGGTTGCGCCAGCGCAGATAGCGTTGCAACTCCCATGCCCGAACGGTGAGGTGTCGAGTCCTCATACCGCCTCGGCCGGCACCACTGGGTGGTCGAGCGCACCGTGTCCTGGCTGGCCGGCTGCCGCCGGCTGCACCGCTACGCACGCAAGCCTGAGCACTTCCTTGCCTTCGTCGGTATCGCTGCCGCCCTCATCTGCTACCGGCGACTCGCTGTCGACACAGGTCATTAGATCTCGACGCGATCTGGACGTGCTTGCTCCCGCCCGTAAGCCAGCACCTGGGGCAGGACCTCACGGAACCTGGCGATGTCCTCGGCTGGCGCTTGCAGCACGGCCTCGATCTCTGTGTCCTCCAAGCCCAGGGCCGGCAGTGCCGAAGGCTCCAGGGAGACTCGCAGGACGTTCCCGCTCAGCACTGCCGCTCGTACGCATCCGTACGCCGTGCCCTGATTGGCCGTGACCAGGCAATGAGTGTCCATCCCGAGGGACACCTCCTGGTCGTCCGGCTCCTTACCGTCGCACATGAACAGCATGACGAAGCCGCTGCCGTCCTCGCCTTCTGCAACACCGGCCTCGATGAAGTCACCGTCGGGGTCTATCTCCGCGCCAGCCGCACGCGCAACGAACCGATAGGTCATGACGGAGTTCTATCAGTGCCTCAGCCAGCCCGTGACGACCGGCCATGCACCATAAGAAACGGCGCCTTAAAGAGCCTTTTGTCCCGGTGAGGGCATTTGGTGGTGCCTAGGGTGGCGAGTGGGTTTGTGAACGGTGAAGCCACCGTGCTCAATGTGGGCCGTGCGACAGCAGCGGCCCACACCTCTGCCCGTTTAGTGCCGTGACTAGGAAGTTTACCGGGTTGGAGGTTGGGGCCGTTGGATGCGTGGGTGACGTCCGTTCGGATCGCTGGGAGGTGTGAGTGGCCGAGGCTGTGCGGGTGCGCAGAATGACCGATCAGGAGGGGCAGCGGCTGCAGCAGATCGTGCGCCGGGGCACTACCAGCTCGGTGCTCTATCGCCGGGCGATGATGCTGCTGGCGTCCGCCGGGGCGAACCGCGTCCCGGTGATCGCGCAGCTGGTCCAGGTCTACGAGGACACGGTGCGGGATGTGATCCACCGGTTCAACGAGATCGGCCTGGCCTGCCTGGGCCCTCGATGGGCGGGGGGCCGTCCCCGCCTGCTCAACGATGACGAGGACTTCGTCATCCAGACGGCCACTACCCGCCCGACCAAACTCGGCCAGCGCTTCACCCGCTGGTCGATCCACAAACTCGCCGCCTACCTGCGCCGCGTCCACGGACGTGTCATCCGCATCAGCCGCGAGACTTTACGGTGTCTGCTCCTGCGCCGCGGCATCACGTTCCAGCGCACCAAGACCTGGAAGGAGTCCCCCGACCCCGAGCGCGACGCCAAGCTCGACCGGATCGAGCAGGTACTGGATCGCTTCCCGGACCGGGTATTCGCCTTCGACGAGTTCGGCCCGCTGGGGATCAGACCCACCGCCGGCTCCTGCTGGGCGAAGCAGGGCAAGCCAAACCGCTTGCCAGCGACCTACCGCCGCCGCAAGGGCACCGCAAGGGCACCGCAAACAGTCTGGCCGCACTGAAGTCGATCCGCGCCGCCCGGCCCGACGGCGCACCGATCTACATCATTTTGGACAACCTCTCCGCCCACACCGGCGCGGACATCCGCCGCTGGGCGAAGAAGAACAAGGTCGAGCTGTGCTTCACCCCGACCTATGCTTCCTGGGCCAACCCCATCGAGGCGCACTTCGGCCCGCTGCGGCAGTTCACACTGGCCAACTCGAACCATCGCAGCCATCCCGCGCAGACCCGGGCCCTGCACCGCTGCCTGCGCTGGCGCAACGCCAACGGCCGCCACCCCGACATGCTCGCCGCCCAGCGCAAGGAACGCGCCCGCATCCGCAGCGAGAAGGGCATCCGCTGGGGCGGGCGCCCCCTCGCAGCCTGACTACCCCAGCGATCATTGCTGGTGAGAGCGATTGGCCGCCGCCCGCCGCCTGTCAGGCTCCCAAAGCTGCTAATCCCAGGGTTCGCCCGTGGCGGGGTCCAGGCCCGCCTCCACGCGACGCTTCTGCTCACGCCAGTTGACGAAAGTGTGCTCCTTCGGAAGGACGACACTGATCGTCTCCTCCTGGAATTCACCATCGGTGAGCAGTCTGCGCAGGAACTCCGCCATCCCGAAAGGATGGACCTGGAAGGTGGGATTCGTGTGCCGACCGCATACGAGCACGGGCCATCGGTCGGGATCGTCGGCAGTGGTCAGCCAGCAGTAGATGTCTGCGCCGCTCGTGACACCCCACGCCACGATGGAATCGGGGTCCACGTCCAGGGCCGTTCTACCACCGAGCATTTCCCATGTGCCGCGGGCGTTGGCTGTCTCCTGCCGCAGGCCGGACCCGTCCGAATAGGCATCGGATCGCGGAACCGGCAACAGTATTCCAACTTCCCTGCTGACGCTGCCTGCCCCGTACGCCTCCATGAAGGCGACATAGTCCGCCGGAAACCCGGTCCCCCAGATCTCCTCGACCGCGCTCCAGTCGATCCGCTCATCCACGCCGTGCGTCGTTGGCAGAACCTTCGCGAGCGCTGTCACCCGGGAATTTTCGCCCACTGTCACTCCTTCTCGTGCATCTTCGAGGAGCCACAACTTATGTGATCGCACTCCGTGTCAAGACGGATGGCCTCGGTTGGCGTGGACGTCCGGCGGGGACCAGGCGGGGCCGCGGGATGGCGCGTCGGGGTGCTGAACGGGGCTGTACGGTACGCGGCCGGGTGCGGCGGTTGTGGCCTTTGGCCTAGGTTCTGTCTCCTTGGTCAGTGCCGGGTCCAGATGAGAATGCCTGCGAGGTGCAGTGCGGCTTGGTAGGCGATCGCGAGCTTGTCGGTT
>NZ_JBEOYR010000047.1:0-36690 GCF_040297165.1 Streptomyces sp. NPDC001851 | reverse complement strand
TCGTCGACTTCCTTGCCCAGGAAAATGATGCGATCGCTGAGCAGGCGATTGTAGATCTGGTCACCGAACGCGACGCCGCCGTTGGGGCTGTAGGCCGACGGTGCCATCGACGATGCCGGGTGGTGGAACTTCACGTCACTCATGGATACCCCTGTCCTTGACCGAGCCCCAGGTGTCCCGGGGAAACTGCCTCGGGTGCGCGGTGGGTTGAACTCGCCTTCCCCGGACTCGTTCGAAGCTAACACGTTCACAGGGCACGGATCGCGGCTCCGTCTGTTTTCTGCTCAGAGCAGACGGGCGCCTGAACACCATTGCCCACAGGGCCAGTTGGGGCGCGGTCCGAACTGCAGACTCACAGGGGTGCAATCTCGGACGTACAGCGACGGATTTCAGTCAGATCCCACAGTGCATTGCTTGTCCTTGGGCCCGCTGGGAAAAAGCGCCGCCGAAATCGGCCTGTTCTTTTTGCTCTCGTGGGTCGGAGGAGGGCGGGAGGCCCGGGTACGGTCCCGGGTCTTCGTACGGGATCACCCACAGTCAGGGGCGCCCATGGCGAGGCGCCGCCGCCGGATCACTCCCTCGGACGCCCCGCGAGGCCGGTCGAGTCGCGGTCCCGGCTCCCCGGCCGGCACGTACACCGCTCGTTTGACCTCTCTTGGCAGCCAGGTCGGTTGCGGGAGACCTCCTGCAGCAGACCGATGCGCGGCGTTCCCGGCGAGCGCCCGCAGCAACGGGCAGCGCTCTCGCAGGATCCGGGCGCCTCCCGGGGCCCGATGACACAGGTCATGCAGGCCCTGCCCGTACAGCGCCGCTGCCGGACGCCCCAGCAGCCGCTCGGCGGCCGGGTTGACCGCTACGATCCGCCCGGCCGGGTCGATCACCGTCACCGCCGCGCCCAGCTGCTCGACGACCTGTTGCCACAGCCCCGGTTCCGCCGGCAACAGCCCCCGCTCCCGCTCCCCGCCGGGCCTCACGCCCTCCACCACGTCGCGCACCCCCTCACGGGACGCTCCGCCGCCGCGCCCCGGCCCCCGGGCCACCGGAACTCCGGTGCCGCGATGGCCCCGTGGGCATCCGGCGGCACGGCCGTCCCCACGATCCGCTGGGCGATCGGCGCGTGCCGCTACGTCGACGGGTCGCTGGCGCGGGCCCGATCACTGCCGGTCTCGACCAGGATCTGCCTGGCCTGCCGGAGATTGCCGGTACGGACCGCCTCGGCCATCGCGGCCCTCGCCGCGGGCGGGGGCGTGTCCGGCGGAATCACGAGCAGCGAGAAGAGGTCGCGGTCGCCACGGGTCACGAGGGCGGTGCCGTCCCCCACGACTGAGGAGTCGATATGCACGACGAGTCCGTCGACGGTCATCCGGGTCGGCAGCTCGTCCCAGGCGTCCTGGTCTAGGCCGACGCGGGCGACGGGTCCGAGCCGATCGGTCAGCGCGGCGATCAGGCCGGGCAACTCGGCGTCGGGGTTCCTGGAGCGGGGCCACCACGCCCCGTCGAAGATACCCTCGCGGTCGTGGGTGGTCGTGAGCCGCAGGAGTGCCGTTCCAGGGCGCAGGGATTCGTACATACCGTCCGCCAGGAGTCCTGCCGGGGGAGAAGGCTCGGAGACGGCCATGGAACTCACCCTGCCTGTCGGTGCCGGCAGGCCGCCGACCGCCGGTGGCGGTGAGGGGGACGGCTACCGCCGAGGGCATGAGGCCATACCCTCGCTACCACGCTACTCCCCGCCTGCCCGGCCGCCGCGCACCTTCCGTACGACCGGCTCGTCTCCAGCGCACACCTCCGGCGGCTGCGCTGTTCCTGCCCGGGAACGCCGGGATGACGAAGACGCCGCCCGGGCGGTGGTCGGCCGAACGCTCGCGGCCCGCTCCCCGGCCCGAGCCGCCTTGATCGGCACCGGAGGGGCTCCGCCACCGCACTGGCCCATCTGCGCCGACGCGCGATCGTGCCTGGATTGTCGGTCCCGGCCGATCCATCGTGCTCGTACGGTGTCCGAGCGTGCCGCCGACGGTATCGGACAGGGGCAGGGCGGGGCCTGGACGAGCGGTTCCCGGGAGCGGTGCGGGAACGCCTGCCCGGGCAGTCGACCCCTCCGCACGAAGGCACCTCCCGGTGCGGAATACTCTCCGGATGGGTTCACGCACTTCCCCGATCAGCCAGCCGATCACGATACGGAGGGCCGTCGCGCGGGACGCCAAACGGCTCACACGGCTCGTGCGCGGCTCAGGCGCCTACGAGGGCAAGTACGCATCCGCAGTCGCGGGCTACCGGGTCGGTCCTGATTACATCGAGGCCCACCGCGCGTTTGTGGCCGTCGGCCCCGACGAGCATGGAGGCCGGGTCCTCGGGTTCTACTCGCTCGTCCTCGCTCCGCCGGAGCTCGACCTGCTGTTCGTCGCCGACGAAGCGCAAGGACGGGGTATTGGACGGCTGCTCGTCGCGCACATGCAGTCCGAGGCCCGTGCCGCCGGGCTCGACCGTGTCATGGTCGTGTCGCACATTCCCGCCGAGGACTTCTACCACCGCGTCGGTGCAGTACGGATCGGGACGGCGCTCGCGAACCCGCCCGCCGTCCCGTGGGACCGTCCCGAATTCGAGTTCCGCATTCCTTCGGAGTGACGCGGGGGACCGGTTCACGGGGCTCCAGTAGGAGAGCGGTCCTGATCCGGGCCTCGGCGCGGGGTTGCGGCGGTGGGCGTACGCGGCTCGGGGCGCCGTTCAGTGTGGGCGAGCACCGGGCCGGTCCCACCGAGCTCCATGGAGAAAAACTGTCATGGCTGTAGTAGACATTCCGTCGTCGCAGGGTTAGCGTTGTCTTCGTACCCAGAAGTCAGGACACGGCCCAGCGGGGCTGTGAGCAGCACCTGCGGTATCTCCGTAATCGAAAGGTAAGGAGCAGAACGCCATCAGGATCGCCCGGGCGAGGAAGCAGTCCGCCCGGGTACCGCAAGGCCCCGGATTGGAAGGTGGTCCCCGGTCACGCATTCGCGATCCCCGCAACCCCGCCCTCCCGGGCGGCTGCGGAAGAAGAAGGCCGGCGCAGCGCGCCGGTAGATGGTGTTGAAAGCTCGGGGCCCGGGTTGCCGTACTGGCACCCGGGCCCCCCGACGCGTCTCCGAAAGAAGAGGTCTATGCCGCCTGCCGGTTCCCGTCCCGTCGACGCTCTGGATGATGACGACTACCCCGCCTACACCATGGGCCGGGCCGCCGAGATGCTCGGCACCACCCCTGCCTTCCTCCGTGCCCTCGGTGAACACCGCCTGATCACCCCGCTGCGCTCCGACGGCGGCCATCGCCGCTACTCCCGGTACCAGCTGCGCATCGCCGCCCGCGCCCGCGAACTCGTCGACCAGGGCACCGCCATAGAGGCCGCCTGCCGCATAGTCATCCTCGAAGACCAGCTCGAAGAGGCGCAGCGCATCAACGAGCAACTGCGCGCCGAGGGCGGCAAGACTCAGCCGAAGACATCAGCCTGATCAGAACGCCCGAACCCGAAAGGAGCGGCGACCGGTAGGAGGGTTGCCATGGGTGGCGGGGATCTGGACCTGGGGCAGCTTCTGGCCGCCGCTGAGGCGGCACCGCCCGGGGAGTCCGGAGGGGGCGGTGCCGCGGCCGGAACGGGGACCGTGCTGCCGGGCTGTGGCTCAGGCGTCGATGATGACGGGGATGATGAGGGGCTTGCGGCGGTGGGTGCGGAACGCCCAGTTCGCCACGGCGCGGGCGAGGAGTTGTTCGAGTTGGCGGGCGTCCCCGACGCCTTCCTCGGCCGCGGTGGCCAGGGTCTTCTCGATGACGGGGATGACCGGTTCGAACGTGGCGTCGTCGTGGACGAAGCCCCGGGCCAGGAAGTCGGGGGCCTCCGCGAGGGCGCCGGTGTCCGCGTCGACGATCGCCACCACCGTGACCACGCCTTCGGCGGCGAGGGTGAGGCGGTCCTTGAGGGACGCTTCGGTGGCGCCGCCCACTTCCATGCCGTCCACATAGACGTTGCCGGCGGGGACCTTGCCGGTGATGGACGCGCGCCCGTCGACCAGGTCGACGACGACGCCGTCCTCGGCGATGACGACCCGGTCGGGGTCGACACCGGTACGGATGGCGAGGTCGCCGTTGGCCCGCAGGTGGCGCCACTCGCCGTGCACGGGCATGACGTTGCGGGGCTTGACGATGTTGTAGCAGTAGACGAGTTCGCCGGCGCTGGCATGTCCGGAGACGTGCACCTTCGCGTTGCCCTTGTGGACCACGTGGGCGCCCCACCGGGTGAGTCCGTTGATCACCCGGTAGATGGCGTTCTCGTTGCCGGGGATGAGGGAGCTGGCGAGCAGGACGGTGTCGCCCTTGCCGATGCGGATCATGTGGTCGCGGTTGGCCATACGGGACAGCGCGGCCATCGGTTCGCCCTGGGAGCCGGTGCACACCAGCGTGATCTTGTGGTCCGGGAGCTTCTCCAGCTCCTTCGTGCTCACGACCAGACCGGACGGGACCTTCAGATAGCCCAGGTCACGGGCGATGCCCATGTTGCGGACCATCGACCGGCCGACGAAGGCGACCTTGCGGCCGTACTGGTGCGCGGCGTCCAGGATCTGCTGGATGCGGTGCACATGGCTGGCGAAGCTGGAGACGATGACCCGGCGCGGCGCGGTGCGCATGACCTGCTCGATCGCCGGGTTCAGCTCACGCTCGGAGGTGGTGAAGCCGGGTACCTCGGCGTTGGTGGAGTCGGTGAGGAACAGGTCCACGCCCTCCTCGCCGAGGCGGGCGAAGGCGCGCAGATCGGTGATGCGGTCGTCGAGAGGGAACTGGTCCATCTTGAAGTCACCGGTGTGCAGCACCAGCCCGGCCCGGGTGCGGATCGCGACCGCGAGGCTGTCGGGGATGGAGTGGTTGACCGCCACGAACTCGCAGTCGAACGGTCCGAAGCCACGCCGGTCGCCCTCCCGCACCCGCACCGTGCGCGGCCGGATGCCGTGTTCCTTGAGCTTGGCCTCCAGGAACGCCAGCGTCAGCTTGGAGCCGACGACGGGAATGTCGGACCGCTCGCGCAGCAGGTACGGCACGCCGCCGATGTGGTCCTCGTGGCCGTGGGTGAGTACCACGGCCACGATGTCGTCCAGCCGGTCCCGGATGGAGGTGAAGTCCGGCAGGATCACGTCCACGCCGGGCTGGGTCTCCTCGGGGAACAGCACGCCGCAGTCGACGATGAGCAGCTTGCCCGCGTGCTCGAAGACGGTCATGTTGCGGCCGATCTCACCCAGGCCGCCCAGGGCGATGACCCGCAGCCCTCCTTCGGGAAGGGGCGGTGCGGCTTTCAGCTCGGGGTGCGGATGACTCATACCCTGACGGTACCCGGAGAGCGGGACAGGGTGATCCATTGCCTGTGTGATCTTCTTTTCTAACGGGAGGCTGCCCGGGGAGCCAACCGGCAGCTGGCCGGGGCCTTGGACCAGTGCGAGTGACCGGGCCGTCAGCCGGGCGTCACTTCCGAATCGGCATCCGGACGCGGGCTCGATCGCGTCGCGGATGGGGCGTACGGCCTCATACCCCCTGCCCGGCCTGGTTGACGGTGCCCGCGGGAGCCGAGCCGGCGGAGCGGGCCTCGACGCGGTCGCCCGCGAGGTGGGTGAGGAAGGCGGCGGCCAGCTGGGAGCGGCCGGCGCTGTGGACGCGGACGAACACCACCGACGGGCGCGGGCCACGATGAACGGGGCGGCGGAGGCAGGGGCGATGCCGGCGAAGGTGTCGGTGAACGTCCGGCCGATGGCACCGCCGGGTTCGCGAAGGACGTGGGGGAGGTGAACCAGTACGCGGCCCCGATGCAGGAGGCCACCACCGCGGGGGGCGAGCGCAGCGCGGCCGGTCCGGCTGAGGTTCCGCTGGGGCGATGCCGAAGCAGCAGCTCATGCTGTTCTTGTCCGGCAGAGCCACCGCAACGGCGAAGCCCGGGGACGGCCCGGCCGAAGTGCGCTCCCGCCGGGCGAACGGGGAACCGCCCCGGTGCTCGGTTCAGCGCGGGTAGGGCAGGTCGGCTTCCAGGGTGCCGGCGGGGCTCGTGTGGAGGGTTCCGTCCGGTCCGCCGATCCGGAGCTGCCAGGGGTGGGGGCTGTTGGTGGTGACGCGGAGGCGGTCGCCGTCGAGGTGCAGGTGGAAGCGGGCCGTCTCCCCCGGCCCGTCCGGGCGCGGGATCACCAGCGTGTGTTCCGCGCCGTCGGCGAAGGCGTGGACCCGCAACTCGACACCGTCGGCCCAGGCCGAGACGGGGTGCTGGTCGTCGGCGGTGAACGGGATGACCGAGTCGGGGCGGGCGAGCAGCGGCAAAGTGTGGAAGCCGTGGTGTTCGCGTACCCAGCGCGGGCCGGCGACCTCGTCGCCGGTCAGTACGTTCGTCCACGTCCCCTCGGGAACGTAGTACTCCACCGTGCCGTCGTCGGTGAAGACGGGCGCGACGAGAAGGTCGTCCCCGAGCATGTACTGCCGGTCGAGTGCCGCCGCTCCCGGGTCGTCGGGGAACTCCAGCACCATGGCCCGCATCACCGGGATGCCGGTGGTGTGGGCTTGCTGGGCGGCGCGCTGGAGGTAGGCGGCGAGGCGGTGTTTGAGGAGGGTGAACTCACGGGTGACCTCGACGGCTTCCTCGCCGTAGTCCCACGGGACGCGGTAGGACTTGCTGCCGTGCAGCCGGCTGTGCGAGGAGAGCAGGCCGAACTGCACCCAGCGCTTGAAAACGGTGGGGGTGGGGGTGCCCTCGAAGCCGCCGATGTCGTGGCTCCAGAAGCCGAACCCGGACAGGCCGAGGGAGAGCCCGCCGCGCAGTGACTCGGCCATGGCGTTGAAATGGGACTCGCAGTCGCCGCCCCAGTGGACCGGGTACTGCTGGCCGCCGGCGGTGGCGGAGCGGGCGAACAGCAGGGCCTCGCCCTCGCCGCGCTCCTCACGCAGCAGGTCGAAGACGGCCTGGTTGTAGAGGTGGGTGTAGTAGTTGTGCATCCGCTCCGGGTCGGAGCCGTCGTGCCAGACGACGTCGGTGGGGATGCGTTCACCGAAGTCGGTCTTGAAGCAGTCCACACCCTGGGCGAGCAGGGCGCGCAGTTTGCCGGTGTACCAGTCGCGGGCGGCCGGGTTGGTGAAGTCGACCAGGGCCATGCCCGGTTGCCACAGGTCCCACTGCCAGACGCTGCCGTCGGCGCGGCGTACCAGGTAGCCCTCGCGCATGCCCTCGTCGAACAGATGCGACTTCTGTGCGATGTACGGGTTGATCCACGCGCTGATGCGCAGGCCCTGCCGCTTGAGCCGGGCCAGCATGCCCTCGGGGTCGGGAAAGGTCTCCGCATCCCATGTGAAGTCGGACCACTGGTACTCGCGCATCCAGAAGCAGTCGAAGTGGAAGACGCTCAGCGGGATGCCGCGCTCGGCCATGCCACCGACGAAGTCGTTGACGGTGGCCTCGTCGTATTCGGTGGTGAAGGACGTGGTCAGCCACAGCCCCAGTGCCCATGCCGGGGGCAGAGCCGGACGTCCGGTGAGAGCCGTGTAGCGGGCGAGGACCTCCTTGGGGGTGGGGCCGTGGACGACGAAGTACTCCAGCGACTGGTCCTCGACGCTGAACTGCACCTGGCCGACCGACTCGGAGCCGACCTCGTAGCTCACCCTGCCCGGGTGATTGACGAAGACGCCGTAGCCGCGGTTGGTCAGGTGGAACGGGACGTTCTTGTAGGCCTGCTCGCTGCTCGTGCCGCCGTCGGCCTGCCAGATGTCCACTGCCTGGCCGTTCTTGACGAACGGCGTGAAGCGCTCACCCAGGCCGTAGACCAGCTCTCCGACTCCCAACGAGAGTCGGCCGAGCATGTAGTGGCGGCCTTCGGCGTCGGTGACGAACCCGGTGCCGCGCTCGCCCGCGGAGGTCAGCACGCGGCCGCCGGCGGTGAACTCCAGCCGCCACGGCTGCCGCGTGTCCACGCGCAGCGTCAGTTCACCGGAGGCCAGTTCCAGCACCGTTCCGTCCCGGCGCACCTTGCCGGTGTCCGCGTCGGCGCCGGGCAACGCGAACTCCGGTCCGCGGCGCACCGATCCGGCGTGGTGGGTCGTCCGCACGCCGATGATTCCCTCGGCCGGGGACCAGCACTCCACGGTCAACAGCGGGCTGTTGAGGGTGTCACCGCGCCGGCTCACGTGTTTCACGGGCGCGTACAGGGTCATCCGGTGGTCGTCGGCGCGGACGTCACCGACCTCGGTGGCGTAGCGGGCCGTACAGCCGGGACGCATCAGCCAGTAGCCGTCCGTGAACTTCATCGGGCAGTCTCCTCCGTCCGCGCACAATGGGCGCTGATCAGTCCCCGGTACCAGTGGTAGCTGTCCTTGGGGGTGCGGGTCAGGGTGTCGTAGTCGATGTGGACGAGGCCGAAGCGCTGGTCGTAACCGCGTGCCCACTCGAAGTTGTCCAGCAGCGACCAGACGTAGTAGCCCCGTACGTCCACACCGGCGGCGACGGCGTCGGCCACGGCGGTGAGGTGGTCGGCGAGGTAGCCGATACGGTCCGGGTCATGGACCCGGCCGTCCGGTGCGACCGTGTCGGCCTCCGCCGAGCCGTTCTCGGTGATCCAGATCGGCGGCGACTGCGGGTAGCGGACGTGGAGGTCGCGGAGCAGCTCGGAGAGCGCCGACGGGACGACCGGCCAGCCCATGGTGGTGTGCCGGGTGCCGTACGGGTCCAGCTCGGCCACGCCGATGTCCACGGCGGTGCGCTGCCCGGGGTCGGCCACGCGGTGCGGCGCGGCGGACACGGTGGTGGGCCGGTAGAAGTTGACGCCGAGGAAGTCCAGCGGGCCACCGATCAGGTCCAGGTCGCCCGGCAGCCGCCAGGGGCCGTCGGCGAGCCCGGCCCAGGTCTCGGCCTCGTACCGGGGGTAGCGTCCGGCGAGGAGCGGGTCCGTCCAGATGTCGTTGTGCAGGGTCTCGGCGCGGCGCAGGGCGGCGCGGTCTTCGGGCCGGTCGGAGGCGGCATGGATGCGGTCGAGGTTGAGGGTGATCCCGACTTCCCGTGCGCCTGCGGCACGCAGCTCCCGCGCCGCGAGGCCGTGAGCGACCAACAGGTGGTGGGCGGCCGCCAGCGCGCCGCGGCCCTCCTCGGCCCCGGGCGCGTGCCGCCCCTCCGCGTAGCCCACGAAGGCCGAGCAGTAGGGCTCGTTGAGCGTGATCCAGCGGTCCACCCGGTCGCCGTAGCGCTCGGCGGCGAGGGCCGCGTACTCCGCGAAGGCCTCGGCGGTGTCTCGTGTGCGCCAGCCTCCCCGGTCCTCCAGAGCCTGTGGCAGGTCCCAGTGGTAGAGGGTGACCGCGGGTGAGACTCCGGCGGCCAGCAGCTCGTCGATCAGGCGGTCGTAGAAGTCCAGGCCCTTGTGGTTGACCGGTCCGGTGCCCTGGGGCAGCAGCCGGGGCCAGGCGATCGAGAAGCGGTAACTGTCCACGCCGAGCTCGCGCAGCAGGGCGACGTCCTCGCGGTAGCGGTGGTAGTGGTCGCAAGCGGTGTCGCCCGTGGCGCCCCCGAGCGTGCGCCCGGGGGTGCGGCTGAAGGTGTCCCAGATGGACGGGCCGCGCTCGTCCTCGTCGTGGGCGCCCTCGATCTGGTAGGCGGCGGTGGCGGCGCCGAAGCGGAATCCGGCGGGCAGTACCGGGAAGGGCGGGGAACTCACGTGGCGATACCTCAGAGTCTCTTCGAAGGTGTGGCTGGTACGGTTCGGCACGGCGTCACTGCTCGGGTGCGAGCCCGCGCTCGGCCAGCCAGTCCAGTTGGACGGGTGGGTTGGAGCCGCAACCGCCGCCGTGGTCGGCGAACGGCCAGACGGTCATGGTCCGGTCCGCTCCCGCGTAGTGGTTGAAGGCGGCGTAGACCGTGGAGGCCGGGCAGATCGGGTCCATCAGGCCGACGCTGAACAGGGCCGGCGCGGTGGCCCGCTGGGCGAAGTGGACGCCGTCGAAGTAGTCGAGGGTGGCGAAGGCCGGCTCCACGCGGTGGCGGCTGTGCCAGCGCAGGTACCTGGCGATCTCCGGGTAGGGGCCCTCACCGGTGATCTCGACGGCGCGGCGGAAGTGGCACAGGAACGGCACGTCGGGCATCACCGCCGCCACCCTGTCCCCCAGGAGTCCAGCGACGGCGAGGGCCAGTCCGCCGCCCTGGCTGCCGCCCGCGACCACGATCCGGCGGGCGTCGAGGCCGGGCAGGTCCGCGACGGCTTCCACCGCCCGCACGCAGTCGGTGATCAGGCGCCGGTAGTAGTAGTTCTCGGGCGAGTCGATGCCGCGGGTCATGAACCCCTCGGCCCACTGTGTGCCGTCGCCCTGGGTCCGGTCCGGGGTGTCGTGCCCCTGGCCGCGGCTGTCGACGATGAGCTGGGCGTAGCCGGCGGCGGACCAGAGGAGGTGGTCGGTGGGCAGTCCGCGACCGCCGCAGTAGCCGAGGTAGGTGACGACGACGGGCAGCGGGCCTTCGGCTCCGCGCGGGCGGAGCAGCCAGGCGGCCACCGGTTCGCCGTTCCAGCCGGGGACACGCAGGTCGTCCACCTCGACGGTGCGCAGCCGAAACCGGTCGGTGACACGCTCGGCCTTCACCGCTCCGCCCCGTGAGCGGGCGTCGTCCAGGGTGCGCCGCCAGAAGGCGTCGAAGTCGTGCGGTGCGGTCGACGCCGGCCGGTAGCCGACGAGTTCGTCAAGGCCGAAGTCGGTGAGGGGCATGGGGACTTCCTCCGGATGCAGAGACGGCGAAGCGGCGGGGTGCTGGAACGTGAACAGTGCGCTGACTCCCGGGACATGGGCGGCGGCCCGTCACCACCCGAGGAAGCGCGGCCGCGTGGGGGTCATCAGCTGCCGGCCGCGGCTGATGCGAGCACCGCGCAGCCACCGGGCGGCAGTTCGTGTGCCACGGCACCGGTGAGCAGGTCGTGGGCGGGCTCCGGCAGGGGCACGGTGTCGGTGCGGTGGTTGATCAGGACGTGCCAGCGGCGGCCGTCGGGCGCGTGCCGGGTGACGGCTTCGACACCGGCCGGCAGCCCTGGCAGTTCGGGTGCGACGCCGGCCTCCTCAAGGAGCCGGCGGACCAGGGCGCCGTGGTCGGTGTCCTCCAGGCGGGTCGAGAGGTACCAGCCCTGCCCGGTGCCGTAGCGGTGCCGGGTGAGCGCGGGGCTGTCCGTGAGCATGCCGTGGGTGTAGGCGGCGAGCGTCTCAGCGCCCTCGGCGTGCACGGACTCGCTCCAGACAGCGCCGTAGGACCCGTCCGACAGGGCGATCCGCTCCTTGCGCCGCAGCGGCCGGTACTCCTCGACGCGGATGCCCAGCGCCTCGCGCAACGGCCCGGCGGGATAGCCGCCCAGCCGGGCGTGCAGCCGCTCGTCGACGAATCCGGTCGCGTGCTGGACGAGCAGCGTCCCACCACCCTCGACGTAACGGCGCAGGTTCTCGGCGCCCGCGTCGGACATCAGGAACAGGGCCGGGGCGATGACGAGCCGGTAGCGGCCCAACTCGTGTTCGGGCTGGGCGAAGTCGACCGTGACGCCGGCGTCCCACAGAGCTCGGTGTGCTCGGCCCAGTGCCTCGTGGTAGCTGAGGTCGGGGGAGGGCAGGCCGTCCGTCCTCAGCGCCCACCAGGCATCCGCGTCGTGGAGGACGGCCACCGGCGCGGTGACCGTCGATCCCGCCAGCTCCCCGAGCCGGGCGACCGCCTCACCGGCCTGGGTGACCTCGCGGAAGATCCGGCTGTCGGGGCCCGCGTGCGGGACCATCGCCGAGTGCCACATCTCGGCGCCGGCCCGGGACTGCCGCCACTGGAAGAAGAGGGCGCCCTCCGAACCGCGGGCGATGTGGCCGAGGGTGTGGCGCAGGATCTCCCCGGGCTCCTTGGCGAGGACCCGGTCGCGGTCGTAGACGGTGTTGGTGCCCTGTTCCATCAGCAGCCAGGGGCCGCCGCCGGCCAGGGAGCGGGTGCGGTCGGCGTGGAACGCGGCGTCGGCGGCGGCGTCCAGGCCGGGTGAGCCGGGGTACTGGTCGGATGTGACGACGTCGAGTTCGCGGGCGAGGGCCCACAGGTCGACGTTCTGGTAGGCGGGGAGCATCAGGTTCGTCGTCACCGGCCGGTCGCTGTGCGCGCGGATCGCGTCGCGCTGCTCGCAACAGGCGGCGATGATCTCGTCCGACCAGAAGCGGTGGAAGTCCAGCGCTTGGCCGGGGTTCTTGTGCCACTGCGTCGCACGCGGCGGCAGCACCTGCTCCCAGGAGGTGTAGCGCTGGCTCCAGAACGCTGTTCCCCAGGCCTCGTTGAGGGCGTCCAGCGAGCCGTGGCGCGCGCGCAGCCACACCCTGAAGGCCGCGGCCGTGTGGTCGCAGTAGCAGAGCGTGCCGTACTCGTTGTGCACGTGCCACAGCGCGAGGGCGGGATGGTCGCCGTACCGCTCGGCCAGGGCGGAGGCGATCCGGCGGGCCGCACCGCGGTAGGCGGGCGCGGTGAGGCAGTAGGTGTCGCGGCTGCCGTGGGTGAGTCGGGTGCCGTCCGGGGCGACCGGCAGCGCGTCGGGGTGGGCCAGGGTGAACCAGGGCGGCGGGGAGGCCGTCGGGGTGGCGAGGTCGACGGCCACGCCGCCCGCGTGCAGGCGGTCGATGTGGGTGTCGAGCCAGGCGAAGTCGTAGCGCCCCTCCTCCGGTTCCAGCAGGGCCCAGGAGAAGACACCCATGGTGGCCAGGTTGACCCTGGCCCGGCGCATGAGCGTGTCGTCCTCCTTCCAGACCGGTTCGTCCCACTGCTCGGGGTTGTAGTCCCCGCCGAAGGCGAGCCCGCCCAGGCGGTCGGTGATGCTGCGCGTGGTCATGACGGTGCCTTCGTACGGAGGGTTCGGGCGCTGTCTCCGGGCCGCCCGACCCTCCGTACGGAGAGCCGGGCGGTGCTTCCGGGCACAGAGCGGTCGGTCACTCGTCCGCCCTTCGGTTTGCCGCGGGCATCAGAAGCCCGCGACACCCCAGGAGCTGGCGGTGTAGTTGCCGGGTCCGAACTCCCAGCCGGCCATGATGCTGTTGAGGTACTGGTCGTTGGTGTAGTAGCCCCTGCTGATGCCCCAGTCGAAGAACGGGGTGAGGCTGCCGGACCACCAGCCGGACCTGCTTGTGTCCAGGTAGCTGATGGTGTGGCTGACGCCGTCCGGCCAGTTGTACTCGTAGATGTTCCAGGTGCGGCCGCCGAGGCTGACGTTGGTCGCGACCGGGATCGCGTTGCCGTTCGCGTCATAGGCGTTGGAGAGTGGCTTGGTGTTGGACCAGTTGAGCCAGATCATCAGCTCGTTGTGGGAGTTGCGGGTGGTGGGCGCGGCGGTCGGGTCGATGAAGATGTCGTACGTGGCGTCGTAGTACGAGCCGGAGTTCGGGTACGCCGACTGGCTGAACCACGTCGTGTTGTTGGGACTGATGGCGCTGAGCTTCTTGGGGAGTGTGGTCACCGGGGACGTGTAGCCCCAGTCCTTGCCGTCGACCATGGCGACGAAGCCGGTGCCGGTCGAGGAGTTCACACCCCACGAGGCATCGTTGCTGTACCACGTCGAGGCGTTGCCGCCGGTCGCGTAGTACTTGAACCAGTACGTCGATGACGCTGCCACTGCCGAGTCCGGCAGGGTGAAGACGAGAGCCAGAGCCGCGAGAAGCGCGGCCCAGCCGATACGGAATTTCATCAGCCCTCCTGAATGTGTGCTGGGTGGGGGATCACACAGGAGGGGAGAAGTCGGTCGTCCTGCCCTGGCGGCAGGGCTCCCTCGGTCTCCCCTTCGGGACGGAAGGCGCGGATCGCGGTGACCGGGAGTCAGACCTCACACCGGGTCGCCGTAGATGACTCCGCGTCCGTTGGTCCCGAAGTAGACGCGGCCGTAGACCCGTGGGTCTCCGGTCATGGTGTTGCCGGTCCAGGCGTACTGGTGGCGGTCGTCGTTGATGCGGGTCCAGGTCCGGCCCGCGTCGTCGGAACGGAAGATGCCGCGCACGCCGCGGATCTTGGAGCTGGTGTACACGGCGGGGTACGTGGCACCGGGCGCGGCCTTGCCGAATCCGACGACGTCGCCCTGGTCCACCGCCTCGAACCTGGTGAAGGACGTTCCGGAGTCGGTCGACCGCCACAGCCCGTACGGTGTGGGGGTGGCGGGCTTGGTGGTGCCGCCGGCCAGCCAGATGTCGCCCTCGTGGCCCGGTACCGGCTTGAACCGGACGTTTCCCGCGGTGGGCAGACCGGTCGCCGCCGTGGCCGTGAAGCTCTTGCCGCCGTCCGTGCTGAGGTAGAAGGCGCCGGAGTGGTAGGCGTAGAACTTCGCGGGGTTCACCCGGTCGGAGCGCACGGCAGCCCCGGCCGGCAGCCCCTTCGAAGCCGTCCAGGTGGCTCCGTGGTCGTCGGACCAGCTGACCGGGGCTCCGGCCGGTGACCAGACGATGCGTCTGCCGTCGGCGCTGATGGCGACGGCCTGGTCGTCGGCCCCGGGGCCGGTGACGCCGGCGGGCTCGCTGCGCGAGGGCGTCCAGGTCGCGCCGCTGTCGGTGGAGAGGGCGAAGTGCTGGCTCCAGCCGCTGGTGGGGTTGCCGACCCGTACGATCGTGTGCGGTGCCAGCTCCGCGTAGTCCAGGGCCGGGGTGGCGCCGAAGGTCGGATGGTCGTACATCTTCGTCGCCTTGGTCAGATCCGTGTGGCGGAAGCCGCCGACGTCGCCGACGCCCGAGAAGAGGTGGGCGGGACCGACGGGTGGGCTGATCACGCAGCCGATCGAGCACTCCTCCAGGCCCTGGGCTCGCACGGACAGGTGTACCGTGCCGCCGCGGTCCCAGGCGGTCAGGTTGTCGGCGCCGTAGATCGTCGCCCCGGTTCCGTACATGAAGTGGTCGGAGTCGAAGGGGTCGATCTGGACGGACTCCATCATCCAGCCCAGCTTGGGGGCCATCTCGGGCAGCGGCGGCGAGGCGTTCCAGGTCAGCCAGGGGGCGGCGGAGATGTCGATGTCGTAGCGCAGGGTGCGCCCGGAACTCTTGCCCAGGTCCCACGCGCGGGTCCAGCTCGCGCCGCCGTCGGTGGAGCGGAAGAGGATGCAGTCGGGAGACCAGTTGACCTGGGTGGACACCATCAGGGTGTCAGGGTTCTGCCGGTCGATGGTCAGGCCGCTGTAGCCGTAGGTGTCGTCCGCGCTGGTGGACAGGACCGGGCTGATGCGGGTCCAGGTGTCGGTGGCGGTGTCCAGCTTCCACACGTCGCCCTTGGAGCCGTCGTAGGGGCCGGCGGTGTCGCTGGTCGCCAGGTAGAGGTAGCCGCCGACATGGTCGAAGACAGCGTGGTGCGGGATGTAGCCGGTGGGCTGTCCGGGGACGCGTTCCCAGCTCGCTCCCGCGTCGGTGGACCGGTACAGGATGTTGTCCTTGTCGGCGACGGTGACGTAGAGGATCCGGGTGGCCCTGCCCGCTCCGCCGGTGCGCTTGTCGAAGACGACTTGCAGCACGCCCAGGTTGTCGCCGTTGTAGCCGCCGGTGTCGGTGGGGTCGGGGACGAAGTTGCCCGCGTTGGGGAAGCCGGTCACCTTCGCGAAGGTCTTGCCGTGGTCGGTGCTGCGCCACAGTCCGTGGCCCCCGCGCACTCCGAGGTAGAGGATCCCGTTGCGGTGGGGGTCGACCGCCAGCCGCTCGCCGATGCCCCGGCCGGGCATGTTGCCGCCCAGCCGGAACGGCAGGGGAGTGGTCTTCCAGGTGCGGCCGCGGTCGGTCGACCGCAGGATCGCCGCCATGGCCGGATCCCAGTCGGGCAGGGTGTAGGTGCCCGCCGCCAGGTAGACGCGGTCGGGGTCGACCTCGTCGGTGGCGATGCTGATGATGCCGGTGTGTCCGTACTCGTCCCAGCCGATCCAGTCGGTGAGGGGGATCCACCGCCGGGACGCCGTGTCGAGTCGGTAGGCACCGCCGATGTCGGTCCGGGCGTACACCAGTCCGGGTTCGCGCTGGTTGAAGACGATACCGGGGACGAAGCCGCCACCGACTATCTCCGCGTTGCGGAAGGCGTAGGGCGCGCGTCGGACCCTGCCGGCCGCGCGGGCGGATGTGGCAGCGGCGGCGGAGGGGGCGGAGGGGGCGAGCAGGGGGAGTGCGGCCGCGGCCGTGCCGGCGGCCAGCAGTCCTCGCCGGGAGAAGTGCGGGGCTGGGGGCATGGCGGGTCCTGGCCTTTCGGGGTGCGGGTCCGAACGGGCCTGCGGACGAGCAGCAGTACCGTCGGCTCTGGTGTGGTCGGGAGGGCTGGGCGGATGGGGTCGGCCCGTCCGGGCCGACCGACCGTCCGTGAGCAGGTCGTGGCCGATGACGGGGAGGCGTTGGCCGGTGCGGCGTGTCACCGCTGTCTGTCCCGCGAGCATGAGGGACGCCGACCGTCAGGCGAGGCCACCGAGGCGGTCGGTGATGCGCTGCGTCATGTGCGTCCCCAGCCCTTGATCGCTCGGGTGAACATGCCCTGGGCCAGATGCTTCTGAAGGAAGGGGAAGGCGACGACGGGGAGCAGTGTCCGCACGACCACCAGCACACTGCTCCTCGGTGATCTCACCGTGGTGACCGGCTCGGCGGGAAAGGCGAGGTAACCCGGGTCCGTGACCGTTCCGTTGGGGAGTCCGACGGACGCGATGTCCCGCTTGACGACCGTGCTGGGCACATAGGCGGGCAGCGCGGCGGTTCATCTCGACGAGGTTCATGTCGTTGCGGCCCTTCGTTTTCGGAGGATCCGACCGCCGGGCGGGCCGACGCCGAGTCGTCCGGCGGCCTGATTCCGGGAGGGCGGGAAAATGATCGATGCGCTTCGACGTTTCGGTGACAGTAAGGCCGTGTTGCCGGACGCACAACGGGCCGTCAGGTCACTTTCCGGTAACAGGCGCGGTCGAGGTGAGGGGTGCACCCCCCTTCCTGGATCTTTTTCCACAGGTGAGCTGCTCCTCGGCGTGATGCCCGCGCTGGAACAAGCGACTTGCGACGACTGGACGACATGTGATTGACACACGACTCAGCGTCATGCCAATGTCGAAGCGCTTCGACTGCGGGACCGTGTGATCGAGGAAAGCCGTACGCCACCCGGGCCCCGAGCCGCCCACGCTTCCCACGCCTTCTCCTTCGACCTCCCCCAAGGGACCTCTCAGGTGAGTACCGCCGCCCCACGCCCCGAGCCGCCCACCCCCGACCTGCCGTTCCGTGACCCCGCGCTACCCCTCGCACAGCGAGTCGACGACCTGATCTCCCGGCTGACGCTCGACGAGCGCATCGAGCTGCTCTACCAGTACTCACCAGGAGTCCCCCGCCTCGGGCTGGCCCCCTTCAAGACCCGAGGGCGGCCGCATGGTGGAGGCTTCCGCGCCGCTGGAACGCATTCCGGTCTTCGTACGGGCCGGCGCCGCACTGCTCGACATGCGCATCTACTGATCGCGGCGCCGTGACGGCGCGTGCGGCCTTGCGCTTTGATGCCGATCGAATGGATCTGAGCGGTGAGTGGGCGTTCCGATTGGCATCGAGCGCCCCGGACGAGACGGACGGTTTCGAGGGACCGGGGTTCGATGACGCCCGCTGGGACCGCTGCCGGTGCCCCTCGCATGGGCAGTTCCACGGATATGGCCAACCCGCGTACTTGACCATCCGCACGCCTGCGCCGGGGGGAGCGGCGGAGCCGCGGTCGACCTCGCGCCGTCCACGGCGGCTCCCCGATGGGCTTCTTCGCCGCCGTACCCGACGCTCGGTGACCGAGCCGATGTCTTTCCTCTGCTATTCGGTGATGTCGGGGTTGTTGTTCAGGATGTCCTCGGTGGTCTGCCAGAGCCGGGGCAGGAAGCGGGTCACCTGTTCGGCCCGGTGGATGAGGTCGAGGGTGGAGCTGATGCCGAGATCGGTGACGGCTGCCTGGAAAGCTGGGGAGAGTGCTTTGTGCAGCTGGGGCGCGTCGGCGGCCAGGATGGTGTGGCAGCGGGCGAAGGTCGCGATGATCCAGAAGACGGCCTCGTGGTAGTCGCCTGAGTCGATGAGCCTCCGACTTCCGTCAATCGCGACCGGCCGTGCGATGGACGTGATGTCGCTGCTGAAAGGGAACGGGGTCTTCGCCACTTGGACGGTGGCGTCGAACGTCGCGGCGAGTTCCCGGAGATGGTGCTGGACACGCTGCGCGGGCAGGTGTGAACAGCCGAGAAGGTTCAGAAGTTCCGGATAGAGGCTGAGATGGCCGTAGTCGGTGAGGGCCTCGCGAGCGGCCAGATAGCGCAGGCGGATGGTGGGGTTCCGCAGGGCGGCGACGAGAAGCACGTGGCAGGTCACGCCGGTGGGGAACAGCCAGGAGATCACCTGCTCGTGGAACGGCGCCGAGGTGTCGATCGCAGAGAGGCGGGTTTCGATCCGGTGGCGGGCATCCTGGCATCTGAGGCGGACCCAGGGTCGGGCGGCGAAGTGGCGCGAGATGTACGCCTGCAGTGTGTGCAGATGGCCGGTGGGGTCACCGATGATCGCGTCGGTGCGGAAGCTGCCGGCCAGGTGGTAGGACGCCAGGACGTCGTCTGCGGAGGCGAGCTCGGTCCAGGGAAGGTAGCTGACTTCCAGCAGGGCGTCCTGGAAGCGAAGTTTCCCCGGCTTGGCCGGTGCGTCCTCCTGGGCGGTGACGACGACGAGGTCGATGTCGGAGGTGGGCGGCAGCTCGGCGTCGTCCGGCAGCCCGACGGTCGATCCGCTGAAGTACGCGCCTCGGAAGTCGGCATCAGCTTGGGCATGCTGGGCAACCCACTGGATTGCGGCGGAACGTGCCAGTCCGACCTTCACAGGCGAATCTCCCCGGTGGCGTGTGCAAGATCTTTCAACGTTCCAGTTACTCAGGTTGAGGAGCGCGGCGCCTCCTGGCGTGGTGAGTCCCCGGGCGGTCAGCCTGCCTTGCCGTCCTGGGCGGCGGCCCGCTCCACCGCTGAAACCCTCGTTCGAGGCGATGGCGACACCGTTCTTCTCCTCTCGCGCCGTCAGAACCTGGGACAGCAGCTCAGCGCCCCTGCGGTCCAGCTACATATAGCCCAGCCCGTCGATGCACAAGAGATCTGACGCGGCCGTAGCGGGCGATGGCCTTGGCCAGCACCCTCTCGTCCGCGGCCTCGACCAGTTCCAGTCGGCGTTTGCTTGCGACTCGGTACGCGATCGAGGCCGGGGTGTGCCGGCCTGGCCGATCAGCTGGTGGGTGATCACCAGGTGGTCCGGCGGGCGGTGCGGCCGGAGACCCCCTTGCCGACAACTGGCAAGCGCCGCTGGCGGCGGTGGGTCGGCGAGGCGGTGCGAAGCGCTTCGACGCAGCGACTCTTTGCTCTCCGGACCTCGCCCCTGAAGGCGGGACTTACTCATCGGATCCTGTCCAGCGCCGTATCGAAGCGCTTCGACTATACTCCCGGAGACTTTCGCTGTTCTCCACTGTTCTCCCTGCTCTCCGAGAGGCTTGATCGTGGGCAACACCGCTTCGAACCCGATCGTTCCGGGGTTCCATCCCGACCCGAGCATCTGCCGGGTGGGGGAGGACTACTACCTCGCGTGCTCCAGCTTCGAGTACTTCCCCGGGGTGCCGATCTTCCACAGCCGTGACCTGGTGAACTGGCGCCAGATCGGCAACGTGCTGGATCGCCCGAGCCAACTGCGATTGTCGCGGGCTTCGTCGTCCGGCGGGATCTACGCCCCGACGCTTCGGCATCACGACGGCCGGTTCTGGCTGATCACCACGAATGTCAGCGAGGGCGGCAACCTGCTGGTCACCGCCACCGACCCAGCCGGCCGCTGGTCCGAGCCGGTGATGCTGCCCGGGGTGCCCGGCATCGACCCGGACCTGGCGTGGGACGAGGACGGCACCTGCTGGTGCACCGTGGCCGGTGTGGGACAGGTGCGTCTGGACCTTGATACCGGTGAAACCCTCGGTGAGCCTGCGCGGGTCTGGTCAGGAACGCGCGGTGCCAAGGCACCGGAGGCCCCGCACCTGTACCGTATCGGCGACTACTGGTACCTGATGATCGCCGAGGGCGGCACCGAGCGCGGGCACGCCGTGTCGATCGCGCGCGGGCCGTCGCCGAGCGGACCGTTCGAGCCGAACCCGGCCAACCCGATCCTCACCCACCGCGGCGTCGAGCATCCGGTGCAGAACACCGGCCATGCGGATCTGGTGCAGGGCCCTGACGACTCGTGGTGGCTGGTGTTCCTCGGGACCCGGCCTGGCGGCGGCACGCCCGGATGGCACGTCCTGGGCCGGGAGACGTTCCTCGCCCCCGTCGAATGGATCAACGGCTGGCCGGTCGTCGGCGAGGTCGTCACAGATCTGTCGGGGATCCCGTGGCCGCTCCAAGTGCCGGTGGCCGAGCCGGTCCGAGATGACTTCGACGGCAGCGCGCTGCGGCCGCAGTGGATCTCGCTGCGGGACCGGCCCGAGGAGTTCGTCACCACGCAGGACCGGCCTGGCTGGTTGACCCTGCGGGCACGAGGGGAGTCGCTGGATGCTGATGACGTCGTCTTCGTCGGCCGCCGCCAGCAGCACCTGTCGTGCTCTGCCAGCGCCCTGATGGACGCGACGGAGGGCGAAGGCGGCCTGGCGGTCCGGCTCGACGAGCACCACCACTACGGGATCGAAGTCGCTGACGCCGAGGTGCGGGTGGTGGCTCGCATCGGCCCGCTGCGCACAGTCGTGGCGTCCCGGCCGGTGCCGGCCGGCCCGGTCGAGCTCACCGTCCGCATCGCCGAGCAGCAGCCGCGGGACGCGCGCGGCGGACCGGACACCGTGTCGTTCGGTGTGGCCGAGCCCGGCGGCGCTGCCACGGACCTGGCCACCCTCGACGGCCGATACCTGTCCACCGAAGTGGCGGGCGGCTTCACCGGCCGGGTGATCGGCATGTACGCGACGGCCGGAACGGTTCGTTTCGAATGGTTCGACTACGTTTCCGGAGGACCTCGGTGACGACTGTGACCGACGTTCTGAACACCGTCGACCAGACCTTGAGGGAGGGCCCGTTCGGAGCGAGCTGGGAATCCCTGGCCAGGTATCAGGTTCCTGACTGGTATCGGGATGCGAAGTTCGGGATCTTCATCCACTGGGGTCCCTACTGTGTCCCGGCGTTCGGGAACGAATGGTACCCGCGCAACATGTACATACCGGGTTCCCCGGAGTACGAGCACCACCGGGAGGTCTACGGCCCGCAGGACAAGGTCGGCTACAAGGACCTGATCCCCGAGCTCACCGGGGAGAACTTCGATCCGGACGCCTGGGCCGCCCTGTTCCGCGAGGCGGGAGCCCAGTACGTCGTGCCGGTGGCCGAGCACCACGACGGATTCGCCATGTACGACAGCGCTCTCAACCCGTGGAACGCCGCCGCCATGGGCCCGCAGCGGGACGTCGTCGGGGAACTGGCGGCCGCGGTGCGGGCGCAGTCGATGGTGTTCGGCCTGTCGACGCACCGTGCCGAGCACTGGTGGTTCCTCAACGGCGGGATGGGGTTCGACTCCGATGTGCGTGCCGGCCGCCACGCCGACCTCTACGGCCCGGCCCAGCCTCAGGAGCTGCCGCCGAGCCCGCAGTACCTTGAGGACTGGCTCGCGCGCACCGCTGAACTGGTCGAGCGCTACCAGCCGCAGCTGCTGTACTTCGACTGGTGGATCCACCAGCCCGCATTCAAGCCCTACCTGCCCAAGCTCGCCGCCTACTACTACAACAGGGCCGCCTCGTGGCGGCGCGGCCCCGTGCTGGCGTACAAGCACGACGCGTTCGCCCCGGGCACCGCGGTCTACGACGTCGAGCGCGGCGCGAGTGCGAACCTGCGCCCTGATCCGTGGCAGGCCGACACCGGGGTCTCGCGCACTTCCTGGGGCCATGTCGAAGGGCACGACTACAAGAGCGGCACCGATCTGCTCGCCTTCCTCGTGGACGTGGTCAGCAAGAACGGGTGCTTGCTGCTCAACGTCGGCCCGAAGGCGGACGGCAGCATTCCGGAGCCGGAGGTCGAGCTGCTGCGGGAGATCGGCGCGTGGCTCGCGGTCAACGGTGAGGCGATCTACGCCAGCCGGCCGTGGGTCGTCTACGGCGAAGGGCCGTCGCGGGTCAAGGAAGGGCAGTTCACCGAGAACGACCAGCCCGGCTACGGCCCCGCCGACCTGCGGTTCACGACGCGGGCCGAGCACCTGTACGTCACGGCGCTCGGCGGCGCCCGGGACGGCCGGATCCACGTGCGTTCTCTGGGCCAGGACCTGACGCTCCACAACCAGCGGATCGGCGCCGTGCATCTGCTGGGCCACCCCGATCCGCTGGATTTCGAGCGCGGCCCGCAGGCACTGACCGTGCACCTCCCCGAAGGCACCCCGATCCCGGCGATGCCGGTGCTGAAGGTCAGCCCCGGGGAGCCCTGACCAGCGACACGACGAAGGCGAGCGCACGGGGACGCGGTGCGCGCCTCCACCCTCGTGCCCGGCCGGCCCCAAGGCCGTGAAGCCTGCGGCTGGGGCACCTCGCGAGGGCCTGCGGCCGCGAGGGCGCCTGCGGCGGTCCCGGCGTCGGCAGAGTGGGTGTCGTCCTTGCCGTCCCGTCCGCCGGTGGCGTGGCTGTACTGGCCGGCGAAGACGTGCTGTCCGGGCGGCACCGTCCGGCCTCGCTGCGAAGCCTGCGGCCGCTTGGCGGCAACCTTTCGCGGAACGGCGGCAACTGACGGGCGACCAAGAAGGCGATCACAATGTCGTGCCGTCCGATCCTCATACCGCCTGCCGCCTGCCGCCTGCCGCCTGCCGCCTGCCGCCTGCCGCCTGCCGCCTGCGCCACGCAGCGCCGGCCTGAACAGGCGCGCGGCAGGTGCGAGGCACGGAGTAGCCCTATGAACGAGACGGACTTCCCACGGCGGGAGGCCGTAGTCGGCGCGCCCACGCGGCCAGTGGCGTGCGGCGCCCGCGTGGGCGCCACCGGCGGCGCTGGATCACGCGGGGCCTGGCGGTGGGCGTGCCGCTGTGGTCGGTCCCTTACGCCCCAGGCGGCCACACACGGTGATTGACTGGACGATCAATCACCGCTGCGGGGGCGCCTTGCACGCTGGGTAAGGCGGTCGTCGGTCACGCGACGGCTGCCTGAACCGTCCAGGTTTCTTCGACGGCGTCGATCGTGGCCTGAGTGCCAAGCGGGATGGTCGGAGGGTGGAGGCCGTGTCCGGCAGGGAGTCCGCCGAGAACAGGAACACCCAGGCGTCAGCCGGTCGCGCAGTACGTCGGCGATGCCCCGTCCCCTCAGGGCTGGATCATCGGCATCCTGGTCGAAGCCGAGGAACTGACCAAGTGCGACACTGCACCGCCCCTCCAGGGCCCCAGTGCGGGTCAGCTGGGTCAGCGCGCGGTCGACCTCTCCCAGCCCTGTGCCTCTCTGGTGTTCGGAGAAAGAGGATCGCCCCCTCAAGGCTCGGCAGACCGGCTCCGGCCTCGGTGCGGATCGGTCAAGGTTGCCGCCGACCAAGACAACGGTCGCGGTGCCCTCGACGGTGACCGACGTGCCGGCTTCCCTGGTGTCCCGGTGGATGATCACAGGGTCGGTGGTCATCACCGCGCTGTGAAGGGCTTCGGCTGACGCCGGCCCGGACCATTCGTCGCTCCAGTTGGCGAACGGGCCATGCAGCGAGGCCAGGCCGTAGCGCGCCCACAGGGCTGATGGCGATTTTTGAAAACCCCCACCCCGTGCTCACGGGTTGGACGGACCTGCTGAGTTGGTCTCCCCACCCGCCAGGGCGAGGTAGCAGCCGTTCAACGAGCTTCTGGCCGTGAACGCGGGCGCTGCGCCGGACGGCGGTCGGCGAGGGGCTCACCACTGGGCGATGAGCGGCGTGTCCGGTTCGTGCTGCCTCCAGTCTTCGGTGAGGCGGACGAGGCGGGCGGGAGCTGCGATGGCGCGCACCGTTGCGATCTTGCCTCCTGCGATGTCGAACGTCACGGCGCCGATGACCTGGTCGCCGATCACGAAGAGGATGGCGGGGGCGCCGTTGACGAGCGCGTAGTGGACGGCAGGCGTGCCGCCGGCGAGTCGCCGTTTCGCGGGGGTGGGTTTGAAGCCGGCCCGTACGACGGCGGCGATGCGCTGCGCGGTGTCGAACTGCAGCAGCTTCTCGGTCAGGCCGGCGCCGTCGGAGATCGCGGTGGCGTCGTCGGTGAGCAGCGCGACCAGCCGTTCGGTGCGGCCCGAGGAGGCGGCGGCGAGGAACTCCTCGACGATCCTGCGGGCGGATGCCGGATCGACTTCCTCTTCGCCGCCGCGGCGCGCACCGGTGATGCGGCGTCGGGCCCGGTGGAGGTGCTGCTGGCTTGCGGACTCGGTGAGGTCGAGGATCTCGCCGATCTCGGCGTGACTGTGGGCGAACGCTTCGCGCAGGACGTAGACGGCCCGCTCGATGGGTGACAGGCGTTCCATGAGCGTCAGTACGGCGAGGGAGACCGATTCACGTTGCTCGAAGGTGTCGGCCGGGCCGAGCATCGGGTCGCTGTCGAGGAGCGGTTCGGGCAGCCAGGCACCCGCGGTGCGTTCGCGGCGCGCCTGCGCCGAGCGGAGCCGGTCCAGGCAGAGGTTGGTGACGACCTTGGTCAGCCATGCTTCCGGCACTTTGATCCGCTGCCGGTCGGCGGCTTGCCAGTGCAGGAACGCGTCCTGCACGGCGTCCTCGGCATCGACGGCGGAGCCCAGCAGCCGGTACGCCAGCGAGGCCAGCCGGTTCCGGCTGGCCTCGAACCGGCTGGTGCCGAAGCGATCGGTCACGGTGTTGTCCACTCGGATCACCCTAGGCGGCTACGCGAGGCGCCTTGTCGGCGGACGCGTGCGGCGCAGCGGCCAGGCGGTGCTTGCGCTTGGGCAGGCCGAAGGTCGGGTGCGAGGTGGTCCACAGCGACACCTTGAGGATGGCCGCCTTGATCCGCGCGGCCTTCCAGCCGCCCACGTACTTTGGCTTTGCCCGCCCTTCGCCGTCGACCATCTGCAAGATTCCGTCCCGCCGCCCGAGGCTGATGTGGTTGCCCAGGTACTCCAGCTTGGCGTTCGGGATCTTGCGGCCGGTCAGGCGTCCCACGATCGCGGCCGTGGCCTGCATGCCGGTGTAGCCGGCCGAAGCACAGGACATCGGCAGCGGGCGGCCGTTGTCGCCGATGGCGTAGGCGCTGTCGCCGACGGCGTAGACGTTCGGGTGCGAGAGGGACCGCATGGTGCGATCGACGACGATCCGACCGTTCTCGGTGACCTCCAGCCCGCCGGCGGCGGCGATGGGGCTGACCGCGAACCCGGCCGTCCACACGGTTGCGTCGGACGCCAGGGCGGTGCCGTCGGCACACAACACCCGCGCCGTCTCGACAGCTTCGACCTCGGTGTGCTCCAGGACGGTGATGCCCAGCCGATCGCAAGCCTGACGTAGGTGGCTGCGGGCTCCGACGGAGAGGGAGGCGCCCAGCTCGCCGCGGGCAACCAACGCCACCGACAGGCCGGGCCGCGTTTCGGCGATCTCAGTGGCGGTCTCGATGCCGGTCAACCCGTCGCCGACGACCAGCACACGCCCGCTTTCTCCCTGCCTGCACAGGCTGTCCAGGCGCTCGCGCAGGCGCAACGCCGAGGGCCGGCTGGCGACGTCGAAACCGTGCTCAGCCGCGCCGGGGATACCGTGGTCGGCACCGTAGCTGCCGAGCGCGTAGACAAGCGTGTCGTAGCCCAACTCGCCTCCGCCGTCGGCGTCGGCCACGGCGACGACCTGGCGCTCGGGGTCGACGGCGGTGACACGGGCCAGGCGCAGCCGAACCCCCGTGCCCGCAAAGACGTCGGCGAGCTGGGGAGCATCGATCTCCCGGCCGGCCGCGAGCTGGTGCAGCCGCAGCCGCTGGACGAAGTCCGGCTCGGCGTTGATCACGGTGATCTCGGTGTCCGCCGGGGACAACCGGCGGGCAAGGGTCCCAGCCACGTAGGACCCGGCATAGCCGGCGCCGAGGACGACGATGCGGTGCTTCATGTCTCGCTCCTGTCGGTTGACTTGCTCCCGGCGACTTGAGCGGGACAGCCTCCCGATTGCTGACAGGAACCGCATGTGACATGGGTCACGTACGGGGAGGAGTGATCCTCGGCCAGGGTCTGGGACCAAAAATTGTTAGTTCGGAGAACTCGCTGCACCGTGCAGTTGTCCGGCGATGGCGCGTCCGCGAGCGCAACAGTGACGGGTGGGCGAGCAGGTCTCGATGGTGCGCCCCTGGACCGCCCGGGCCGGCCTGGGACCCTCCGGAGGTGGGCGACTCCAGGACTTCGTTGCCACGTCAACCAAGTGGGGAGATTGATCGTGCCTGGGGAATTTCACGGCTCTGGCCGCAAGTCCGTGAAAGGCGAGGCCAGCCCTGTGAGCGCGTTTGCTGTCCGAACCCGGCCGGCCTCCGCAGGGGCGCGGCTGCGCTAGAACGCGACAGCCGACAGGTCGGTAGCGACTTCGACGGCCTGATACCCGTAGGTATCCGCGGCGTCAACGCGCAGCATGAGACAGAATCGATCGAGGGACTCGATCTCCCTGGCGAGCCGCTTGAAGTCGTGCTTGAGCAGGTGCACCGCCGCACGGTTGGCGATCGCCGACTGCCCCATGATCATGAGGACCGGCTGTGCGGACTGGGGAGGGGTGAACTTCGCGACCAGCGCATGGTCCGTTCGACCATACTTGTGGAGGAAGCGCTCACCACCGACGGTGAAGTCACCACGTTGATTGACCTTCACACCGGGCAGGTGCCTCGCCAAGTACTCGACGTTGCGTCGGTTCGACCCCAGGCCACCGATGCTCAGTTCGGTGCGATCCCCATTCAGCTCCGGCGCTTCTGCAGCAACGAGAGAGAACGCACACCCTGACTCCTCGGCGAGCATCGCAAGTTCGATGATCGCGTAGACGTCACCATGCTCGGTAACGGTGGGCATCTGCCAGTGGCTGTTCAGGATGATGACGCACGGTACACCGGGCCGCAGGCCAAGGAGTGCCTGCTTTTGGTGCAGGATGCGAGCAGTGCTCACACGCTTCCAGGCCCAGACGGACCCGCCGCTGACCACGCTCGTGATCAGCCCGATCACGACATTCAGCACTGCATCCGACACGGAGCCCCCGCCCTTGTCGTGGCAACACGATCTGATAGTCGGTGTGTCAGCCTACTGATCAACGACCCCTACGGCGTAGTGATTCGGTGGCTCTCGACTCGCCAGCCGCCGCCTGTGCAGCCTCCAACCTGATGAGAATCATGGGGCTGAGAGCGACTCTGAATGATCACGAACGGGTGAGGATGCGGGTCCGGAGGAGTTCGAACGAGGCCCGGCAGTACATGGCTCGCTTGAGTATTTTGACCCTATCTACGTGGCCTTCGACGACTCCGGAACTCCACGGGAGGGTGAGCCCGGCGGTGACGGCGTCGAGGTCCTGGCGGAGGAAGCCGACGAAGCCTTGCATTGGCTTGGGGGCGTCCTGTTCGGCCTGGCGGATCCACTCCAGAAGAAGGTATCCGCGCCGGTGACGGACGAGATCAGCGAACGTGCGGGCGAGGTCGCAGGCCCGGGTGATGTCCGGGCAGGCGAGCCGGACCTCCAGCAGCCGCTTGTCCTGGCTCTCGGTGAGGGTCTCGCGGGGCCGCATGATCCATGAGGAGATCTTGCGGGGGCTCGGTATCTCGGCGCGGACCGGTTCGGCGGTGCCCGCGCGCAGAGCGGCGAGGTGTGCGCGGACCACCTGGCGGCTGCCACTGTAGCCGCGTTCGTGGATCTCTTGGAACAGGCGGGCGCCGCTGACCTGGCCTTGGGTCTCGCTGAAGCGGGCATTGAGGTACGCCTTGAACGGTTCCAGGACGCCGTTAGGACGGCGATCACGGGCGGAGGCCAGGAGTTCGTCGAGGTCGGTATCGCGGAAACGGCGTACAGTCTTGCGGTCGAGGTTCAGGCGTCGGGCGATGGCGCTGATCGTCCAGCCCTTCTCCACCAGGCGGTGGATGTCCTCGTAGCGGTGACGGGTCCGTTCGATGATCTGGGTGCGGGGCAGATCCGGCACCGGCAGTTCCGTCGGGACCGGTTCCGGCACGCTCGGCTCCATCTCCTGATCGGCGTGTTTGCGCAGGCAGTTGCGGTGCTGGTGGCAGGTCTTCTCCACCGCGGCAGACAGGTTCTGCAGCAAATGCCACCTGTCTGCGACTTCGAGGGCGTCGGGAGCGGCTTCCTTGACCGCCTTCGTGTAGGCAGTGGCCCGGTCACGGCAGATGATCTCCGCACCGGGATGGTCCTTGAGCCTGGCCGCGAACGTCTCGGAGGTGCGGTCGGGCAGTACGTCCACAACCCGGCCAGCCTCGACGTCGACCAGCACGGTGCCGTAGGTGCAGCCCTTGCGGAAGGCGAACTCGTCCACCCCCAGCACCCGCGGGGCGCGGTCCGGCACCGCCGGCGCCTTCAGCAGCCTGAGCAGCTGGGTCCGGCCTGCGCCCATCCGCAGACGCCGGCACAGCCGTGCGGCCGGACGGCCGCCGAGTTCAATCGCGATCGACCGCAGCCAGCCCGTCAGCCCGGTACTCGACCGGCGGTGCCGCTCGGACAGGCCCGGCACCTGCTCGACGAACGTCCTGCGGGAACACCTCTTCCGGTCGCAGAAGTACCGGCGCACCCGGAGTCGGACAACGACCCGCCGCGATCCCAACGGCCGCTCATCCAGGCTGCGTTGACCCGAACTGTGCACGCGTCTCGCCTGCTTCTGGCAGCCCGGACAGCGGCCCGGCCGACCGGTGGACACTGCCTCCACCACCAGGGTGCCGGAGGAGTCGCTGACACACTCAACTCGCACAGGGATCCCGGGAAACAACACATCCTCGACCGTCTTGCTCGCCACGGCAGGAAACACACTGCCGAAACGATCCCGCGTTCCCGCCGCTGACCTGCGGATTCACGGAACTACGGCCAGAGCCAATTTCACGCATCCGCATCAGGGCAAGGTGGAGGTGGGTGATTCGCTGAAGCCGACCAAGGGTATTGGGCCGCGCCGCAGGGCGTCGATGTCCAGGTCGTCGACGATGCGGTAGGCGCCTTTGCCGCCCTGGGTGGCAATCACCGCACGGACTCCCGGGTCACCGAACGCGGAGTTCAGGTCGAAGACGCGATCCTCATCCCGGCCGGCCATGCACCCCCATTGGTCGAAGCGTGCTTGCCCAACTCGACCCGTAGCCCCCATGACGTCAGTAGTTCGACGCCACGGGCGACTCCCTCGCGGCTGGGTGGACTGGCTGCAGAGACAATCCGCACTCGATCCCCGGGCCGTAACCGGGGTGACTGCACAATCTGTTGACTGTCGCAGGTGTCCATACCGGGACCTGCCCACCCCGCGGAGCCGAAGGTGCGCCGTCTAAGAACCCCTGCCGGAATGCGGTTCGGCCGAGGGGCCTGCTGCCAGCGGTAGATGGGGATTTGCCATGGCAGGATCCAGCTGTGACGTGTGATGTGTGTGGACACGAGATGCGGCAGGCACCGGTAGCGAAACCGCGAGCGGCGTGGGACTTGCCGGTGAAGGAACGGTGGTTCTGCTCCTGGTGCTATGCGTGGACCGAGCTGGGACGTGATCCCCATGAGGTTTCACGGCCGCAGTATCAGCCCATGTACGAGCGCTGGGAGCGGGCAGAATCATCGAACCTCCCTGAGAACCTGGCTCATGCCTACGACACGGCCTACGCCTACACAGGTTCCGGCGCGACCCTGTGCGGCATAGAACACGAGGGCCTCTCGGTTTCTCCGTACTGGTGGGTTCCGGATCGGAGCAACGCGTGTGGCGCCTGCAAGGAGGCCGCGGCTGTCATTGACCAGCGCTGGCCGTTGGAAATGCGTTTCGGGAATCGTGTTAACCCCACGCCTCCCTCCGGTTCCTGCTGGCCCCCCTTCTAGGACTGTCCACGCGAGGACCTGAGCCGCCTCCAGCAGATCAATGCGCACGCGAGTCTGAGGAAGGCTTCGTGGATGTCGTCGCGTATCTCCCAGTGGATGCGTAGACGGCGGAACCAGTGCAGGTGGGCGAAGGCTCGTTCCACGACCCGGCGCTGAGTGCCCAGACCGGAGCCGTGTTCAGTGCCGCGGCGGGCGATCACTGGCTTCACCCCGAGGTCCCGGACGAGTCGGCGGTACTTGTCGTGGTCGTAGCCGCGGTCACCCAGCACCACGTCCGGGCGACGCCGGGGTCGGCCGCGTTTGCCCCGCACCGGCGGCACGGCCTGCAGCAGTGGGATGAGCTGAGTGACGTCGTTGCGTTTGCCGCCGGTCAGGGTCACGGCGAGTGGGATGCCGGTGGCGTCGGTGATCAGGTGTGTTTGCTGCACGCTCCGCCCCGGTCAACGGGGCTTCGTCCGGTCTTGGGTCCCCCTTTAACGCGCGGATGTGGGAGCCGTCGACCGCCGCCCGGGAGAATTCCAGAGCGTTCGCGCCGCGGAGTTCGGCCAGGAGGACCTCGTGCAGCTGGAGCCACACTCCAGCCTCGATCCACTCCGCCAGTCGGCGCCACCAGGTCATGCCTGAGCCGAAGCCGAGTTCCTGCGGCAGATGTTCCCAGGTGATCCCGGTGTGCAGCACGAACAGGATGCCCTGGGACACCAGGCGGTCCGGATGCCGCTTGCGTCCAGGTTGCCGGGCCCGACGTTCCACCCTGGGTAACAGCGGCTCGACCACAGCTCACAGATCGTCGTCGACTTCCCACGGTTTCGGCCGCACCCCTGCACACCTCCGGATCAACAGTCCCGGAGTGATCCAACCACCTCGGAGATCATTTCGTTAGGAGTTCTAACGAGTTGGTGCGTGATAGCGGGTGAGGTGTCGTGCCAGGTGGGTGGCATGATCCCGCTGTGGCGATCATGGTCAATCGGGCGGTGCTGGCGCATCGGCTGTTCACGGGGCTCTCTCGGCATCATCTTGCCTGCTTGGTCGATGAGTTGGCTGAGCCGTGGCAGGCCGGGGTCGAGGGTCGTCGCCATACTGCGCGAGGCGGGGCCCGCAAGCGAGCCGAAGGTGCCGGCGCCCGCCATCAGCTGGTGTTCGTCGACCGGCTGGTGGCCACCCTTATCCATCTGCGCCACGACCTGCCGCACTCGGTGCCGGGGCTGCTGTTCGGCGTCGACCGGTCCACCATCACCCGGGCGATCGGAGAGGTGCGCACGCTCCTGGCGGAGCGGGGGTGCGCGGTTCCCGACCGTCCCGGCCTGCGTCTTCGGACGCTGACGGATGTCTTTGCCTATGCCCAGGCCGAAGGCGTCGAGCTGCGTTTGGACGCCACCGAAATCCAGGTCCGTCGGCCACCGGCCGGTCGCGGCGGCCGACGCGCGTTCGTCTCGGGCAAGAAGAAACAGAACACCATGAAGGCCACTGTCATCGCCGACGATCAAGGCCGCACGTTATGGACCGACGCCCTGCGACCTGGGCGTATGCACGACGCTACGGCCGCCCGCAACGCGGGCATCGCCGTCTGCTTCCGGCACTTCCCCGACGTCGAGGTCCTCCTGGACGACGGTTACCTGGGCCTGAGCCGTGACCACCGCGGGCGAGCAATCACACCGCCGAGAAAACCCCGGCCGGGAGCACTGCCCGACAGAGTCGAACAGTGGGAACGCGCCCGCCACGGCCACTCATCCGACCGCATCACCGTCGAGCACGCCCTCGCCGACCACAAACGCTGGAAGCAACTGACCCGCTGGACCCATCGCCGCGACCGCCTGCCCGACACCTACCGTGCCATCGCCGGCCTCGTCTCCGACCGCACGGCCAACACCTGAAGACGGCCGTGAGCAAGGCAAACACACCTCACCCGCTATCACGCACCAACTCGTAAGAGCTGTCCCGAAACCCACGAGGCTGAGGGTCATGCTGTGTCGGCGTCGATGCCGATGGCACCGGCCGAGCGGAGCGAACGCCCGAGGTCTCCGGTGAGGATGCGGGGGTGTCGCCGCCACCACCACAGGTCGGGGCCGGGCAGCTTGTGGAACTGGTCGAGTGCTTGGCCGTCGTCGTCGATGGTCGCGGCCGTGTAGCGGTCATCCAGAGCTTTGATACCTGGGGTCCAGAGCTGGACGATGTGTTCGTCCAGCAGGAGCCATGCCTCGTGCAGCCAGTTTCGGCAGTAGAGGTCGTTGGTGTACTCGTGGATGTCGTCGCCGTAACCGCGCTCGATGACGCTCACCAGGGCGGCCCACGCGCTCACCGTTTCAGCGACCGTGAATGCCGTCCGCCAGCCGCGCTGGTGCAACAGCTCTCCCACCTCGGTCTCCGTAGCCATGGGCGGAGGATCTCACGCGGAACCCGTCCGGGCGATCGAGATATCTCCCGCCAGAGGCTGCGAGCCCTGGAGCGTCATCAAGGTGAGACGAGCTCGCCGCGGCTGGTGGGATCACGGCGTCGGAACCCTCCTGGACAGCCCCGTTCACCGGTCTGAGCCCTCGACGATTCACGAAGCTCGTGACCGCACTGCGGCGGGCAGGCACCGACCCGGTGCGCAAAGGTCGTCCCTGGGGCCTGCCGCTGGAGGACAGAGTCCTGCTGGTGGCCGCGTACGGGCGGACGAACTTCACTTTGCGGCAGCCGGCCCCGCTGTTCGGGGTGTCCAAGTCCGCCGCGGACCGGATCATCGCCCACCTCGGGCCATTAGCTCGGCCTGCGGCCTCGCAAGAGGTTCCGGAGCGACACCGTGCTGATCGTCGACGGCACCCTGGTCCCCACCCGTGACCACACGAGCGCCGAGCAGTCGAAGAACTACAGGTACTCCACCAACCACCAGGTCGTCATCGACGCCGACACCCACCTGGTCGTCGCCGTCGGCCGGCTGGTCTCGGGGAGCCGCAACGACTGCAAGGCCTGGGAACTGTCCGGAGCGAAGGACATCATCGGCCCGACCACCGTGACCGCGGACGGAGGCTACCGGGGCACTGGCCTGATCATCCCTCACCGGCTGAGCCGAGAGCAGGCAGGTCAGCAAGCACGACCGTGATCAATTACGGGACAACGCTCACATCAATCACTCACCGTGAATGCGGTCGGCTCCCGTCAGCGGATACGCGACACCTGAACATGCGAGCTCACCAGTCCCAGGCCGTTGACGGGGCGCCCTTACGGCAGGTGCCCCACGATGTCGGTGATCACGGCGTCCGAGGGACGGTACGGTCGGCGCGGCTGGATCAATGGTGACTGTGTTGGGGTGGTGGGGTTGCGGCATGGAGGTGTCGAACGTTTCAGTAGGGCAGATCGTTACCGCGGTTGTGGGGCGGGCTGATGCAGGCCGCACGGTGGTCTCCTTGGACGGAAGGGCCGGCGCGGGAAAATCCACGCTGGCGGCAGCCGTGGCCGCGAGCCTGGAAGGTGTCCACGACGTGGCGGTGGTGCACGGTGACGACTTCTTCCGCCCCCTGTCTCCGGCGGAGCGGCTGGCCATGCGGCCGCAGGATGGCTACGGCCAGCTCTTCGCCTGGCGCCGGCTACGCGATCAGGCACTCGTCCCGCTCAGCGAGGGCCGGCCGGCGCACTATGCGCCGTACGACCCGGCGACGAACAGCCTGTGCTACGGCGCCCCTCGCACCGTGCCGCCCGCGCAGGTGGTCATCGTTGAGGGCACCCTGACGGCGCGGCCGGAACTGGCTGCTTTCTACCACCTGACCGTCTTCGTCGACACTCCAAGCCAGGAGTGCCTGCGCCGCCTACTCGCCCGTGGGCGTGGGCCGGCGCGTGAGGCATGGATCGTGTGTTGGCGTGCGGTCGAGGAACACTATCTCGCCACGACGGATGTCCGGGCGCGCGCCGATCTCACCGTCACGGGAGTATGACGGTCGTACCCACGCATATGATGTGCCGTCAGCTGTCAGGTGCGAGGCCCGGTCCCGGATCGACGCATGGGCTTCCTCTCCCGCCCTATTGCCGAGCCGGTGGGCTTGTTCGGCGGTGATCCCCCCACACACAAGGCACCGCTCGGCAGCTCCCCCCGGCTCGACCAGCCCGCCGCCGAGCAGGCGAGGATCGTGCGATCGGCGGGCGCACTCGCCATGGCTGGCGCCTCGAACGCCTTCGCCCGCGAACTGCCCACCGCATTTCCCCGCCGTCGACGTCCGCGCGTCCACCCGGATCGGCTACGCACGTGGCTACCTCCAGCGGCCGAATACGCCCGACTCGCCGTCCAGAAAAGCCACCTGGCTGCCCGCGCCCGTAGGAAGCACGGGAGCACCAGACCTGCTGGGCGACGGATCCCGCCACCGGGTCCGCGGTGGAATCGTCCGGTCTGCCGCCATGCGGATAGGGCCCCGCGCCCACCGCGACGCGGCCGGGATGCACTTCGGCAGGGACGTCATGGACGCCCCTGAGGAAGCCGCCGCCGCACAGGAGCGGGCCCGGCAAAAAGGGGCGGCCCGCCAGATCAGAACGGGCAGGACGGCTGAGACGACCCCGAGCAGTAAGAGCGACGGCGTATCTGATGGCAGGACAGGCCGCCGACAGCCCGCAGTTCGTCCCCGTGCTGCGGAAGATACGGGTCCGTCTGCCTGTCGGCCGCTCGAACCCGGCCCGATGCTGTCGCCGCGGACAAGGCCTACTCGTCCCGCGTTAACCGCTCCTACCTGCGGAAACGCACCATCCAGGCAGTCATCGGGGAGAAGAAGGACCAGGCCGCCAACCGAATGAAGAAAGGCCGCCCACTCAGCCGCGCACGCAGCCCGTGCGGACACGCCCGTTGACGCCGACGCCAATGGCGTTGGGACCGGGGCTCTTGCCGTTGGTGCCGGAGTCGGGGCTTGACGACGTACAGAGGCATGAGCCCAGGCACCGTGGGCTGTCGTGTGTCCTGGTCGTACGACCCCGGCTCAGGCGCCGGCGGCCGTGACGATGGCGTCGGTGGCGAAGCCGAGCAGGAGGCCGATCAGGATGCACCAGGTGGTGAGCGTCTTGAGGCCGGTCTTGCGGGCGACGGCCAGCAACTCGATGACGACGTAGAGGATCGAGCCGGCGGCGAGGCCGAGGAAGGCGATCGACAGCGTGTCGTTGACCAGATGCTGGCCGACGAGCGTGCCGAGGAAGGTGGGGCCGCCGCCGATCAGGCCGAGCCACAGCAGGGTGCTCCAGGACGGGCGTTCACCCTCAGCGGCCAAGGGGGCGACGATGCCGAAACCCTCGGTGGCGTTGTGCAGGCCGAACCCCATGATCAGCAGCACGGCGAGGGAGAGCTCGCCCGCGGCAGCGGAGTTGCCGATGGCGAGGCCCTCGGCGAAGTTGTGCAGCCCGATACCGGTGGCGATCATCAGCGCGAGCGAGCCCGCCTGGCTGCGGGTCTTGGGCGCCAGCTCGGTGGAGGCCGCGGCACCGGGGCCCGCGGGCCTCGCGGCGGCCTCGCGGCGGCGGGCGATCCAGCCGTCGTAGTGGACCAGCGCGGCGAGTCCGATGGTCAGGCCCGCGACCAGGGTGGCGCCTCCGGATGCCACTGTGCCCCAGTTGTGCTTGCCGAGCGCCTCGTCGATGGGCTCCCAGGCGTGGGTCAGCACGTCCCAGACGAGGAAGACCAGGATGCCGATCGCGATGGCGTTCAGGCCGGCTTTGAGCCGTGGCGTGGGTGTGCGGAGGCGGCCGAGGGGGAGGCCGAGGTAGATGGTGAAGCCTGCGATGGCTCCGAGCAGGGCAATGTTGCCGCTGGACATGGGGACTCCGGTCTGACGTGCAAAGGAAGCGCACAGAACGTAAGACAGGCAAGGCTTGCCTAACAAGTGCGGGAGCCCGGCTTCAGCGAGAGTTGAGGAAGTCATTACGTGTCTCCGTTCGGAGGCGTGGGCGCAATCTCCCTAAACGTCGCTTACATGTCGGTTCACGTGAGGCACCACCTCCCGAAAACAGCACCTTGATGGTTTTGCTCATGTTTGCGGGTCATGCTCTCGCGCAGCGGGAGCTGGACGAGCCGGTCGTAGGAGGTGAGATCCCGGAGGTGTGCGAGCTGGAGGCGCAGGTGAAGGACGCGCTGGGCGGTAGCTGGAGGTGGTGGTGTGGCCGGGTCCGGCAGCGTGGGCTGAACTTGCCCCCTGCCCGTTCGGCCTTGGCCCGGGCCTTCTCGTCAACGGACATGCTGCTCACCTTCCTCACTGCCGTTTCAGGTACGGCTGTGCGTGTGACCCGTCATCGCGCCGACAGACCCTTTGGTCAAGAACCTTGAGCGACCGGCGGCAGGGGGCTGTTGTGCGTGAGTCGGGTGCGTGGGGGAAGGCGTTGACGGCGTGCGCATGTCCTTACGCGGGGAAAATATTTCAGATTTTGTGTGCTTATAGGACGGAAGTGAGGGCATCCGGTGGCCAGGAGGTTGATAACGATGGTTCCCCTGCTTCTGGTTCTTCTGCTGGCCCTGATCCTCTTCGGTGCCGGTTTCGCACTGAAGGCGCTGTGGTGGATCGCGGTGATCGTGCTGATCGTGTGGTTGCTCGGCTTCGTCGTCCGGTCCGCGGACGGTGCAGGCCGCAAGGGCCGCTGGTACCGCTGGTAGCCGCAGGCCCTCAGCACGCAGCGTGAAAGGGCCGTGCTGGTGACGAATGGTGAAGTGGGCCCGGCCGTAGACGGCCGCCCACGGCAAGACCAAGTGGGTGACCTCACACGCGCTCAGCTGAACACGATCATCGACCCCTGCGCCAGGGAACGCGTCGCCGCCGCGTGCAGGC
>NZ_JBEOYR010000046.1:0-40662 GCF_040297165.1 Streptomyces sp. NPDC001851 | reverse complement strand
CACCCCCCGGGTCATCCGTTCGACAGGGGGGAACAGTCATGCCGGGCCCGGAGGCCAGCGGTCCTCTTACAGGACCGCGGAAAACATAACGGGGGAGGCGGGCGACGGGGAGGGGTGTGCGCGGTCATGCGTGTCCTTCCCGGTTGACGGGCCGCATCCGGTCGGGCGGTGTACGCCGGATGCGATGCCGTAGCCGGGTACCCGCATTCCTGCCTTCGGACCGGCACCCTGGTGCTCGTCGGTCGGAGCCTGCGGATGTCGCCGGGCTTTGACGTCGTGAGATCCTCCCCGGAGGGTGGCCGCTGTCGATGAACCTGCCGCGCTGGCAATCGGGGCGAAGCGGCATGAAAGGGGTATAAGACACTAGCCTCGGGCCATGGTGACGCGTACCCGGCTGTATCACGACGGCACTCTGGTCCTGGAGGACTTCCCCGTCAGTGACGTCCCTGCGCATCTCGCTGATCCGGGGTCGGTCCTGTGGCTGGACCTGCACCGGCCCGGAGCCGCTGAACTCACCATGCTCGGTCAGGAGTTCGGCATCCACGAACTGGCTCTGGAGGATGCCGCCCAGCGTGGACAGCGGCCGAAACTCGACCGCTATCGCACCCACGAGTTCCTCAGCGCCTATGCCGTGGCCGTCAGCCCGGACGGTGCGCAGCTGACGTACAGCGAGATCGCCGTATTCCTCACCGGCCAGGCCATGATCACCGTCCGCAAGGACGACGGCCTCGACATCGAGGACGTCGTCGCCCGCTGGGACGAGAGCCCGGATCTGGCCGGCCACGGCGTCGGATTCCTGCTGCACGGCCTGCTCGACCATCTCGTGGACGGACACTTCGCCGCCGTCCAGCAACTGGACGACAGCATCGAGGAGCTGGAGGGCCTGCTCTTCGCGGCCGGGCGCCGTGAGATCGAAGCCGTGCAGCGCCGGGTCTTCGCACTGCGCAAATCGCTCGTCCGGCTGCGCCGCGTCGTGCTTCCGATGCGCGAGGTGGTCAACGGGCTCATGCGCCCCGGCCTGCACCTGATCACCGACCCTCTCGTCCCGTACTACCAGGACGTCTACGACCACGTGCTGCGTGCGACCGAGTGGACGGAATCACTGCGGGACCTGGTGGCCTCGGTCATGGAGACGAACCTCTCGGTCCAGGCCAACAGCATGAATCTGATCATGAAGAAGGTGACGAGCTGGGCCGCGATCATCGCCGTTCCCACCGCGATCACCGGCTACTACGGCCAGAACCTCCCCTATCCCGGTTTCGGCCACGAGTCGGGCTTCATCACCTCCGCCGCCGTCATCGTGCTCCTGTCCGCATTGCTGTATCTGACGTTCAAGCGCAAGGACTGGCTCTGACCGGCATCGGCACCGGCGACCAGGTCCCGAAGGCAGGAAACTACCTGGTCATGGCGGGCTTTTCGGGCCGGTGAGCGGAGTAGTGTGAAGACACCGGGAGTTTTTCGCGCACCGGCTCCGCTGCGGGTGCCGTTTCCGGTGATCGACAGCACCGGGCCGCACCCACGAGCCCGGGGACAGGTCCGCGCCATGGCCGTGACCATTGACCGTACGACATCGAGCAGGCGCACGCCGTCGCCGGCGGCCCGGCTGTCCCTGAGACCCGCGCCGGGCGGGCTGGACGGCATGTGGTGGCCTCGCTCCCGTGCCCTCACCCGTGAGCTGCCCACCCTGACGGCCGCACTGGGCGATCTCTGGGGTCGTATCACGGGTGTCACCGTGCACCCGGCCTACTGGCCCGTCCTGCCGCACTGGGTGTCCGACGCCGGGCGCACCGTGCGGGTGGACTGGTCCACCGAGGAGCAGGATCCGCACAGACTCACTCTCTTCTCCGCTGACGGCCACCGGGACGTGCTGGTGATTCCGCCGGAAACCGGTGCTGACGCCGCCGCGCAGCTGATGGCCGGCGACGGCATCGATGTCCCGGCCCGGGAGCAAGCGGCAGACAGGATCGATGCACGAAACAGGGAGGAAGCCTGGGAGACCGACGGCGGAGCAGGTCGCCCGTCGTCCCTGCCCCGGCCCATCGGCTCGGCGGGGCCTTCGCCCGCCGGTCGGCGGAGGTGAGATCCCGTGCTCGTCATCGCCGTGGCCGTGCTGGTCGTCCTGATCGCCGTCGGAGTCGTTCTGATCCACCGGCTCAACGGCCAGCACGCCGAACGGATCGCTGCCTTCCACTACAGCGATGTTCTGCCGGGGATCGGGCGTCGGCCCCGGAGACACCGTCGGTCGGTGGACGCGACCGTTCCGACGCGCCCCACCGCGACGGCGACCGCGGATGACATCGGCTTCGGCCCGACCGTGGGCAGTAGAGGAAGGCGCGTCATGGCGATGTTGCGCGACCGGAAGACGTACCGCGAGAGGATCATGCAGGCTCTGTACCAGGCCGCCGAGGGCAATCGCCTCCTGGGTGTCGATGGGGCGAAGCTCCGCACGGACCTGGGTATCCCTGAGCAGGACATGGCCGCTGCCTGCATGTACCTGGCAGGTGAAGGCTGGGTCGTCGTGGACTGGGAGAGGGGCAACACGCCCGGGATGATCACGCTGACGCACCAGGGGATCCGGCAGATGGAGACGGAAGAGGAAGGGCGTGGCTGAACCGCCGCGTCGGCTTCTCGGACCGAAGTGAACCCTCGCAAGGATTGCTTATGGCGGATTAGTCCCTTTGACGTAACCTGGAAAGCGGGTCGGCGCACGCTCACGTGCAATGACCCGGAAGGGCGGCTCCGGCGGGTATACGCCGGAGCCGTTGCCTGTTTCCGCAACCGCGCCTGCGGCGAAGCGCTCGCGGGAGCGTCGTGCGGAGTACCGTGAGGTAGCAGGGTCGTATCGTGGTCGCACGCCGTGCGGTCGCACTGCTCTCTGCGGACGGGCGGACACCATGGCAGGCTCAGACACCCCCGACTTCCCCAGGCTCCTGCCGGACGCCGTGCACCGGTCGGTGAATCCCGGAACGGCCCTGCTGCGACTGGAGACCACCCACGCACGCGAGGGAATCCTGGACGGCGCATGGTGGCCGCGGTCCCGGGACATCGGTGCCGAGCTTCCCTCGCTGATCTCCGCGTTGACCGAGCATCTCGGGCCTGTCACCCGGGTCGGTCTGGACGGCAGCGCCTGGGACGAACTGCCGACCCGGGTGATGGTCGACGACCGGGTCGTGCACATCGACTCCTTCCCGGTCGGTGACGACACCGTCCTCATCACCCGAGGCGAAGGGGACCTTTTCTCTCTGTTGCTGGTTCCTCCGGACACGTCGCCCGACGCGGCACGCGCCGCGATGGCCAGGGCCGTACGGGCCGAAAACGTCACCGAGGCCAGGCAGATCCTCATCGAAACGGGCAGCGACACGCCACCTACGCCGGCCTGACACGTCCGTCGCAGATCGACTCCCCACCCGGCCTGGACGCTAGATGCGGGCGAACTCCTCCGTCTGCTGGGCGAATTCCCGGGCCATGGCAGCGCTGACCGTGGGCTTGGTGTCGCAGATCGTGTCCAGGTAGTCGTCGGTGGTGGGGGTGGTCCGGGTTCCGGTGTCGAAGGTGCGCTCGAACTGGGCCTGGGAGACGGTACGTGCCGCGTGGGCGATGTCGGCGGGGGTGAACCCCTCACTGGCGGATGCGAGTACCGCGCTGTCGGCCCGCGCGCCCGCTCGGGCCAGGTAGCTCTCCCACAGTGCGGTCCTGGCGGTGTGGTCGGGAGGGCCGATCGGCAGCACGTAGTCGAAGCGGCCGTGCCGCAGGAACGCGGAGTCGAGCGTGGTCACGTTGTTCGTGGCGCAGACGAGCAGCCGTCCGTCCTGGCTTCGGAACCGGACGATCGCCTTGAGCAGTTCGTTGACGACGCCGACAGCGGTCGCGTCCGCGCCGCCGCGTTCGCCGGCGACCTCCTCGACCTCGTCGATGAAGACGAGGACGTGGTCGAGCCGGGCGATCTCGTCGAAGCGCCGGTTCAGCCCGGTCGCCAGGCCGTACTCGGCGGCCAGACGGGCGGGGAACAGTTCGAGGAAGGGCCATCCCAGGCGGCTGGCGATCGCGTGCGCGAACGTGCTCTTGCCGGTCCCGGGCGGGCCGAACAGCATCACCGCCCGTGGCGGTTCCACTCCGTGCTGGGCGGCCAGTTCGGGATGGGCCAGCGGCAGGACCAGGCGCCGCTCGATGAGCTGCTTCTCCCGTTGCATGCCCGCGACCTTCTGCCAGAGCCCCCCTGGCGGCAGCTCCGCTCCGAGCGAGGACAGCGTGCCGGCCGACTGCGGGGTCACCGGACCGCGTTTCTCGAAGAAGACCAGCCCGGGGCGGGCGCCGAAGTCGCAGTTGCGCAGGGCGGTGGCACCGGTCTCGCCCTCGGGCAGGGCGGCGTGCACCGCGCGGACGCCGGCGGCGAAGAGCCGTTGCTCAAGGGCGGTGATCAGGGCACTCCCCAGCCCGCGCTGCCGCCAGCCGGGCGCCATGCAGATGCGCAGGATCCATGCCCGTTCGCCCTCCACCCTGCTCACCGCGGCGCCGATCAGCACGTCGTCGGCCGTGGCCACCACGGCCGGGTGGCGGGTCTGGAGGGCCGTCACGGCGTCCGAGAGTGGGAAGAGCGGCGGCTCCTCGGTCGTGCCGCTCTGCATGTCGACACGGATCACCGCTTCGAGATCGTCCTGGGTGTAGTCCCTGACCCGCCAACCCGTCATGATCAGCTCCGCGTGTTCGGCCGTACCCCCATCATCAGCCGGTGCCCGGAGGACGCGCGCGACAGGCGACGGTCACGAATCCTCCCTGGTGCCACGGATCGCTCGGGCCGTGGTCGGCTTCACGCCGCGGTACCGGGCGCGCTGCCTGCCGGGCTGAGGGACGTGTCGGTGCGGCCGGTGCCGGCCGGGGGCGCTGCCGCGGCGGGTGCGGCGGCAGCGGTTTCCCGGGCGAGGAAGGAGCCGAGCTCGCCGATCGTGCTCATGAGGGGGGCCGGGAAGACGACGGTGGTGTTCTGGTCGACACCGATCTCCACCAGGCTCTGGAGATTGCGCAGTTGAAGCGCCAGGGGGTGGGCCATCATGGTGTCCGAGGCGTCGCCGAGCGCGGCTGCGGCCAGGGACTCGCCCTCCGCGTTGATGATCTTCGCTCGCTTCTCCCGCTCGGCCTCGGCCTGGCGGGCCATGGCGCGCTTCATGGTGTCGGGCAGCTGGATGTCCTTGAGCTCGACCAGCGTGACCTGCACACCCCAGTCGACGGTGGTGACGTCGAGGATCTGGCGGATGTCCAGGTTGATACGGTCCGTCTCCGACAGCGTCTCGTCGAGCGTGTGCCGGCCGACGACCTTCCGCAGGGTGGTCTGGGCGATCTGGTTGATCGCCGCGTTGACGTTCTCCACGGCGACGACCGACTTCACGGCGTCGACGACCCGGAAGTAGGCGACCGCCGACACGTCCACGCTCACGTTGTCCCGGGTGATGATGCCCTGGGACTGGATCGGCATGGTGACGACCCGCAGCGACACCCGGTGCAGGGCGTCGACGAACGGGATGATGAACCGCAGTCCCGGGGAGCGTGTTCCGACGAGTCGGCCGAAGCGGAACAGCACTCCCTTCTCGTACTGCTTGACGACCTTCACGGACAGGGCGAGGGCCAGGACGGCCAGAAGACCGATCACGACGATGAGAACGATCAGGGCTTGCATGTACTGCTCCTCGGGACGAGGACCACGTGGGGCGGAGACTCGCCGGTCGAGACCCCTGCATGTGCCTGCGCCGGCTCGTGAGGCAGGTCCGAAACCCGTGAAGGCACCGGTCGTGGCGGCCGTCTCACATGCCGATGACCAGGCGACTGGCGCGATCCGTCCGTGCCGGAACGGCCGCTGAGGCGGGGCCGTCCTCCTCGTGCTTCCCTGCCTCGTCCGGTTCGAGTGGCCGGTCGGCGGCGGAGACGGCGTGCCGGGTCTCGTCCGCGGCGATGAGAGCGCTTGCGGTCAGCGGTGGGCCGTCGTAGTCGGACGCGGCCGCCATCAGGCGGGCCGCCGACTCCGTCTCGGTCTCGGGCGGGATGACCAGCAGGTCCCAGCGGCCGGTGCCGTAGGAGAGCAGCAGCAGCTTGTGCGGGTCGATCTCCGGGGTGAACCATCCGGCCTTGACGACATGACCGCCCACGGGGATCTCGTGCGGGATGACCGGCCAGTACGTCGGGTTGACGGCGATGCGGGTGATGCGGCCCCACAGAGGGTCCAGCACATCGGTCAGCGCGGGCAGCTCGCTCAGCAGGTCCCGGGAGCGGGGCCACCAGGCACCGTCCAGGAGGCCGCGCGACGGGCCGTCGGTCTTCAGCGCGAGACGCGCGGCCGGGGCTGCGACGGGCTCGTGGTGTGGCAGGAGTTGGTGCAAGGTCGCCGACATGATGCGGACCCGTCTCCGGGCCGCCTTGGCGGCGCCCCGGGTTTCGTCTCTCGCCGAGAACGACCCGGCGTGGAAGCCGGTGTGCGAAATGCCCTCGGTGCTGTCCACGGTACTCCGCACACGCCGGGGCGGTTGTGGAGGCGCCGCCGGATCCGTGAAGCGGCTGTCGATACCGGCGGGCAGTGGGCTGAGGGCGCCGCGGCACGTCGTACGCCGGCTACCGGACCGGTCTCACGCCCGACGGCTCGCATGCCCTGGCCGGCACTCCTTGGCTGTATTGCGCGGGAGGTTTTCCTCGTGTTTTGTTCAACCCGTCGCTCCGCATCGGTCCGCCGGGCGCGGGCGGGGAGTATCCTGGTGATTACCGAGAGCATCTCGTACACCGGCTTCCACGCCGGGTCGTTCTCGGCGATTCATCACAACCGGGCCGGCCGTGACCGGCCCGGGGTTGGGTCCCCGCCATGACCGCGACCATTCCGTTCACACCCGCAGTCGGAGGCCGGGCTCCTTCTTCGTCACCGCTCCGACTCACGCTGGCGCCGGCCGGCGCCCCTCCGGCCCTCATCGACGGTGCCTGGTGGCCCCGTTCGCGCAACCTGACGGAGCAGCTCCCGGCGCTCGTCGAATGTCTCGACCGGCTGTGGGGGCGGATCACCCGGGTAGCGGTGAGCCGCACGTTCTGGCCGGTCATTCCGGGGGAAGTGCCCGCGCACGGCCACATGGTGCGCGTCGGCTGGTCCAACGCCGGGCAGGATCCGCACAAGCTGTTGCTGCTGTCCTACACCTTCGGCCGCTGGGACCTGCTGGTGATCCCACCGGAGACAGCCCCGGCCACCGCGGCCCGGCACATGGCCGCGGCCACCGACCCGTCACGGAGCCTCACGGCGACCGGCCTGATCCATGAGGCCGAACGTTTCCGGGCCGCGGCAGAGGCAGCGGCCGACTCGGACTCACTCGGGGAGGCGGTCTGGGACTCCGAAGGCGGACACGACGCCCCCCACCCCGCCTCACGCACTCCTGACGGACCGGTCACCGGTCACGGGCCCCCCACCACGGCAGCAGGAGCATGGGAGATATGGGCACCTTCGTGACGGTGAGCGTGCTGCTCGCGATGATCGTCTTCGGTGTGATCGTGATTCAGCTGTTCACCGCGAGCCACGATGATCGCATGGAGACCCTGACCTCCGGCCGTACCCGGCGGTGGCGGTTCTCGCCATGGCACCGCACGGGGAAGTGAACCCGCTCCAAGGAGGATCGCGGAGCCGCCCCCGCCGGTAGGACTTTCGCAAAGAGCGGCGGGAGAGGAACGTAGTGTGCCGTCGGCCATGTCCATGGTGGTGCGCTGCCGGCTCACTCCAGGAGGGCGAGGTCGTCGGTGGCGCTCCCGCGCCATTCGATCAGCAGGAGCGTCGCATCGTCCGTCGTGATCCCGCCCCGCGCCCGTTGCAGCGTGTGGGAGAGGGAGCGCGCCACCGTCCGGATCTGCTGGGCCGTGGGCTCAAGGCGGTTCACCCACCCGATGAGCTGCTCCTCACTGAATTCCTCACCGCCGACATCGCGCTCCTCTATCAGTCCGTCGGTGAAGCACAGGATCCGGTCGCCGGGGATGAGAGCCACTTCACTGATCCGGGGCTCGTGACCGCCGAAGCCGACGGGCAGCGTCGTCGGGCCCTGCAGCCGTCGTACGACACGGTGTCCACGGATCAACAGAGGAGCGGGATGTCCGGCGTTGACCCACTGAAGCCTGCCCGTTGCCGTGTTGAGCCGCATCATCTGAGCGGTCACGAAGTGGTCGGGGCCGAACTGATCGGCGACGGCCCGGTCCATGAACGTATAGATCTCCGACAGGCCGACGCTGATGCGCCGGGCATGCCGGTAGGCTCCGATGACCACCGTGGCCATCGTGGCGGCGTCCAGTCCGTGGCCCATCGCGTCGACCATGGCCACATGCAGGACATCGCCGTTGAGGGCGTAGTCGAAGCTGTCGCCGGCCACGTCGTAGGCGGGTTCCAGCATCCCGGCCAGCTCGACCCGGGGCGTGGACATCGCCAGCGGTGGCAGCAGCGACCACTGGATCTCCGCCGCCACACTCATCGGTTCTCTGCGGCGCAGCCGGAAGAACAGATCGGTGTAACCGTGCTTGGTCACCAGCATGTCGGCCACGAGTGAGGCGAGCCTGCGCAGCAGCCGTCGCTCGTCGTCCTGGAGACGGTCCAGGGTGACGGCCATGACGCCCACCTGGTCGCCACCGTCCAGCAGGGGCAGATAGACCCGCACACCGTCGGCCTGCGAAACCTCGACGGGACGCGCTTCCCGGAAGGCGCGTCCGGCGTCGGAGCCGTCGATCGGCTGCGGTTCCCCGGCCGCCAGCCCGTCGCCCGGCAGGGGGACGAGCCACACCTGGCCGTAGTCCTGCAGGAAGATAGAGGTCTCGCGGCCGTCGAGCCTGCTGATCTGCCGTGCGACGAGCGGACCGAGCTGGTGCGGCGGCAGCTCGTGCCCCTGGTCCAGCAGGATTCCCAGAAACTCCTCCCCGAAGCGCTCCGACCGGGTGGAGCCTTCCGCGGGTCCTTGCCCCTCACCGCCCGTCATCGCCGTGGCCCGGGGGGGACGTTCTGGCGGATCTTCACGAAGGTGCTGTGCATACGAACTCCCGACGGAGACTCACCGGTCGACGCGGTGGTGAACTCCCGCCCGGATCGTGGGGGTCGATCCACCGACTCCCCATCGAGTCGGCCGTGCGCTCGTGCGGCGAGGACCGGCACAACGGCCACCGGGCGCGCCCCGGCCGAGCCGCGGCGGCTGGTCAGCACCGGCGGCGGCCTCAGCCGGATCGACCTCTTCGCCGTCGTCGTCCGCCGCCGCGAACATCTTGGTGGGGTCCGCGCCGTCTGCCGGCCTGCCCGCAGCATGGATCACTGCCCTGCAGGGCAACCGACCCCGCCTACCAGTAGTGGCGTCGACCGGCGACGGCGTGTCCCATCGCGCCGAGGATCCACAGGATGGCTCCCACGACCAGCAGGATGATCCCGATGGTCCACAGGATGGACAGGCCGGTGAGGAAGCCGACGACGAGCAGAATGACGCCCAGGATGATCATGATCTCTCCTTCGGGGAGTGGTGCCGGCGCGCCCGCGAACTGCTATGGGCCGCAAGGGCGTCGGCGGGAACGGCCGATCTCCTCCTCAGTCCACGCGGTGTGGTCCGTGGCGGCTGACCTGTAGGCGGACCTCGGTTGGCATGTCGGTGAGGCCGGTGGACCGACGCGCGGTGCCGATCGGGCCTTCGCACAGGGCACCGAGAGTGGCGCCGGGCGTGCCCTCGGGGGTGAGGGTGAGCTTGATGCGGGTGCGGTGGCGGCCCGGTCGGCCGGTGATGACTACGGCCGCATGGCCTACCCCTGGCAGGGCACCGGCTTCGTTCGCGATCGCTTCGCTGAGTGCGCGGTCGCGCAGTTCGACGCCTTCCTGCGGGGGTATGCCGCCGACGGGCAGTGAGCCGGGGCGGTGTCGGCTCAGCTGGGCGAGCAGCCACCACAGGGCGAGGAGGGCGGTGAGGACGAGGGCGGCGATGACCGCGGGCCACCACCACCAGCCCTGGCTGCTCCAGCGGGCCCGGTCGGCGGAGCCGAGCAGGACGTCGGCCGGGGTGGTCAGGGGCCAGCCGGCGGGCGGGGCCAGATCGTGCCGCCTGTAGAGGTCGAGCCCGGCGAAGAGGATGAGCAGTCCGCCGCCGAGGAGGACCAGCCCGGCGAGGGCCAGCAGGGTGCGGTTGAGAGCGGATCGCGGCGTCATGGCGGGCTCCGGTGCTGCGGGTCTTGTGTCAGCGGGTGCGTCGCCGCGTCCGTACGGCGATGCGGGGAGGACGGGCGAGGGCGAGCCGGTCGCGCTCCTCGTCGAGGACGGCGGTGAGGTCGTCCTTCACCTGTCGGGGGTCTCGGAAGCGGACGTCCGCGCGGGCTTTGATGCGGTGGCGGCCCACCATGACGTGCGTCGCGCCGACTCCGGGGACCCGCATGGCGGCGTCGCGCAGCAGGACGGCGGCGCTGTTGCGGTCCACGAAGGCCCGCAATCGCGGGCAGCCGGCGGGTGAGCGCAGGGGCAGCCAGCGTCGCTGACCGGGAGTGAGGGCCAGGACGATCAGCCAGACGCCGACGGCGGCGGCCACGGCGGCCCCCGTCAGCATCCACACGTCGTCCACCGGGCGGGTCGCCAGTTCGTCGGCCAGGTGCCGCCGCCAGGCCGCCGCCGGACGTCCCACCCGTACGGCGACGACGTCGACGAGCGCCGCGACCGCGGCCACGAGGATCACCGCGGCGACCATCGCCGCCGTGATGCGGCGCGCGGACCACTTGCGATGTGTTCGGTGTCCTCCTTCGCGCTCACCGGCTGTGAGGTCGGAGGTGGACACGTCGCGTTCGGGAGGGTCGGGCTCCTTCGCCAGGGGCACCGCGGCAGGGTGCGTGGTCGACTCGGAGCCGCGGCCCGGGGGACGTGGACCGGATGTCATCGCGATCGCCCTTCCTGCACGGCGTGCCCAATGACCCGGGCCGCCCGGCCGCTCACCGGACCCCCCCCGGCTCGAGTCGGTGGCGGTCACCAGCCGCCGGACGGTGAGGAGGACCTCTCCCACTCGCAGCCCGGTCAGCTGGGCGACCCGTTCGGCGACGTCCCGCTGGATCCGCTCGCAGACACGGGGGATGTCGGTGGGGTAGGGCAGGTCCATGGTCAGATGCAGGCGCACCGATCCGGTACGGACGGCGGCGGAGGCGTGGGGTGCCGCCGGTCCGCCGCGGTCGGGTGGTACGGCGGCGCGCCGGGACTGGGCCGTGCGTGCGGCCTGGGCGGCGATACGGGCGACCACCCTGTCGGGGATGACGGTGGCGCCCCGCTCGGCCGGGGGCGGCAGCCCGGCGGCCGGCGCCGGCGGGCCCGACCCCTCGCCAGGGGAACCGGGCCGGGTCTTCACCGCTGCCTCCGTGTCCGGAGGTCCAGGTCGCCCTGTACGACGAGGCCGACGATCAGCCCCGCCGCGCCCAGGACCAGGACCAGCAAAAACGCCCAGAAGCCGCCGAAGTAGCCGGCGAAGCCGAGGGCCATGCCGGCCGCGAGTCCCGTCGTTGCTGTGTTCATCTCGCACTCACCCGTCTCGCGAGCGTCCCTCTCGCCGTGATCATCCGCTCGGGCCCGAGATCACGGCGGTGGTCCCGGCAGCGGTCATCTCACGCGGCCCTCGTCCGGTTCGGTCTGCTGCTCCTCGTCGTCGGGCAGGTGGACGTCGTCGACGGCGATGTTCACCTCCACGACCTCCAGGCCCGTCATCCGCTCCACGGCGCTGATGACATTGACGCGTACGCCGCCCGCGACGTCGACGATGGAGACGCCGTACTCGACGACGACGTCCAGGTCCACCGCGGCCTGCCGTTCCCCGACCTCGACCTTGACGCCGCGGGTGACCGCTCCGCCTCCGCCTGCGCCGGGGACGCGTTCCCGCATGGCTCCGAAGGCGCGGGCCATGCCCGCGCCCAGGCTGTGGATGCCCGGTACCTCGCGGGCGGCCATGCCCGCGATCTTGGCCACCACACCGTCCGCGATGGTGGTCCTGCCCCGTGTCTCGGCCGGAGCCCCGGCCCCGGTGCGGCCCTTGAGCGCGCTCACGCCCGCTTCGGGCCGGCTGCCCCCGCCGACGCTGGTGATGTTGTCCGTCATGGCGGTCGCCTCGATCGGTCGGCCGGACACCGGAATGGTGCCCGTCGAACGTTGGACATACCGGGCGGCACAATCCTCACGCGTCTGGCATGTGATGTGCGTCACAACTTGTATCGGGGGTACACGCTCGTTCCGAGCCTGCGTGGGAGCGTCATGATCGAACGCACTGCTTCCCCACGACTGGGGTGCGACCTGCCCGACCGCCTGCTGGCGGTACGGGCGGCCGAGGGAGACGAGGACTCCTTCGCCGTTCTCGTCCAGCGGCACAGCCGGTCCCTGCTGACCCTGGCCCGTTGCATGCTGGGCAACCCCCAGGACGCCGAGGAGGCCGTTCAGGACGCCTTCGTCAGCGCCTGGCGCCACCTGCCGGAATACCGCCACAGGGCGGAGTTCCACACCTGGATATACCGGATCACCGTCAACCGCTGCCAGACCATGTGCCACCGACGGCCGCCGCCTCTTTCCCTGGACACCGTCGCCGAACCCGCGGCGGGCGACGCGTGGAGCCAGCCCGCCCGGACCGCCGAGGAGGACGCGGCCATGGCCGCCCTGTTCCGCGCGCTCGCCGAGCTGGACGCCGGACAGCGGGTCTGCTGGATCCTGAGGGAGGTGCAGGGCCTGCCCTACAAGGAGATAGCGCACGTGACGCGTACCGACGAGCAGACGGTACGCGGCAGACTGTTCAGGGCACGCCGATCCCTGCAGGAGGCGATGGGCTCATGGCGCTAGACGACCCGCACACGCGGCCTCCCGAACCGCCCGGAGCCGACGGGCCCCGCAACGGCTGGGCCGCCGCCGACGTGCCCCCGATCGCAGGCGATGAGGTACTGCCCTGCGGCCGCCTGCTCAGCCGGGTCTGGGAACAGGCGCGGGACGCACCACCGGCCGCGGACCCGCACCCGGTGTCCTGTCCATACTGCCGAGAGGCGGTCGAGGGACTGGCCACGGTGAACGCGGCCGCCCGGACGCTGCGCGACGAGGACCCTCCGGGCCTGCACGCACTCGCCGACCGGGTCATGGACGTCGTCAGGGCAGAGGTCCGGTTCGGGCGGCTGCTGCCCCTGGCCGACCCCGACCGGGACCTGCGGATCGCCGAGAGCGCCGCGGCCAAGGTGCTGAGGCGGGCCGCGGACACGGTCCCCGGTGCCAGGGCCGCGACCTGCCGGCTCGTACACGAGGGCAACGGCACCGACGTGCGGGTGACCATGACCCTGGCCGCCGCCCTCGACCGCCCGCTGCCCGACCGGGTCCACCAGGTACGCCGATCGGTCCTCCACTCGGCCGGACAGGACCTGGGGCTCACGGTGACAGCCGTCGACATCACCGTGGCCGACGTACTGGAACCGGGACCGACTCTCGGTCCCCGCCTCCCGACGGGCGGTGGCGCATGATGACCGCCACCAGCACCACCGCGCTCCTCGGCGTCGCGGCCGAGGCAGCCATCGCGGTTCCTGGCGTGGCCGCCCTGCAACCCCGCCTCGCTCGGCGCCTCGCGGCAGCCGCCGCGCCCACCCGGGCGGACACCACGCCACCCGAGGCCGGCGTACGCGCCGACCGGGCGCCGGACGGGTCGGGATGGCACATCGAGGTGCGCTGCGTCCTGACGGAGGATCGGCGGGCGCTGGACATCGCCCGAAACGTCCACGACCGGGTGACAGACGCCCTCATCACCCACCTCGCCACCCACGCTGCGGCGGAGCCGGTCACCGTCGCGGTCACGGTGACCGGTATTGCCGCCTGGCACGACGCGGCATGAGCGGCGGCGCGGGCACAGGCCCCGCGAACCGTCGTTCGGCAAGCTGGTTTCCCAGGGCGGAAGCGGCCGCGGGGCCACCAGGCGGGCAGGTGGTCGCCATGGACGAGGATGACGCGGACGCGGCGCTGCGAGCGGCGCTCGACCAGCTGGCGTTCGCCACCCGGAGCGCGGCGGCGCTGTCGAGCACGCTGGACGCGGTCGAGGGGCTCAGACGGGTGTGCCGCGTGCTGGTGCCGGGACTGGCCGACTGGTCCGCGGCCGGTCTGGTGGACGAGGACGGCGCCGCCGAGCGGGTCTGTTTGACCCCGACGCGGCCCTGACCGGCCTGACGGGACCGTTGCCGCCGGTGCCGGAGACGGCGACGGGCCCGCTGTCCCGGGTGCTTCGCGGCGCCGGCCCGCTCCTGTTGTCGGCCGGGCGGCTGCCGGCCGCGCAGGAGGCGTCCGATCCGCTGCACACGGCAACCACGCAACCGTTCGCGCGACTCGGGGGAGACTCCGTGATCGTGGGGCCCTTGCGGGCACGCCGGCGAGTGCTCCGGAGCGTGCGTCATCAGCGACCGCCGGTAAGTCTGGCGTGCGACGTTTTGGTCAGATGGGTTCCGGGACGCGTTGAGCGGAGGTCGCGTCGCGTGCGGGTTCGGAAGTGAGCTGGCATTCAACTCGTCCGCCCGCCCTGCCGTCCGGCTCGGAACGCGGGCGGCAGAGCTGTGCTGCGTTCAGATGGACCGTGCGGTGGCCAGTGCCTTGTCCAGGGAGGTGCGGATCTCATCGGGCAGCTGTTCGCTGTGTACCCACTCCACGATCAGTTCGGAGACCTGCCGCAGTTTTGTATTGGTGTGCTGTGAGACCTCTCGTAGCAGTTGGAAGCCCTGCTCGGGACGCAGGCCACCGAGGGTGATGACCACACCGATCGCTTGGTCCACCACGGTGTGGGAGACGACGGCCTCCTGCAGCTGACCGATTTCCGTCTGCAACTCGCTGATCTTGTTCAGGAGCGGTGTCCGTGCCGGAACCAAGTGCCCCTCGAGCCGCATCGGGGTGCCGTTCGAAGAGTCTTCCATCATGGTCACATCCCAGACCTCGGGTTTCCCGTCCGGGTCGCCGGTGCCGTACGGAATTGCGAGGACGACAGTTCGACTATTACCCCAGGTTGCCGTTTTCGTGCATCCCGTTCCACGGCGCGCAGCGGCCGTTGGAGCGGAGCTCACTCAGGGTTCAACTCGGCCATGACGGTGGGCCCTGCCCTGCGACGATCAGTACCGCTCGGATCGAGGGATGTTCCGTCCATGGTCGCGGTGCCTGCGGGCGCGCCTGATCGGGCGAAGGACTGCTCGACCACCAGACGCCGGGGCAGGATCACGAGGCCGGGTGGTGTCGTCCTGGCTCGGCTGACCGTCTTCAGAGTCGGTTCGAGGCTCTCCGGTGCCGACGCGGACGGCCGTGCGTTCGGAGTGCATCAACCGCAGCCGGAAAAAGACGTCCTGATCGTGGCGTCCCAGAGCATCCCCTCCTCCCGGGGTTCTGCGCACGACCGGTCGCGGCTCCGATTGAGCGCCTGTCGGACATCGCGGCAGGCATTCGGGTGCGGGGGACTCGGGAGGGGGACCCGGAGGTGGGCCGCGTTCAGCAGCGCATCCATGGGGCCGGCTCGACTCAGGCTCCTCCGGTTCAGCCAACGAGCCGGGGGAGCCGCTGACGTGACCGCAGTGACGGCGCCCCGCGATGGCGCCCATGGCCCCGCCGTTGGTGTGGCGGGTGGCGACGGGGAGTTCCACGCACGATCTGTGCCATCGTGACCCGGGAGGTGCCCTCATCCCGCGGGAGCGCTGCCCGCTGTTGTGGGCGCTGGCCGAGAGGCGTGCGGCACGCGGGGACGACGACAGGTGCCTGCGTGGTGACGGACGGCTGGTCCCGACGTGACGTGCTCGGTCAGACTCTGGAGGTGGACGAGGCCCTCGCCCGGTTGAGCCGCAGCCTTGCTCCCCGCCTCACGGACCGGGCCGCGGTGGACCTGCGGGTCGGCTCCCGTCCGGCTCGGGCGACAAGTAGCCCTGGCCGCTTTCAGGGCCCTGTCCGCAGTTTCGTGAATCCCCAGGCCAGCGGGGGGAACGACGGGCACAGCGCCCACGGCGCGGTGAGGTTCTGTTCGGTAAAAAGGCGTTCCGGAGCAGCCACCCTGGCGCCCGCGTACGGCCATCTGGTCGTGTCGGTGCCCGCCAGGCGCAACAAGTCGAAGGCGACGTGGGCGGGCCACTGCTCGGCGAGCCGGGCAGCGCCGGCACCGCGCCGCTGGAGGCGACCCTGGTTCGCTTGAAGGCGAGCCTGCTGGATTTCCCGTACGACCAGCTCGCCGTCCAGGGCCGTCGCGTCGGCAGCTGGACCGTGCCCGGAACGAACCTCGGGGAAGGAGGGTGCGAGGTTCCTGTCCCTGCGCGAGCGCAACACCAAACGCCCGGCATCCAGAGAGAGCAGCGCTCTCCAGCGATCGTTCTCCAGACTCTGGCGTGTCTCCTAAGACATGGGCCCGTCGAGCCGCTTTTGTACAGAGCAGCCGTGGCGGCCCCGTCCGCGGGCGAACGCCGGAGCGTGACTGTTCACGGATTGACGCTCACTGCGGTTATTACCAAGCTGGTGGGGGGTTGCGGAAGGGACTGCGGTCGTGAGCGGTGGACAAAGTGGGCTCACCCGATTGCTGACAGCAGCGGAGACAGCGGCGCCGGCGGACGCCGTCGACGTGATCGCGGAGGACCTGCGGCGGCGTTTCGAGGCCACTAAGGTCTCTTTCCTCATCGTGGACCTGACAGGGAAGGCGGTGGCTCGGCTGTCCACCGCTCCCACTCAAGGTGGGCGGCAGGCCGAGCGGGTTCCCCTGTTCGGCAGTGTCTACGAGGAGGTGATCCGTACCCAGCGCCTGTATCAGGACGCGACCGGCGAGGGGCAGCGGGTGATCGTGCCCGTCACCAACCGCGGGGATGCGATCGGGCTGCTGGAACTGCTCCTGCCGACCGGCCCTGGCGAGGACGTGCTCGACGCAGTCGGGGAAGCCGCCCACATCCTGGCCTACATCGTGATCGCCAACGGCCGCTTCACCGATCTCTACACCTGGGGCAAACGCTCCAAGCCGGCCACCCTGGCAGCTGAAATCCAGTACCAGCTGCTGCCCCTGTCGCTGTCGTGCGAGGCCGCACAGTTCACCCTGTGCGGGAACCTGGAGCCCTCCGAGGACCTCAGCGGCGACACCTTCGACTACACCGTGGACCGCGACACCTTGCACGTGTCGGTGACCGATCCCATGGGCCACGACATGGATTCCGCCCTGGCCGCCACGGTCCTGGTGGGCGCCCTGCGCGGTGCCCGCCGGGCGGGCACCGGCCTGGGCGAACAGGCCCACCGGGCAGACCAGGCACTGATCGAACACGGCCACGGTCATGCCACCGGGCAGCTCCTGCGCATCAATCTCCATACCGGGCGGGCCCAATTCGTCAACGCCGGTCATCCCTGGCCGCTGCGCATGCGCGACGGGGCTGTGGAGAGGATCACCTGCGAGGTGGACCATCCCTTCGGGCTGTCTGAGCTGACTCCCCACCCGTACCGTGTGCAGGACCTCGACCTGCGGCCCGGTGACCGTCTGCTCATGTTCACCGACGGCATGCTCGAACGTCACGGAGAGAAGGTCGATCTGCCCGCCCTGCTGGGGTGCACCCGGAATCTGCACCCGAGGGAGACCGCGCTGGCGCTGACGTCCGCGGTCCGGGACGCCGCCGACGGCCGGCTCGAAGACGATGCCACCGCCGTCTGCCTGGACTGGCACGGCCCCCAGGAGACCCAGCGGCACGTCAGCAGCGGCGCAGACACCCGGCAAGCCTCAGCCGCACGCACGAAGGACCAGTCGTGACCTGGGTGAACGGTGCCAACGCGAATGAGACATCACGAGGTGTCTGGAGAACCGTCCCACTTCTCCTCGGCGGCCCACCCATCGGGCGGCGCCGGGTCGGAGACGGGGGCCGCGAGCATCGGGTCCGGCAGCGCCCACATGCGCCATGCCTTCCACGCGGGCGCCCCTTCGTGCGGTGCTGCTGGTTCCCCGTTACTCGAGTAGGCCGAGTTCCGTATCCGGTCCGCAGTGGATGCACGGCGCCACGTTCTGCCGCAGGGCATCCAGCGCCTGTTCCCGACTGACCGGCCGACACCGGCCGCTCTTGGCCGCCGCCCAGCACTCGCCGGTGCTCTTGCCGAGTTGCTAGGCCGTCTCTTTGGCAGCCCGCTCCATGACTTGCGGACAACCGTGCACCAGAATGAGGGCTCGAAGCCGTTCGTGCGATGGCTGATGGAGGGCGACCAGTAAGGCGGGTCACAGGCTGTCCGTCATTGCCGGTCGCGAGTGGGCGGGGAGTCAACTCATTCTCAGCCTGCTCCGGCCAGGTTGGGCATTGGTTCGGGCGAAGCCATCCGGCTGTGGTCGGTAGGTGCCGATACGCCGGGATCGATGGGACGGTTGCGCGATGCCGTCCCGGACGGGGGTCTGACTCTTGAGATCTTTGACCGAAGTGTCCAGTCACAGGCTTGTCGACCGTCGTTGCGGGCTGGCTTCTGCTGTCACCGAGCCACAGGGCGTGTCCCAATAGGGGCCTTGCCGAGTTCCAGGCGCCATCACGGTTCAGACCGCCCGAGCGGGCCGGTGCCATCCGCCCAGCAGGTCACCACGCGGGAGGCCAAACACCATGACGACCAGACAGCACAGCACCTCCTCCAGCGCGGATCCTCCTGTTCGGGGTGAGGTCGTCCTGGGCGTGGACACGCACGGCGAGGTCCATGTCGCCGCCGTGGTGTCCTCGCTGGGGAAGGTTCTGGGTACCGAGTCCTTTCCGGCGACGGCGGCCGGCTACCGCCGGCTGCTCGTCTGGGCCCGCAAGCGGGGGACGGTGCGTCGGGCCGGTGTGGAGGGCACCGGCACCTTCGGCGCGGGCCTGTCCCGCTACCTGCTAGCGCAGCAGGTCGAGGTGTACGAAGTGAACCGCCCCGACCGCTCGGCCCGCCGGCTGCTGGGGAAGTCGGATTCGCTCGACGCGCAGGCCGCCGCGCGGGCCGTGTTCAGTGGCCGCACCCGGGCCCGGGCCAAGTCCGGCGACGGTCCGGTGCACAGCGCCCGGATCTTCAAGCTCGCCAAGGACTCCGCGGTCAAGGCCCGTACCCAGGCGATCAACCAGCTCAAGGCCGTCCTGGTCATCGCCGATCCCGCCCTGCGGGAACGACTGTCCAGCCTGGGCAACCGCGAGCTGTTCCGCACCTGCGCACGCCTCGGCCCACCCGACGGTGGGGAAGACGAGGACGCGGTGACCCAAGCCACCCACCTGACGTTGCGCATGCTCGCCGAGCGCATCGAGCAGCTCACCGCTCAGATCGACGAGCTGAACCAGCGCCTGACCCGGCTCGTCGAACGCCACGCCCCGCAACTGCTCGCGCCAGTGGGCATCGGCCCGGACAGCGCCGTCACTCTCCTGATCACCATGGGAGACAATCCCGAGCGACTGAACACTGAGGCGTCCTTTGCTGCCCTTTGCGGAGTCAGCCCCATCGAGTACTCCTCCGGCCGGCGGAGCACGCGCCGGCTCAACCACGGCGGCGACCGCCGGGCGAACGCGGCCCTGCACCGCATCGTGTTCACCCGGCTGCGCCACGACCCCCGCACCCAGGCGTACTACGAACGCCGCACCCAGGAAGGCAAGACCCGACGCGAGATCATCCGATGCCTCAAGCGATATGCCGCCCGAGAGGTCTTCAACCTGGTCAGAGCGGTATCCATCGATCCCCCGTTATAGGGGCGTCTGTGACACGTGATGGCACTGAGGCCCCCGCCGGGCAAGTACTGGCAGGGGGCTCGGCGTTCCCCAGCGGCGAGGTCCGCTCCCGCACTTCGTGATCGCGCCGTTGGGGGGCGGGAATCAGAACGGCCACCGCGTGACTTTGGCGAGGTGCGCGGGCTCTTCAAGATCGGGCGATGGCCGCGAGCCGGTTCGTCCGGGTGGAACCGCGTGCCACGGCCGGCGGTGCGGGAGGGCCACTCCACGCCCGGCCGGCCGTTCCGGCAGACGCAATTTCTTCGCGTTAGGCTGTTCCCATGAGTGCCCGAGCGACCACACGCCCCGGTGGGCGCAGCGCCCGCGTCCAGCAGTCCGTGCACCAGGCGGTCCGTGATCTTGAGGCGGAGATGGGGCGGGACGCGCTGACCGTGCCGCTGATCGCGGCCCGCGCGGGGGTCACGCCGTCCACTGTCTACCGCCGCTGGGGAGACCTGCGGGAACTGCTGTCCGACGTGGCTGTCGAGCGGCTGCGCCCGGATGCCCCGCCGGCCGACCACGGTGGCCTGCGAGTGGACCTGGAGGCGTGGACCGTGCAGTTCGCCGAGGAGATGTCCTCGACGGCGGGTCGCACCTACATCCGCGATGCCCTGCTGGGTGACCCCGGGCACGGCAATGCGGCGCGCTGCTCCGACTACGCCGCCGAGCAATTGAAGGTCATCGGCGTACGCGCAGCCGGGCGCGGGGAGGCCGTGCCGGACGTGGAGACGCTGCTGGACGTCGTGGTCGCCCCGCTGATGTATCGGATCCTGTTCCGCCCCTCGGAGCTGTCCCACGAGTACGTCGGTCGCTTGGTGGCGGCGGCGCTCGGCCGCGGCGGGTCGGGCACCTAAAAGCTAAGCGGTTGCGTTTTGAGGTGGCGTCACCCTAGAGTGCTTAATGCAAAGCATTCGTCTTAAGGCTCCCGTGTCACGCGCCGTCCGCGCGCGGCCTGACCTGAAAGGGTCCCACCGATGAGCACCGCCACCCCCCGTCAGGCCACCCCCGCCACCAGCACGGGATGGAGCCTCGGCGACATCGTCGTACGCCGCGTCGACGAGATCGAGCTGCCTCGCGAGACCGGACCGTGGCTGCTGCCGGACGCCACCAGGGAGGTGCTGGACGAGGCGTCGTGGCTGCGGCCCGACTTCGCCGACGCCGATGTCCCGCGGCTGGCGAGCCACAGCTTCGCGGTGGAGGCCGGCGGACTGCGGATCGTCGTGGACACCGGCATCGGCAACGGCAAGACCCGTGCCAACCCGGCCTGGAACGGTCTCGACACCGACTTCCTGGAGCGGTTGGCGACGGCCGGCTTCCCGCCCGAGTCCGTGGACCTGGTGATCACCACGCACCTGCACACCGACCACGTCGGCTGGAACACCCGCCTCGCCGACGGGGACTGGGTCCCCGCCTTCCCCAACGCCCGCTACCTCACCAGCCGCACCGAATGGGACCACTGGGCCGCCACCGATCTGGACGAGGCCCGCGCCCAGATGTTCCGCGACTCCGTCCACCCGGTCCGGGAAGCCGGACAGTACGACCTCGTGGACGTTCCCGAGCAGGGACACGAGGTGGCGCCGGGCGTCCTCCTGGTCCCCGCCCCGGGCCACACTCCGGGGCAGGTCGCCGTCGAACTGCGCGGCAGCGACCGGCGGGCGCTGATCACCGGCGACAGCATCCACCACCCCGTGCAGCTGTCCCACCCCCACGTGCACAGCTGCGTCGACATCGACCCCGCCCAGGCGATCCGCACCCGCGCCCGGCTGCTCGACGGCGTGGCGGACACCGACGCGCTGCTCCTGGGCACCCACTTCCCGCGGCCCACGGCCGGCACCGTCCGCCGGGAGCACGGCCGCTACCGGCTGCTCGCCGAGCACGGCGGCGAGATCCCGGCCGCCGAGGCCTGACCACACGACCGGTGCCCCGCGCACCGCGGTGTTCGGTGGCCCACGCGCGGACCACCGAACAGCCGCGCCACCGAGCAGTCGTGGCACCTGCGGTCGCCTGACGCCAATCCTTGGCCTTTAGCGCCTTCGAGTACTCCGCCGCCCCACCACCTCGACCGGGAAAGAGAAGGTCCATGACCGCTGCCGAACTCACACCGCCGGAGGCCGCCCGCTGGGCCGCCCGCGCGGGGGTCGTGCTGCCCGCCGAACGCCACGCCGCGGTCGCCGCCGTCGCCAACCACATCCACGGCGTCGTCGCGGTCCTGCGCGAGCTGGACTTCGCGGACGTCCCGCCCGCCGCCGCCTACCGCGCCGGACAGGAGTCGCACGATGCAGCCGTATGAGCTGTCCCTCGCCGCCGCCGCGGACGCGATCCGTGTCCGGCGACTCTCCCCCGTCGAACTGGTCGACTCCGTCCTCGATCGCATCGAGAAAGTGGAACCGCACCTCGGTGCCTACGTCACGGTCACCGCGGAGCAGGCACGCCGGGCGGCGAGCGAGGCCGAACACGAAGCGGCGCACGGCCGTTACCGGGGACCGCTGCACGGCATCCCGATGGGACTCAAGGATCTGATCGACGTCGGCGGGATGGCCACCACGGCCAGCTCCCGGGTGCGCGCCGACCATCGCGCGACGGCGGACAGCACGGTCGCCGCGCGTCTGAACGCGGCCGGCGCGGTCCTGCTCGGCAAGACCCACACCCACGAGTTCGCGTTCGGCCTGACCACTCCACAGACCCGCAACGCCTGGGACCCCGGCCGGGTCGCCGGTGGTTCCAGCGGCGGCTCCGCGGTCGCCGTCGCATCGGGCACCGCGACCTTCGCCCTGGGCACCGACACCGGCGGGTCGATCCGGGTGCCCGCCGCGCTCAACGGGGTCGTCGGCCTCAAACCGACCTACGGTCTCGTCCCCCGCCACGGCGTCACCTCCCTGTCCTGGTCGCTGGACCACGTCGGTCCGATCACCCGCACCGTCGAGGACGCCGCCCTGGTCCTGACCGCACTGGCCGGACACGATCCGCGCGACCCCGCCTCGTTGTCCGTGCCCGCCACGGACTACCGGCCCGCTGCCGGCACGGACCTGACGGGGCTGCGCATCGGCCTGCCGCGCACCTACTACTTCGACAACGTCGACCCGCGCGTGGAGACCGCCGTTCGGCACGCCATCGGGCAGCTGGAAACCTTGGGAGCACGGCTCGTCGAGGTCGACATCCCGATGACCCGCTACATCCAGGCCACCCAGTGGGGTCTGATGGTGCCGGAGGCCGGGGCCTACCACGAGAACAGCCTGCGCACGGTCCCCGAGCTGTACCAGGAGGACGTCCGCATCCTCCTGGAGGCAAGCGAGTTGATGAGCGCCGGGGACTACGTACGCGCGCAACGCGCCCGCACGCTCATGCGCGCCGAGTGGACCCGGCTGCTGGATCAGGTCGACGTGATCGCCGCCCCGAGCGTGCCGATACCCGCGGTCGGCGCCGATGAGACGACGGTCAGCTGGCCCGACGGCACGGTCGAGGGCGTCTCCGACGCCTACGTGCGCCTCTCCGCCCCCGCCAACATCACCGGGGTGCCCGCCCTGACCGTTCCGGTCGGCCACGACTCGGTCGGCATGCCGATCGGCATGCAGCTGCTCGGCCGTCCCCTCGGCGAGCCCACGCTCCTGCGGGTCGGCCACGCCTACGAGCAGACGCAGCCGGCCCGGGAACTCGCCACGGTGGCCTGAGCGCGCTCGCCCCGACGCGGCCCGGTACCGGCAGCGCGATGCGCTGCCGGTACCGGAAGGGGAGCGGACATGTCCGCATCGGCCATGTCCAGTACGCCGCCTGCTCCGCAGAACCACCGTCGCCGCCCCGCGGGGGAGGCACACATCGTGTTCACGCCCGGGAGGTCTTCCACCTGGTCGGACAGCTACAGCCAGGACCCCGCTCGTAGGGGCTGCCGTGATGCGTGGGGGTCCCGTCGGCTTGCTCCGGCGGGGGTCCTGGGTGGACGGGGCCTGGGGAGGTCGAGCAGGTTCGCCCCTGCTGGTCGTGCTCATCCTTCCGGCCGGCGCGCGTCGGCCCCCTGTTGTCATGCCGGTCTATCCCTGTGGAGAGTCCGCGCGGCTCGGACATGGAGGTCGAACCCGGGTGCCCCACCGCGCTGCGGCGGCCTTCTCGGACCCGGGAACTCCGGTCAGTGCTTGCCCTTGCCGTGCTTGTCGGCCTGCTTGGGGTCCGGCTTCACGTCGGGAGTCCTCTCCGGCTTCTGCCTGGCAGGCTGTGCCGGGGCTGAGGGGACGGACTCGTATGACGTCGAGAGGGAGGACGGGGAGGATGTGGGACGGCTCGACGGCGTGGCCTGCGGCCCCTGTGCTGAGCCGGTGCCGGACGAGAACCACATCATGCCCACCAGCAATGCCAGGTGAAGAGGCCGGCGCCGCCCACCACGGCCACCAACCGGGAACGGCGGAGGAACGGCAGGGCGGCGACCGCTGAGCCGGTTACGGGCGGCCGGTGAGGAGCTGGTAGAGCACGCACCCCAGGGAATACACGTCGGATGCCGGGCCGGCGGTGCGGCCCAGGGCTCGCTCGGGTGCGAGGTAGAGGCTGGTGCCGACGATCTGCCCGGTGGCGGTGAGCGCGGCGCGGGGGTCGTCGAGGAAGCGGGCGACAACGAAGTCGCCGATCTTCAGGGTGCGGTCGGCGCCCAGCAGGAGGCTGGCCGGCTTGATGTCCCGGTGCACGATGCCCTGCCGGTGTGCGGCGGCCAGCCCAAGGGCTGCCTGCGCGGCGATATGGGCCACGCGCCGGTTGTGGCGTTCCTCGTCAGCGGAGGCAGGGCCGGAAGAGGGGGGATGGAACGGAGGTCTGCACGAGTGGATCTCCTGGGTGGGAGGGGGCGGGGCGCCCTTCGGGCATCTGCCGGAGGCCGCGAAGGGGGGAACGGCACAGCACCACGAGGGGCACCACGAGCAGGAAGGTGCCGACGATCAAGGTGGGGCGTACGCCGATCGTTGTTCCGAGGCCGCCGGCGGCCAACGCGGCCAACGGCCGCGCGCCCGACGTGAGTCAGGTGCTCACGGCCTGCAGGCGAGCCTGCATGCCGTCGGCGGTGACGACCTGACGAATGGAGCGTTGGGTGGTTCCTGCCGCCGCGGCACAGGCCAGTTGGAGGTACAGGGCGGCGCTGATGGCGATCTGCCAGGCCAGGCCGGGGGAGGTTAGCAGCAGGGGGATCTGGGTGAGCGGGGTGACCGCGAGCGCGACCAGCATCATCGGACCGGGCCCGTACCAACGCACGAGTGCCGGAGCCGTAAGCGCACCTGCTGCCGCCCCGAGGGCTCCGACTCCCAGAGTCACGCCGAAGGCCGTCGGGCCCATCGAGAGGGACCGGAGCAGGTACAGGGCCCACAGCGTATTGAGGAGCGCCGGCGCGGCCGGGGTAGTCGCGTTCACCAGGGTCAGTGTGCGCAGCCGGTGGTCCTGCTGGACGTGACCGCCGCGGTCGGCGACGCCTTCACCTCCGGTGTCCACGCCGGCCTGACCGTCATCGCCGCCGTGTTCCTGTGCGCGGCCCTCGCCTCGGCCCTTCTGGTGCACGACCGACCGCACCACACCGCCGCCACGACGAAGTGGCGCACGGCGTCCCGCCTTCGCGGCGATGCCGACGGTGCCGGAGCGCAGCAAGGCCGCAGTGGCGGGGCGCAGCGCCGTGGAAGAGCCGGCGGGCGTCCCCGTCGCGGTGAGCGGTCGCGGTAGGGCGTGCGCCGGGCTGTGGGCCGGCGAGCCACGTCCCGGGCGGCCGGTGAGGGCCGGCCGGGACGCCGGGCTCAGGCGAGGTCGAACCGGTCGAGATTCATCACCTTGTTCCACGCTGCCACGAAGTCGCGTACGAACTTCTCTTTCGCGTCCTGGGACGCGTAGACCTCCGAGAGGGCTCGGAGCTGGGAGTGCGCACCGAAGATCAGGTCGACGGCGGTGGCGGTCCACTTGACCTCGCCGGTGGCGCGATCCCGGCCTTCGAACACGTTCTCGTCCGTAGCCGACGCCTTCCACTCCGTGCCCATGTCGAGCAGGTTGACGAAGAAGTCGTTGGTCAGGGTTCCCGGCCGGTGGGTGAAGACCCCGTGCGGGGACCCCTTGAAGCCGGTGTTGAGCGCCCGCATGCCGCCGATCAGCACCGTCATCTCGGGAGCGGTCAGCGTCAGCAGGTTGGCGCGGTCCAGCATGAGGGTCTCCGGCGACAGCTTCTCGCCCTCCGGAAGGTAGTTGCGGAAGGCATCCGCCTTGGGCTCCAGCACGGCGAACGACGCCACGTCGGTCTGCTCCTGCGAGGCGTCCGTACGCCCCGGTGCGAACGGAACCGTGACGTCGTACCCGGCGTCCCGTGCGGCCTGCTCGACGGCCGCGCACCCGCCGAGGACGATCAGGTCGGCGAGGGAGACCCGCGTTCCGCCGGACCGGGAGACGTTGAAGTCCTGCTGGATCCGCTCGAGCGTGCGCAGTACCTCGGTCACCTCGGGAAGGTCGTTGAGCTCCCATTCCTTCTGCGGCGCGAGCCGGATGCGCGCCCCGTTCGCCCCGCCGCGCTTGTCGGTGCCGCGGAAGCTCGCCGCCGACGCCCAGGCGGTGGCGACCAGCTGGGGGACGGAAAGGCCCGAGCCGAGGATCCTGCCCTTGAGGGCAGCGATGTCCTCGTCCCCGACCAGTTCGTGATCGACCTCGGGAACGGGGTCCTGCCACAGCTGCGGCTCGGGGATCCACGGGCCGAGGTAACGGGAGACGGGTCCCATGTCGCGGTGCAGCAGTTTGTACCACGCCTTGGAGAACGCCACCGCGAGCTCGTCGGGGTTCTCGTGGAACCTCTTCGTGATCGGGCCGTAGACGGGGTCCACCTTCAGCGCGAGGTCCGTCGTCAGCATCATGGGCGCGTGCCGCTTCGACGGATCATGGGCGTCCGGGACGGTGTTCCTGGCCGAGGGATCCGTGGGAGTCCACTGGTGGGCGCCGGCGGGGCTGCTCGTCAGCTCCCACTCGTACCCGTAGAGATTGTCCAGGTACCCGTTGTCCCACGTCGTCGGCTCGGTGGTCCACGCGCCCTCCAGCCCACTGGTGAGCGCGTGGGGGCCCGCGCCGCTGTCGTACGTGTTCCGCCAGCCGAGGCCCTGCTGCTCGATGGGGGCCGCCTCGGGTTCCGGGCCGATGTAACTGGCGTCGACCGCGCCATGACACTTGCCGAAGGTGTGGCCGCCGACGATGAGCGCGACCGTCTCCTCGTCGTTCATCGCCATGCGCCCGAACGTCTCCCGGATGTCCCGGGCGGCAGCCATCGGGTCCGGGTTTCCGTTGGGCCCCTCCGGATTGACGTAGATCAGTCCCATCTGCACGGCGGCGAAAGGACCGGTGAGTTCCCTGTCGCCGCTGTAACGCTCGTCCCCGAGCCATGTGTCTTCGGGCCCCCAGAAGATCTCCTCGGGTTCCCAGATGTCCTCCCGCCCGAAACCGAACCCGAACGTCTTGAACCCCATGGATTCCATGGCGCAGTTTCCGGCGAATACCAGGAGGTCGGCCCAGGAGATTTTCCGGCCGTACTTCTGCTTGACCGGCCAGAGCAGACGGCGCGCCTTGTCCAGGCTCGCGTTGTCCGGCCAGCTGTTGAGAGGGGCGAAGCGCTGTGCGCCGCTGCCGCCACCGCCGCGGCCGTCCTCGATGCGGTACGTTCCCGCGGCATGCCAGCTCATCCGGATGAAGAGCGGCCCGTAGTGGCCGTAGTCGGCGGGCCACCAGTCCTGGGATGTCGTCATCACCTCGAAGACGTCACGCTTCAGCGCGTCGACGTCGAGGGTCGCGAACTCTTCCGCGTAGTCGAAGTCCTCGTCCATCGGGTTGGACCGGGGCGAGTGCTGATGGAGAACCTGGAGGTCGAGCTGATTCGGCCACCAGTCCCGGTTCGTCCTGGGCCGCCGAGTCGGTGTGGGCGTCGGTGAGGGGATTGCCGGATTCTCGCTTTCACTGCCGGACATGCCCGTCCTTCTTCCTGTCTCGGTGTTCTGCCGGCCTGCTGCCGCTCTGGACGTCGTCGGATTTGCTGGTGTCGAACGCGTCGACCCGTACAATCAGCGCCACGGCGTGCACCGGCTGGAAAATGTGCTGTACCGCGTCCGTATGGTCGCGCACCGCAGACCACACCTCTATGAAACACGCAGAGCACCCCCGCAAGATAGATGCGCCAGCAGGCGCGGCCTTTCTTCTCCCGTGCCGACTCCTGAGCGAGCCGAAAACGAATTCCACACTTCGTCCGCGCAGGAGGGAGGCCTGGCGGTGATTTCCGCACCCGGCTCAGCAAGCGGTCAGCAGCGGGCCCGACGGTGTCCCGGCCGGCCGACACGCACCCCTGCCCGGGTGGATTGCTGCGTGGCTCGCCAGGGCGCTGCCCGTGGAGGTGCCGCGGACACTGAGCGGGCTCGGGGTGCATGCACCCTTTCCCCTCCAGGTCGCCACACTGCCCGATGCCCTGCAGGGACGCGACGTCCTCGGACGCGGGCGCACCGGATGGGGCAAGACCCTCGCCTTCGGCCTGCCGCTGCTGACCCGTACGGCCGGGCGGCGCGCCGAACCGAAACAGCCCCTCGCCCTGATCCTTGTGCCCACCCGGGAACTGGCCCAACAGGTCACCGAGGCGCTGGCGCCGTGCGCCGAGGCGCTGCGGCTGCGGACGGCCACGGTCGTCGGCGGCATGCCGATCGGCCGGCAGGTCGCCGCGTTACGCCAGGGAGCCGAGGTGGTCGTCGCCACCCCCGGACGCCTGCACGACCTGATCGAGCGCAACGCCTGCCGCCTGGGACGGGTGAGGATCACCGTGCTGGACGGGTTCGACCAGATGTGCGACTTGGGATTCCTGCCGCAGGTGGTCGACGTGCTCGACCGGGTGCACTGCGACGGTCAGAGGATGCTGTTCTCGGCCACCCTCGATCGCGACGTCGACCAGCTGGTCCGCCGCTACCTCAACGGCCCCGTCGTCCACTCCGTCGACGCGGTCGCGGGCACGGTCCCGACCATGGAGCACCACGTCCTGGTCGTCCACGGCCCTGACCGCTACGCCGTCACCACGCAGATCGCCGTCCGCGACGGCCGCGTACTGCTGTTCCTCGACACCAAGCACGCCGTCGGCCGGCTCACCCGGCATCTGCGGGCCAGTGGGGTGCACGCCGGGGCCCTGCACAGCGGCAAGTCCCGCCACAGTGCACCCGGGCCCTGGCGCAGTTCAAGGACAGCGCGATCACCGTTCTGGTGGCGACCCATGTCGCGGCCCGTGGCCTGCACGTCGACGACCTCGATCTCGTGGTCAGCGTCGACCCGCCCACCGACGCCAAGGCCTATGTGCACGGGTCCGGCCGCACCGCCCGCGCCGGTGAGTCCGGCAGCGTGGTCACGCTCGTGCTGGCGGGCCGGCGCCGTGATACGTGCCGCATGACGGCCGCGGCCGGCATCGAGTCGACCGTCACGCCCTGACACAAAGTCCTGACGCCTCGTCAGGTGATCAGTCCCGGCCCATGGGCACAGGCAGAACCTGTCTCACCGGTCACCGTGGTTCCGGTCGAAGTGGTCCCAGCCGCCGTAGTTCCGGTCGCCGTAGTTCCGGCCGCCGTGGTTCCCGTCGTGGCGGTCCCAGTCCCGGCCGTCGTGCTCGTAGCGGTTCCAGCTGTGCCGGTACGACCTGTCGGACTTCCACCCGCGCCCCTCGTCGCTCCAGTAGCGGCGACCGTCGCGGCTGTGCCAGGACGAGTCGGTGACACGCTCGTCGTGGTGCCGGCCGCGGTTCTCGTCCCAGCGGTAGCCCTGCTCGATCAGGTAGCCGGTGCCGTGGTCCCCACGGTAGTCGGCGGGGTTGACGCCGACGGCCGGCCGCTGGACGTGGGCGGCGGAGGGAGTCGCGGCCGAAGCGGTGCCCCCGGCACCGATGACGGCGACACCCGCGATCGCCACGGAGGAAACAGCGACAGCGATCCGCTTCGTGAGCTTCTTCATGATCTCTCCTTCCGGTGGCGCGATCTGCACCAACGGCTTCTCGTGCAGGCGGTGTACAGCGCCTGGACCTTGTTCGATCAAGCTTTTCCATACGTTGTATGGAAGCGCCTCTCAAGGATTACCATACGGCGTACGGAAATGTCGCAGGAGCGGACGGTGACACGCACCACAGGCCGCGAGGTCACCGGGTCAGTCGTCCTGGCAATCCGGCCGAAGGGGCGCACCCTGTTCCCCGCCAGGTGTGATCAGCGGCTTGGGCCGGATCGGTTGGCCGAGGCCCGTGTTGTATCCGCAAACCATCGTGATCACGTGATCAGGTGGCATTTCGCTCGCGGGCCTGCTCTCCGGCAGCCCCTGACCCGCAGGCATCCGTCCATGACCAAGAGCTGCCCCGTCCTCGAGGCGTGCTGGGCCCCGAACGGCGGTTTGCGATCGTCGGAAGGCGGCGCGAGCATTTTTCTAGGGGCGCAACGGCCGGGCCAAGCATTGAGTGCCGGCGCCATGGGAGGAGGGGTGCGCCCTTCGCGCTGCGACACTCCGACGGACGTCACCCGTGAAGCGGCGGCGCAGCGAACAAGACCGGACCTGCTCAGCCGGTGTTCCGGGCCGACGGGTAGAACGCCCGCGGTCGGCTCACCTGGCAGACGGCCTGAACCCCGCCACAGCCGCATGACCGTGTCGGTGGTCGCCGCCGTGGGGCGGTCGGCAGAGCGGAAGGAGTCTGCCCATGCGGATCGTCGTGGACCTGAATCGCTGCCAGGGATACGCGCAGTGCGTGTATCTGGCGCACGAGGTCTTCAGATTGAACGGTCAGGAGGCGCTCACCTATGAGCCGAACCCCGACGACGAGCGGCGCCTGCAGGTCGAGCGAGCCGCTGCGGCGTGCCCGGTGCAGGCGATCGCGATCGACCGCTTGGACGGCGCGGAGCGGGGCGAGACGCCATGACCTTGCGGGCAACGGTCGCGGAGCTGGTGCGGGAGTTCCGGGCCAGCGGCCGGATCGTCATCGTGGGTGCCTCGCTGGCCGGGCTGCGGGCCGCGGAGACCCTGCGCGAGGAGGGCTTCACCGGTTCTCTGACCATCATCGGGGACGAGCCGTACGAGCCGTATGACCGTCCGCCGCTGTCCAAGCAGGTGCTCAAGGGCTGGGTGCCGGCCGACCACACCAAGCTGCCCCGCATGCGGGAAGTGGATGCCGACTGGCGACTCGGAGTGGCTGCCGTCGGGCTGGACCGGGCCGCCAAGCAGGTGCGCCTGGCCGACGGCGAGCAGGTCCCGTACGACCGGTTGCTGATCGCCACGGGCACCCGCGCGCGGCAGTGGCCCAACCCGGCCGAGGCCGCCCTGCACGGGGTCCACACGATTCGCTCGCGCGATGACGCGGAGCAGTTGCAGAAGGAGCTGGCCGAGCCGCCGTCGCGGGTGTTGGTCATCGGCGCCGGGTTCATCGGCTCGGAAGTGGCCTCTGTCTGCCGTGAACTGGACATCCCGGTGACCGTCGTCGAGCGGGGTTCGGCGCCGCTGGTCGGAGCGCTCGGCGGGGTGATCGGGGAGATCGCCGCGCAGCTGCAGCGCGATCACGGCGTGGACCTGCGCTGCGGGCTGGGCGTGTCGTCGCTGGAGGGCGACTCCGGCGGGCACGTGCGGCGTGCTCGGCTTTCGGACGGTTCGACCGTCGACGCCGATGTGGTGGTGGCTTCGCTGGGGTCGATCCGCAACGTGGAATGGTTGGAGGGCTCCGGACTGGCGGCCGGTTTCTGGGGTGTCGGATGCGACGCCGGCGGACGGGCCTTCGACATCAACGGCGTGGTCACCGACAGCATCTTCGTGGCAGGGGATGTGGCACGTGCGCCGCATGTGCTCTACGAGTACCAGTTCCTGGCGATGGAGCACTGGGACAACGCGGTGCTCGGCGCGGAGGCCGCGGCCCACAACATGGTGAACCTCGAACCCCACTACCGCCCGCATCTGCTGCTGCCCGGCTTCTGGTCCGGTCAGTTCGGCGTGAACATCAAGTCCGTCGGCGTGCCGCCTTTCGGCGACGAGATCGTCTTCACCCAGGGATCCGTCGAGGAACGCCACTTCGCCGCCGCCTACGGTCACCGGGGCCGCATCGTCGCGGCCGTCACCTTCGATCACGGCAAGTGGCTGGAGTACTACGGGAAGCTGATCGAGCAATCCGGCCCGTTCCCGCCTCCCCCTCCGGGATGGGACCAACCGCCCGACGCCAAGCCGATGCCGGCCGAGTTTCCGGACCCGAGGGTCCCGACGGCGATCCCCGACGTCGTCCTGACCGGCCACGCCCCGAGCGAGCGGAAGGCCGAGTTCCGGCCGCGGCATCCCTGACCCGACCGCCGACCGGGCGGATGTGCGGACAGCACCGACAGGAAGAAGGAGGGGAGCCTCGTGGTCGAGGAAACCCCCTGGCAGCAGGCCCTGCGCTACACCAACCGCGCCAACCCGTACCCCTTCTACGAGGAACTGCGCAAGACACCGGTGGCGCGGCAGCCGGACGGCACGTATGTCGTCAGCACCTACCGGGAGATCGTCACGCTGCTCCACGACCCCCGGGTCAGTTCGGACCCGAGGAAGTGTCCGGTCCCGGTCGCGGCCCGTACGGAGGACTCGGGGGAACCGGCGGCTGAGCCGATCAGAGAGGCGCTGACCGAGCCGAACATCATCACCTGCGATCCACCCGAGCACGACCGGGACCGCCGGACGATGATGCCGCACTTCGTCGGCCCGCCCCAGGCGCCTCACCTGATCTCCGACCTGGAACCCGACATCCGCCGCCTCGTCGACGGCCTCCTGGACGGCATGAGGGGCAAGACCCGGATCGACGCCGTCGACGACTTCGCCTACCCCCTGCCGGTGACGGTGATCTGCAAGGTCCTGGGCGTGCCACTGGAGGACGAGCCACGCTTCCACCACTGGATCGAAACGGCCCTGGACGCCCTGGACTTCGGCCCCGAAGCCGCCTCCGAAGAGATCCGGAGCCGACTGGCCGGGGCCCGGCAGGCCGTGCAGGACTTCGGGCAGTTCGCAGCCGACCTGCTCGACCGGTACGCCGACCAGCCCGGGCCCGGCATGCTCTCAGCCCTGGTGAACGAGGACGGCCCGGAAGGACGGATGTCCAAGGGCGTCCTCGCGAGCAACGCCCTGCTCCTGATCTTCGCGGGACACGAGACCACGGTCAACCTGATCGCCCACAGCGTGCTCACGCTGCTGCGGCACCCCGACGCGCTGGAGCAGCTGCGCCGCCGTCCGGAGCTGATCGTGCCCGCGGTGGAGGAGCTGCTGCGCTTCGAGTCGTCGGTGCAGTTCTGGCACACCCGTTCCGCCCTGGAGGACATCGACATCGCCGGCACCACCATCCCGAAGGGGGCACCGATCTTCCTGGTGTACGGCTCGGCGAACCGCGACCCGGAACGGTTCACCGACCCCGACGAACTCGACCTGGAACGCCCCGACAACCAGCACCTCGGCTTCAGCCAGGGCATCCACTTCTGCTTCGGCGCCCCGCTCGCCCGGCTCGAGGTCCAGGTGGCGGTCGGCGAGTTCGTCCGCCGGGTGGAGAACCCCCGGCTCGTCGAGGACCCGCCGCCGTACCGGCACAACCAGATCTTCCGCGGACCGCGGCACGTCCTGGTCGACATCGACGGCATCCGCGACTGACCAGGTGTGTGAGGGATTGCCATGCGGGCTTTTCAACTCGTCGGGTGGCGGCAACCGCCGGAGCTGCGCGAGGTGCCGGTACCCGAGCCCGGACCGGGGCAGGTCCTGGTGAAGGTCGCGGGTGCCGGTGCGTGCCACTCCGATCTGCACATCATGGAGGCACCCGGGCCACCACCCGGGCTCGCCACCGAACTGCCCTTCACCCTCGGCCACGAGAACGCGGGATGGGTGGAGAACCTGGGAGCGGGCGTCACCGGGTTCACACCCGGGGAGCCTGTGATCGTCTACGGCTGCTGGGGCTGCGGGGTGTGTGCCAACTGCCGCCAGGGACGGGAGAACTACTGCCAGACGCTCGGGGGGCAGGGTCCGGGCCTGGGAGGTGGTCACGACGGCGGAATGGCCGAGTACTTGCTCGTCCCGGCGCCGCGGTACCTGATTCCGCTGGGCACTCTCGACCCCCAGCAGGCCGCCCCGCTCAGCGACGCCGGACTGACCAGCTACCACGCCGTCAAACGGTCGCTGCACCTGCTGGGGCCGGGCTCGACCGCCGTCGTGATCGGGGCGGGCGGTCTCGGCCAGATGACCATCCAGATCCTGCGCGCGCTCACCACGGCGACCACCGTCGTCGCCGTGGACACCGACGCCGGCAAGCTGGAAACCGCCAAGCGCATGGGAGCCGACGAGGCGCTCGCCTCGGGGGACGAAGCGATCGCGCGCATCAAGGACCTGACGGGGCAGCAGGGCGCTGAGCTGGTGCTGGACATGGTCGGCATCGACCCGACGCTCCGGATGGCCGCTCAGGCGGCCAGGGTGCTCGGCCACCTGACCATCGTCGGCCTCGGCGGCGGAGCCCTGCCCGTCAACTTCACCAGCCCGCCGCACGAGTGCTCGGTCGCCTCGCCCTACTGGGGCACCCTCCCCGAACTGATGGAAGTGATCACCCTGGCGCAACAGGAAAAGATCAGGATGCTCGTCGAGCACTTCACTCTGGAGCGCGCCGACGAGGCGTACCAGCTCCTGCACGACGGCAAGATCCAAGGACGCGCCGTCATCACCCCCCACGCATGAGTACCGACGCCAACGCGACCGATACCCACATGCGGCGTGGCCGGGTGGTGACGGACATGCACTCCACTGACGCGACAACGCTGCACCAAGGAGGAGGCAGGCGTCATGACATCCCCCACCGATTCCCCGGGCCCCGTTCCCCGGCGCGACACCGAACCAGAAGACGGGCCCCTGGCCGAAGGTATGGCCGCCCTGGCGAACATGGGCTGGCAGATCCTGCTCACGATGGGCCTCGCCACCATCGCCCTCGGCGTCATCGCCCTGGTCTGGCCGGGCGCGACCCTACGCGTCATCGGCATCCTCTTCGGCGTCTACCTACTGGCCACCGGCGTCTTCCAACTCGCCGCCGCCTTCGGCACCCACGTCCCACGGCACCTTCGCGTGCTGCACTTCATCACCGGCGCGGCCTCCATCCTGCTGGGACTGATCTGCTTCCGGGGCACCCTTGAGTCGATCCTGCTGCTCGCCCTGTGGATCGGCTTCAGCTGGCTGCTGCGCGGCACCACGGAGACGGCCGCGGCGGCCTCAGCCCCGGCCATGCCGGGGCGCGGCTGGCACGTCGCCTTCGGGATCGTCGGAGCTCTGGCCGGCGTCGTGATGATCGTCATGCCGTTCGCCTCGATCGCGACACTCACCCTGGTGGTGGGCGTCATGGCCATCATCGTGGGCCTGACCGAGGTGGTCCGCGCCATCAGGACGCGCGTCGAGATCGGTCATCTCGCTTCGGGCACGGCCACCCAGCGGCGTCCTCTGTTCCACGTGCGTCCGCACCCTCAGCACTGACCGGCTGGAAGCGGTGAGCGGCTCCGGATCAGTCGGTGCGATGGCCATGAGACCGTCCGACGCGTGCGCCCGCCCGCCGGACGGCGGCCCATTCCGGCGGCCGCCATCCGGTGGGCACGGCGCCCGGTCGATGGCGGGGGACCCATACCCGTAGCGTCCGGGGACTGATCCGGCACCGTACGGGAGTGGGCAGGGTGACGGCTTCGCCGTCGAGCCCGACGGGGACGACCGGGGCGTCGGCGTGGATGACGACGTCGTCGGGTGTCGCGAGGCGGGTCAGGCCATGCGTCTGCCCGCTTCGCAGCCTGGCGGCCGTCTCCGCGGGCGTCTCCGCCCTGGCGGCCAGTACTCCCAGGAGCCCGGAGTCGAGCTGCGCCCGCCTGCCGAGTCCGGCCGGGTCGTCGACCTGGTAGGGGTTGTTGCTCACCAGCACGGCATCCGGCCGGTCCACCGTGCGCAGTCCTGCGCGTACCACCAGCTCCGGACCCTCGTGGCGGACCAGGAACTCCGGGAGGATCCTCACCATGGTGCCGATCTTGTCCTCCCGGTAGGCCGGGTCCTCCACCAGAGCGGCGTACGCTCCGAACGACACGTTGTCGACGAACGCCCGGTCGCCCGCGTACCCGAGGTCCACGCGCAGCTCGACGCCGTCCGTGAGGGCCTCCAGCGCGGCCGAAGGGTCCTCACGGTTCAGGCCGAGATCCATCGCGAAGTGGTTGCGGGTACCCGCCGGAACGACGACGAAGGGCAGGCCGCTCTCCGCGGCCACCGCGGCGACAAGCGCCTGCGTGCCGTCTCCGCCGGCCACCCCCAGCAGATCCGCACCGTCATCCACCGCGCGTCGGGCGACAGCCGCCAGGTCCTGGCGCAGGGAAGGATCGATCAGGAAGACCTGAGCTCCGAACGCATGGGCTCGTTCCACGATCCGGAAGCGGCCGGCCTTCCCTCCCCCCGAACGCGGATTCACGATCAGGTAGGGCCGCCGCGCGCCGGTCGCCGGCCGCGACGCGCTCTCGCTCATGGCACGTACCGCCAGGCCGCATGCATCGGCTCGCCGCGCATCACCGGCGACAACAGGACTGCAGCGATCACGCCTGCGGCTGACGGCGCCGTCTCCCACCGCGCCGACGGTCCTGCGGCCAGCGTCACCATGACACTTCCTTCGGTGGGTACGGCTTGCGGCACCAGCCTGCCGCTCAGTCCGGGCATCCGCACCTGGGACGGACGTGGCCCCGTCATCGCCGTGCAGGCCCACCGCCCCGCGGACCGGTCCACGCAGCGCCTCCGTCACCGCTTGGCCGACACCGTTCCCGGAACCTGCGTGCGCCGTGGTCGGAGAGGGGCGATGCCCAGGACGTGACCGTCGCCAGCCGCCGTAGGGGTAGGCGGCACAGCCGGCGGATGCCTCCACCGTCTGCATGGATCGCCGCGACGTGGCCGCGTACGGCCAGGGCGGCGCCGGCACCGGTCGCCGGGCCGCCGGCTTGCCGCCGCCGGTAGCAGAGGGGGCAGTGGCGAGAGGGCAGGACACCAGGGCTCACCGGGCGAGGCCCGTTTCTGGTGACTGGGGCCGGGCACCCAGTGCCCATGGCGTCGCGTCCGGTTCCGGTGCGAACCATCCTCGCCACAATCGGCCTGGTGCTCGCCACCTACGTCGTACTCGAGCTGGTGGTGCATGCTCGTCGGGTCTTGATCTGGGCGGTCATCGCGTTGTTCCTGTCCGTCTCCCTTCATCCGGCGGTCGAGACGCTGCAGCGACGGGTGCCGCGATGCCGACGGTCGGTGGCGACCTTGCTGGTCTTCCTGGCTGCGGCCGTGGCCGTCGGGGCGGTCGTCGCTCTGTTCGTCGTCCCCCTGGCTCAGGAGGGAAGCCGGCTCGCCGGTCGTCTGCCCGCCATGATCAGGGACGCCCAGGCCGGTCGCGGGCCAGTCGGTAACCTGCTTCAGCGGACGCACGCTCTGCAGTACGTCCAGCGGCATCATGCACAGATTCGCGCGTTCGCCACCGGACTGAGTACGCCCGCCCTGAAGTTCATCCGCGGTGCCGCGACCACAGCGACAGGCGCTCTCACCATTTTCGTCCTGGCCTATCTGATGGTCCTGGAGGGCCCCAAGGCCATAGACCGGTCCTTGGCCCTCGTGGACACGGCGCCCGCGGCCCGTATACGCCGCGTCGGAGCCGCGTGCGCCCGTACCGTCAACGGCTACCTGACCGGAAACCTGCTGATCAGCGTCATCTGCGGGCTCCTGACCTACGTCATGCTGCTCGTTTCCGGAGTGCCGTTCGCCGGCCTGCTGGCCCTCTTCGTCGCCGTGACCGACCTCATCCCCCTGGTGGGAGCCACCATGGGGGCTGTCGTCGCGTCCGCGGTGGCGTTCGTCCACTCCTTGCCGGCCGGCATCGGAGCCATCGTCTTCTTCATCGTCTATCAGCAGGCAGAGAACCACCTACTGCAACCGCTCATCCTGTCCCGGACGGTGAAACTCAACCCCCTCACCGTGCTGCTGGCCATCCTGATCGCCGCCGAGGTCGCCGGGATCCTCGGCGCATTGCTGGCCATTCCGGTCACCGGCGTCATCCAGGTCGTCCTCGGCGACTTCTGGGCCCACCGCAAGGGTCGGCCGCTTGGGTCGCCGATGAGCGCAGACAACAGCCCCGAGAACGCCGACGGGTCCGGCGACCCTGAATGACCGCTCCGTGACGCTCGGCCGCCGGTCAAGTGATCATTCCGTCAGTCTTGATGTGCTTGACGATGGCGCTGCTTTATCTGATGATTTCATCAGAAGTGGGCAGAATGCCGGATATGGCGCCATGCCCCCACGTGTGCCGCTCAACCGGACAACGCCGTTCACCACCGCTGCACACAGAGCCGCCGCGCCCCGCGCCGACGCTCTCCTCACCTCCGCAACGATGGGATGAACCGCGATGACCTACACCGAGCACACTCCCCCCGCCGAACCGGTGAGCCCCCGAGAGATGCCCGACGCAGCGATCGCGATGCTCGATGCGGAGGGAATCGTGGTGGGGTGGACGCAGGCCGCGCAGCAGCTTGTCGGCTACGCGGCCGGGGAGGTGGTGGGACGGTCCGCCGTGCACGTGCTGCCGCCATCCGTGGAGGTACGGAGGGCTCCGGCCTTCGCCGAGCAGTGCCGGGCGCGAGGTGGCTGGTCAGGGACCGCGGCGATACGCCACCGCGACGGCCACACGCTCAGCATGACGCTGCGAGTCTCGTCGTTGTGCGGGCAGGACGCCGACAGCCGGTGGCTGGTGTCCGTCACGGACATAGGTTCCCTGTCCTCGGGAACGGCCGGAGGACCGGTGCGCGAGTCGCTCCTCACCCGCGCTCCGATCGGCATCGTCGTCTATGACCCGCGGCTGCGCTGCGTCTATGTGAACGACGCCATGGAGCGTCACGACGGCGTGCCTCGGCACCGGCGCTTCGGGCGTGGCCTGAAGGACTCGCTGCCCGCCGTCGAGGCCGAAGCGCTCGAGGTGGTGATGCGGCAGGTGCTGGAGAGCGGGACAACGAGGGTGCACGAGTACCGGGCCTGGCCGCCGGCTGACCGGCGCCGTGAACATGCGTTCTCGGCCTCGTTCTTCTGCCTGCAGGGCGCGGACGGCACGCCCCTGGGCGTGTGCTCCATGACCGTGGACGTCACCGGAAACCGGCGGGCACGCGAGCGCCTCGCCATCCTCAGCGAGGCCAGCACGCACATCGGCAGCACCCTCGACGTGATGCGGACCGGGCAGGAACTGGCCGAGCTCGCCGTACCCCTGCTGGCCGACCATGCCCTCGTCGACCTGGTGGAGTCGGTTCCGTTCGGCGTCGAGCCGTCGGCTCGGATCGGCACGATGAGCGGCCGCCCGCCGCTGATGCGCCGCGCCGGTGTGGCCTCCGTCGACCTGGGCGTCCTGGAGTTGCCGTGGGTGCGCGAGGAAGTGGTCCACGCCCACCCGGACTCACCGTTCACCGCCGCCGTACGCACGGGCCGGTCCTACCTGGAGCCCGTGCTGGACACCCGCTCCGGCCCCTGGGTCGACCACGACCCGGTACGGGCGCAGAGGGTGCGCGACAGCGGCGTCCACTCCTTGATGGTCGTACCCATCCGTGCGCGGCGCTGCGTGCTGGGCCTGGCGCTGTTCGGCCGCTCCGCGGAGCAGACGCCCTTCCAGGAGGACGACCTGCTCCTCGCCGAGGAGTTGGTCACCCGGGCGGCCCTCTGCCTGGACAACGCGCTCCAGTACGCCCGTGAACGCACCGCCGCCCTCACGCTGCAACGCGACCTGCTGCCCCACCGGGTGCAGGGCGGTGCCGCCGTTGAGGTCGCCTCGCGCTATGTGCCGGCCGACACGGACCACGGCGTGGGGGGTGACTGGTTCGACGTGATCGAGTTGTCCGGGGCCCGGGTGGCCCTCGTCGTCGGCGATGTGGTCGGACACGGCATCAACGCCGCGGCGACCATGGGCAGGCTGCGCACCGCCGTGCGCACCCTCGCGGACCTGGACCTGCCCCCCGACGAACTGCTGGCACACCTCGACGACACGGTCCGGCGGCTGAACGACGAGGACGCCGATGACTCCGGCCAGACCCCGGCGGTGGTGGGCGCCACCTGTCTGTACGCCGTCTACGACCCGGTCACCCGGCGGTGCACCATGGCGCGCGCCGGGCATCCACCGCCCCTGATCGTCGGCGCACACGGCCGGGTCACCGTCCCCGAGTTGCCCGCCGGAGCCCCGCTCGGCCTCGGTCTCGGCCTGGTTCCCTTCGAGTCCGTGGAACTGGAACTGCCCGAGGGAAGTGTGATCGCCCTCTACTCCGACGGGCTGGTGGAGTCCCGGGACGAGGACATCGACGTCGGCCTGCGCCGCCTGGGCGCCGCCCTGGCACATCCGGGTGCGTCCCTGGAGGACATGTGCTCAAGAGCGATGGAGACCTCGCGGAATGACACACCGGCCGACGATGTCACCTTGCTCCTTGCCCGGACCCGCGCGCTCGAGCCCACCCAGGTCGCTTCCTGGGACCTGCGGAAGAAACCGGCCATCGTCACGACAGCCCGGCGCCTGGCCGCCCGTCAGCTCAGGGAATGGGGTCTGGAGTCGCTCGTGACGCCCGTGGAGTCGATCGTCAGCGAACTGGTCACCAACGCCATCCGTCACGGCGACGGCCCCAGCCGCCTGCGACTCATCCAGCACCGGGTGCTGACGTGCGAGGTCTCCGACAGCAACACCGGCCGGCCACGCGCCCGCCATCCCCACACGCTCGACGAGCACGGTCGCGGCCTCCACCTGGTCGCCCAGCTCTCGCGCAGGTGGGGTTCCCGCTGCGCAATCGACGGCAAGATCGTCTGGGCCGAACAGGACCTGCCCTCCACAACCGGCACAACCGGTGCACGGTGAGCCGTCGGGGGGTGCCTCTATGTCTTTCGTCAAGCGAGGCGTGGGGTTCTGGGTTCGTAGAAAGTGCCGTCGCGGAGGATCGCGAACAGCACGTTGATCCG
>NZ_JBEOYR010000045.1:0-43400 GCF_040297165.1 Streptomyces sp. NPDC001851 | reverse complement strand
ACCACGTACTGGATCGCCGGCTTGTCCACGACCGGCAGCATCTCCTTGGGAGTGGCCTTGGTCGCCGGCAGGAACCGGGTACCGAGACCGGCCGCGGGAATGACAGCCTTGCTGATCCTGGGGTGCGACTGAGTCATGCCCGCAACCTTATCCGGTGCCTTTGCAGGGAATCTGTGGCTCCGGCCGGTTGACCCTTATATGGCCGCATGGGAAGAGTGCAAGGACGAGCCGTGGAACACGACGGACGCGCGAGCGAGCCTGACAAGCGGAAGTTGCGGCGGGAGTTCCTCTCGGTGAGGAACATGTTGACGGACGATGACGTCGACGAGACGGGCCGCGCGCTGGCCGGGCGCGCGCTGGAACTGCCCGAGCTGGCGGGTGCGCGCACGGTGGCGGCGTACGTCTCCGTGGGCGGCGAGCCCGGCACGGCGGCGCTGCTGGACGCGCTGCGCGCGCGGGGCGTACGGGTCCTGCTCCCGGCGCTCCTGCCCGACAACGACCTGGACTGGGGCGAATACGCCGGCCCTGGCTCCCTTGCGCGGGTCCGGCACAGCGGGAAGATGGCGCTTTTCGAGCCCTCCGGCGCGCGTCTGGGCCCGGACGCCGTGACGGCCGCGGACGTGGTGCTGCTGCCCGGGCTCGCGGTGGACGCGCGCGGGATGCGCCTGGGGCGCGGCGGAGGGTCGTACGACCGCGTACTGGCCCGTCTGGAACGCGCGGGCGCACGCCCCCGGCTCGTGGTGCTTCTGTACGACACGGAGGTGGTCGCGCACATCCCGGCGGAGGCGCATGACAAGCCGGTGCACGCCGTGGTGACGCCCTCGGGCGTGCGCCGTTTCCCGAGCGGCTGAGCGGACTTCCGGTACGAGAAAACGGCCCTCCACGCGTGCGTGGAGGGCCGTTTCCGTGTCGTCACCGTGTCATGGCCTGAGGACGAGTGTGTCGCTCGTGCTGTTGTCGACCGCCTTGCCCGAGAACGACCAGGGCAGCAGCTCGCCCTTGGCCCACAGACTCGTCTGGTCCGTGTAGTGCGCGCTGAAGGCGTGCCCGGAGGCACCGGTCAGGTTGATCCACCTGGACTTGTCGAAGTCGGCGAGGTTGACGACCATCCGCATGGAGGGCACCCAGACGACGTTGTAGCCGCCGGCGGCGTTCCAGCCGGTCGCGTTCACCGTGGCCTCACCGCCGCTGAGCTTCCAGGGGCCGCGGTTGAGGATGTACTGGAGCACCCCGGGGCCGTCGGTGCCGAGCGTCTGGTTCTTCAGGAACAGGCGGTGCAGCCGGCCCCAGCTCCAGGTGTCGATGTCCTTGCCGAGCTTGGCGGTCAGCTCCCAGCGGGCGTCGATCATGGCGCGGGCGAAGAGCTGGTCCATGGTGTTCGCCGCGGGACGCGTGCCCGACTTGGGCGTCTTCCACCAGTCGCTGTCCGGCTTCTCCATCAGGGTGCGCACGACCTCGAACCAGCGGTCGCCGCCGTCCGGCTGTCCCTGGTCGGCGTCGCGTTCACCGCATTCGCGCACCTTGGCGTCGTCGTCGACGGGGCCGGTGCTGTCGATCTTGTCGACCCACAGGCACTGTCCCTTGACGCGCAGTTCCTTGGGGAGCTTGTTGCCGAAGGCGAGCTTGAGGATGTTGCGCCACACGGCGTTGAAGTAGGCGGCTGCCGCCGAGTCGGCGTCCTGGGTGTAGTCCCAGCCCTCCAGCAGCTTCTGCGCATCGCGCACGTTCTTGTCGTTGAGGTTGATCTTCAGCAGCTTCGGCACCAGGAGCTTGGCGATCTCGCTGCTGCTGTCCAGCTGCATCTGCCGCATGTCGTCGGTCGAGATCCTTCCGCCGTTGTTGATCTTGGATTGGATCAGGTCGGCGATGCGCTGGCTGCGGGTGCCGTAGCCCCAGTCGGTGGTGAGGGTGTACGGGTACTTGCCCTTGTCGACCACGGCCTGGTTGGCGGTGACGATGTAGCCGCGCTTGGGGTTGTACTCGTAGGGCAGCTCGTTCTGCTTGACGAAGCCGGTCCAGTGGTACTTCGAGTCCCAGCCGGGGGCGGGGATGGAGCCGTCGTCGGCGGCGGAGCGCGTGGGGATCTTGCCGGGCAGTGTGTAGCCGATGTTGTTGTCGGTGTCGGCGTAGACCAGGTTCTGCGACGGCACGTCGAACAGGGCGGCCGCCTGGCGGAAGTCGCTCCAGTTCGCCGCCCTGTCGAGGGCGAAGACGGCGTCCATGGAGGTGCCCGGGTCGAGCGCGGTCCACCTCAGGGCGATGCCGTAGCCGTCGCCGCGGTCGGGGGCGGCGGCGTTGACGGTGGCCTTCTTGCCGACCTCGACGAGTTCGTCGTCACGGTCGGACAGCAGGGGCATGCCGTCCTGCGTCTGGCGCACGACGATGGTCTTCGAGGAGCCGCCGGCGACGTTGATGGTCTCCTCGCGGGTCTTGAACGGCCGGACCTTGCCGTCGTACAGGTAGCCGTTGGAGCTCACCTTCTCCAGGTAGAGGTCGGTCACGTCGACCCCGGAGTTGGTCATGCCCCAGGCGATGTCCGCGTTGTGGCCGATGATCACACCGGGCATTCCGGCAAACGTGTAGCCGGTCACGTCGTACTGGCACGCACTGGAGACGCTGCGGCAGTGCAGGCCCATCTGGTACCAGACGGACGGCAGGGACGCCGACAGGTGCGGGTCGTTGGCGAGCAGCGGCTTCTTGTTGATCGTGTACTTCCCGGACACCACCCAGGAGTTGGAGCCGATGCCCTGGCCGTTCACACCGACGGCGGTGGGAACGTCGTCCAGGACCCTGTAAAGGCCCCCCAGCTGGCTCCTGAGCGTCGATCCGGTCGTACCGGCGGCGGAAGAGCCCACCGAGCCCGTCGCGCCCCCAGAGGCGCCTGTGGCGCCGCGGGTGGTGCCGGACGTGCCCGTCGCGCCGGCGCCCTGGGAGGTGCCGGTGGCGGTGCCCTGCTGGAAGGACTTGGTCAGCTCGTTGTACTGGCCTTCCTGCACGATCGGCTTGTTGCGGCTGTAGGGGTACTCCGGGTAGAGGTCCTTGATCTGCTGCGGGCCGAGCCGGCTGGTCATCAGGGCGCGGTCGACCTCGTCCTGCATGTTGCCGCGCAGGTCCCAGGCCATCGCCTTCAGCCAGGAGACGGAGTCGACCGGGGTCCAGTTCGCCGGCTTGTAGTCGTTGGTGAAGCCGAGGGCGGCGTACTCCAGGGAAATGTCCTTGCCGCTCTTGCCCTGCAGGTAGGCGTTGACCCCCTTGGCGTACGCCTGGAGGTACTTCTTCGTGGCGGCCGACAGCTTGGTGTCGTACTCCTGCTTGGCGACGCGGTCCCAGCCGAGCGTGCGCAGGAACTCGTCGTTCTTGACCTGGCTCTTGCCGAACATCTCCGACAGGCGCCCGGACGTCATGTGCCGGCGCACGTCCATCTCGTAGAACCGGTCCTGCGCCTGGACGTACCCCTGCGCCATGAACAGGTCCTGGTCGGAGGACGCGTAGATCTGCGGGATGCCGTTGCCGTCCCGCTTGACGTCGACCGGCCCGGACAGGCCCTGGAGTGTGATCGTTCCCGTGGTCTGCGGGAAGGAGGCGCGGACGGTACTGATCGACCAGTACGCCCCGTAGGCGATGCCTCCGATGATGGCCAGTACCAGGACAAGCACCATCAGTCGGGCTTTGCGCCCCTTCTTCCTGCCGGACTTGGCGGGCGCGGCACCGGTGGTGGCGGTGTCACCCGTTGTGGCGGTGGTGTTGGGGGGCATCGCTGTCCTTGCTGTCCTAACGCGAGCGGCAGGTCGGGCTGTGACTTTGAATGAGCGCTGGAGCAACCATAGGCGCAGGGCCCTGTCCGCCTTGACGCGGAGTCGGGAACCAGCACGCACGGGCGTTCGATCTTGCCCCGCCGAGCGTCAAGAAAGCGTCAAGAGTTAGGTAAGGTAACGAAGTAACCGGAGATTTCAGGGGAGGAACCGCCGCTGACTGTTCACCACCTCAACCAGCTCTTGCTCGTCTGCTCCGTGGTCCTGCTCGTCGCCGTCGCGGCCGTGCGGATCTCCTCCCGCAGCGGGCTCCCCAGCCTGCTCGTCTACCTGGCGATCGGCGTCCTCATGGGCCAGGACGGCATCGGCGAGATCCACTTCAACAGCGCCGCGCTGACCCAGGTCATGGGGTACGCGGCCCTGGTCGTGATCCTCGCCGAGGGTGGTCTGGGCACGAAGTGGAAGGCGATCAGGCCGGTCCTGTCGTCCGCCTCCGTCCTGGCGACCGCCGGTGTCGCCGTCAGCGTGGGGGTCACCGCGGCGGGCGCGCACTATCTGGTCGGGCTGGAGTGGCGGCAGGCGCTCATCGTCGGCGCGGTGGTGTCGTCGACGGACGCGGCGGCGGTCTTCTCGGTGCTGCGCAGAGTTCCCCTCCCCGCGCGCGTGACGGGCGCGCTGGAGGCGGAGTCCGGCTTCAACGACGCCCCGGTGGTCATCCTGGTCGTCGCCTTCAGTACGGCCGGCCCGGTCGAGCACTGGTACGTCCTGCTGGGCGAGATAGCCCTGGAACTGGCGATCGGCGCCGCCCTGGGGCTCGCCGTGGGCTGGTTCGGCTCCTGGGGGCTCAAGCACGTGGCCCTGCCCGCCTCCGGCCTCTATCCGATCGCCGTGATGGCCATCGCCGTCACCGCGTACGCCGCCGGCGCCCTGGCGCACGGCAGCGGCTTCCTGGCCGTCTACCTGGCCTCGATGGTGCTCGGCAACGCCAAGCTGCCCCACTGGCCCGCGACGCGCGGCTTCGCCGAGGGGCTCGGCTGGATCGCGCAGATCGGCATGTTCGTGGTGCTCGGCCTGCTGGTCACCCCGCACGAGCTGGGCGACGACGTCTGGCCCGCCCTCGTCATCGGGCTGGTCCTGACCATGGTGGCCCGTCCGCTGAGCGTGGTGCTCAGCCTGGCGCCGTTCCGCGTGCCGTGGCAGGAGCAGACCCTCATGTCGTGGGCGGGGCTGCGCGGCGCCGTGCCCATCATCCTGGCGACGATCCCGATGGTGAACGGCGTCACGGGCAGCCGCCGCATCTTCAACATCGTCTTCGTGCTTGTCGTGGTCTACACCCTCGTCCAGGGGCCGACTCTGCCGTGGCTGGCGCGCACGCTGCGCCTGGGCGAGCAGGGCGAGGCCTCCGACCTGGGCATCGAGTCGGCGCCCCTGGAGCGGCTGCGCGGGCACCTGCTGTCCGTCTCGATCCCGGAGGGCTCGCGGATGCACGGTGTGGAGGTCAGCGAGCTGCGCCTGCCGCCGGGGGCCGCCGTCACGCTCGTCGTCCGCGAAGGAAAATCGTTTGTTCCGCTGCCCATGACCGTGCTGCGCCGGGGCGACGAGTTGCTCGTCGTCGCCACCGACCCGGTGCGCGACGCGGCGGAGCGACGCCTGCGCGCGGTCGCCCACGGCGGCAAGCTGGCGGGTTGGCTGGGTACGAACGGGGCGGGCAGCTTGCGTTGAGGGCGCGTTTCGGGGAGTTCATGCCCCGTGAAATCCCAGGCGGCTGCGAGGGTGGTGCTCGTTTTCACAGCCGTGGGCGGCGCTGATCCCTGTAGCATGAAGGCGCACCCTGATCGAACCAACTCTGCCTGACGCAGAGCTGGCGCGACCGTATGGCGGCCGGGTCCACCCACCCGCAGTGGGCGCCGGCATCTACCGCAGTCCGCGCAAGAGGACAGCTCTCGGCGCCCGGGCCCACACGGCCCGCGCTACCAGGCGGCAGAAAGGCACGGGCCGTGGTATCCACGGTCACCACCACCGAACCGGAGAAGACCTCGCCGGCCTCGTCCCGCCCGGGATACGGACAGCTGCTGCGCACCCGCGGCGCCTGGACCTTCCTGCTCCCCGGTTTCGCGGCGCGCCAGCCGTTCGCGATGCTCACCCTCTCCATCGTGCTGCTCGTGCAGCACACCACCGGCTCGTACGGCGCCGCAGGCGCCACCGCGGCCGCCACCGGTGTCTCGATGGCGCTGTTCGCGCCGTACAGCGGCCGCCTCGCCGACCGCTACGGCCAGCGCGCCGTGCTGGTCCCCGGCGTCCTCGTGCACACGCTTGCGGGCCTGTCCCTGACGGCGCTCGCGCTGGCGCACGCGCCCCTGTGGGCGCTGTTCCTGGCGGCCGTCCCGACGGGCGCCTCGGTCCCGCAGGTCGGCCCCATGGTCCGTGCCCGCTGGGGCGTGAAGCTGCAGGGCTCGCCGCTGATGACCACCGCGGCGGCGTTCGAGTCGGTCACGGACGAGCTGACCTTCGTCTTCGGTCCGCTGCTGGCGACCGCGCTGTGCACCACCGTGGCGCCGGCCGCGGGCCTGATCACGGAGGGCGCGCTGACCCTCGTGGGCGGGCTGCTGTTCGCCGCGCAGAAGAGCACGCAGCCGTCGGTGAGCGGTGAGAGCGGACACGCACGCGTGGAGCACGGCTCCGCCCTGCGCGTGCCTGGTGTGCGCGTACTGGTCGTGACCTTCCTCGGCATCGGGTCCGTCTTCGGCGGCATGCAGGTGTCGCTCGCGGCGTTCACCGAGTCGATCGGCGAGCCCGGCCTGAACGGTGTCCTGTACGGCGTCTTCGCCGCCGGGAACATGCTGTCCGGCATCGTGTGCGGCGCGATCGCCTGGAAGGCCGCCCCCCAGCGGCGCCTGGTCGTGGGCTACACGGCGCTCGCGATCGTCGCGTCCGCCCTGTGGACGGCGCACTCGGTGCTGCTGCTCGCCGGGCTCGGCCTGCTGGTCGGCATGTGCATCGCGCCGGCGCTGATCACCGGCTACACGCTGGTCGAGGGCCTGGTCCCGGCAGGCGCCCGCACGGAGGCCTTCACCTGGCTGACCGGCGCGGTCGCGCTCGGTCAGGCGGCCGCCGTCACGGCCGCCGGGCAGCTGGAGGACCGGCTGTGGGACGGTGCGGGGTTCCTGGTGCCGATGGCGGGCACCGTGCTCGCGCTGGTGACTCTGCTGGCGCTGCGCTCCCGGCTGGTCGCGCGGCCGCAGAACCGCACCGTCGCACGTGGCGTCGGTCACCGCGTGCCGGTCACGGTGGACTGATTCCCGGGAATACGTCACTATGGACCGTCGTTAGCACTCATCGAGTGAGAGTGCCAGGAGGAAGACAGTGCCGACCTACCAGTACCAGTGCACCGAGTGCGGCGAGGGCCTTGAGGCGGTGCAGAAGTTCACTGATGACGCCTTGACCGAGTGCCCCAGCTGCAGTGGCCGCCTGAAGAAGGTGTTCTCCGCGGTCGGCATCGTTTTCAAGGGCTCCGGCTTCTACCGCAACGACTCCCGCGGCTCCACGTCGAGCAGCAGCCCGGCGTCGAAGTCGTCCGGCACGTCTTCGGCCGACTCGAAGTCGTCCACGTCGGCCACGGCGTCGTCCTCGACGTCCTCCGCGGCCGGCTCCGCCAGCAGCTCGGCCGCCTGACCTCTTTCTCCCGGACCCTGCCGTCGTACGACGGCAGGGTCTTCGGCGCTCGTCGGTACCGGCTCCCCCGCGGTTCGGCCGCCCGCTAGTGTGCTGGTCATGGCGAACGCAGAGATCGGCGTAATCGGCGGCTCGGGCTTCTACTCGTTCCTCGACGACGTGACCGAGGTCCAGGTGGAGACCCCCTACGGGCCGCCCAGTGACTCCCTCTTCCTCGGCGAGATCGCCGGCCGCCGGGTCGCCTTCCTGCCCCGGCACGGCCGTGGCCACCACCTGCCGCCGCATCGCATCAACTACCGCGCCAACCTGTGGGCGCTGCGCTCCGTCGGCGTACGGCAGGTTCTCGCACCGTGCGCGGTGGGCGGGCTGCAGCCGGAGTACGGCCCCGGCACCCTGCTCGTGCCGGACCAGTTCGTGGACCGTACGAAGTCCCGGACGCAGACGTACTTCGACGGGTTGCCGCTGCCCGACGGCACCGTGCCGAACGTCGTGCACGTGTCCATGGCCGATCCTTACTGCCCCACCGGACGGGCTGTCGCCCTGAAGGCCGCTCGGGGGCGGGACTGGGAGCCGGTGGACGGCGGCACGCTGGTCGTGGTCGAGGGGCCGCGCTTCTCCACGCGTGCCGAATCGTTGTGGCACCAGGCACAGGGCTGGTCGGTGGTGGGCATGACCGGTCACCCGGAGGCGGCGCTCGCCCGGGAACTGGAGCTGTGCTACACGTCGCTGACCCTGGTCACCGACCTGGACGCGGGCGCCGAGACCGGCGAGGGCGTCTCGCACGAGGAGGTGCTGCGGGTGTTCGCGGCCAACGTGGACCGGTTGCGCGGCGTGCTGTTCGACGCGGTGGTGGCGCTGCCGGAGAGCGCTGCACGGGACTGTCTGTGTGTGAACGCGCTCGGCGGAATGGATCCGGGCTTCGAGCTGCCGTAGCTCTCGCTAGACGATCCGGAGCTGCCCGTTCGAGTGGGCGGGATATCCACAGTTCGTCCGTGATCCACCGGCTCCGGCGGGATTCGGCGCGAGGCCTCATCGTGGCACCGCCAACCGAATTCCTCGTCGCAGGCGGTGATTCCCATGCCCCGGTCCTCGTCGTCCCCGTATGCGTCCTCGTCTCCTCCCCCGTTCCCGCCTCCCCTCCGGCTCCCGCGCCCGCTGGGCACGGACGCCCCGCCGACCTGTGAGATCCCGCAGTTCCCTCCGGTGCGCGTGCGCGGCGGGCGGTATCAGCTGCAGCGGCTCGTACGGCACCGCAGGCGGGCCATCGCCGCCGGTCTCGCGGTGACCGCGGCCGCGCTCGTCGCCGCGGGGCCGCGCAGCGGGGCCGAACCGCACCGCGCGGAACAGGCGCGCGGCCACCGGGTCACGCAGCCCGTACGCCGGCACGCGGTGGTGGACGTGGTGACCGCGCCGGTGCGGATCGCCGACGCGGCCACGGTCCGCCTCCTGCGGCCCGGCGACCGTGTCGACGTCCTCGCTGCCGAGGGCGCGTCGCCCGGGGGCGTCGCCCGGGTCCTCGCGCGCGGTGTGCGGGTGACCAGGGTGCCCGAGCCCCTGGAGGGCGGGGCGGAGAGCGGGGCGCTGGTCGTGCTGTCGGTGCCGCGCACCACCGCGGCACGGCTCGTCGGCGCGAGCGCCACGGCACGCCTGGCGGTGACGCTGTGCTGAACCGTCTCGGAAAGTTCCTGGGCTGCTTGCTGTCACGTCGCTGGATCGAGCGTTCGCACTGGACAGGATGGCCTCACCGTGCCGTAGGTTGCGGAGCGTGTCATTCCACACCCTGTGCATGCGAGGAGAGTCGCCTAGGTGAGCGCGAAGCAGGAATCGAGCGTCTGGCAGGGCTTCAAGGCCTTCCTCATGCGGGGCAACGTCGTCGACCTGGCCGTGGCCGTGGTGATCGGCGCGGCCTTCTCGAACATCGTCAACTCGGTGGTGAAGGGGATCATCAACCCGCTGGTCGGCGCGATCGGCACGCAGAACCTGGACAACTACAGCTCATGCCTGAGCGCCAGGTGCGAAGGGACCCACGGCATCCGGCTGATGTGGGGCTCTGTCCTCGGTGCCACGCTGACGTTCCTGATCACCGCGACGGTGGTGTACTTCCTGATGGTTCTGCCGATGTCGAAGTACCTGGCCCGGCAGGCGGCCCGCAAGGCGGCGCGGGAGGGCACGAGGGAGGTCATGGAGGTGACCGAGCTGGAGGTGCTCAAGGAGATCCGCGACGCGCTGGTCGCACAGCGTGGGTCGGGGCACGACGCGCGCTAGCGGCGTTGCTGCGGACGGCTCAGAGGTGGTGGGGCGGCTTCTCGTCCAGGAAGCGCTTCAGGTCGGCGGCGCTGTCGCCGTCCGCGCGCTCGCCCCAGCCGCGATCGGTGTCGTCCGAGGACTGCTGGTCCAGCGGGTCGTCGAAGACCAGCGCGGGTTTCGGGGCGGGGGGCTCGGATTCGGGGGCGGTGGGCATGCCTCAAGGGTACGGTCCCGGTCCGCGCGCCCGCGCGCGGCCGGCTCCCCCGGCGGGAGCGGCTTGTGATTGCGTTCACTGTCTGCTGGTGCCTTCGCAAGGCCTTTTGCCCGCTTTTCTGGTGTGCTGAGAGGCATGACGTCGAGTTCCGCCCCGGCGCCCGCCCCCTCGGGCGCCCCACAGCCCTCCGGACCGCTGCGACGGCTGACCGCGCGCGGGCGCGACGAGGCGCACCGGGTGTCCTCGCCGCTGGAGCTCTTCTTCGACCTGTGCTTCGTCGTGGCGATCGCACAGGCGGGTGTGCAGCTGGTGCACGCCGTCGCCGAAGGGCACGCGGGCGGTGGAATCCTCAACTACGCCATGCAGTTCTTCGCCATCTGGTGGGCCTGGATGAACTTCAGCTGGTTCGCCTCGGCGTATGACAACGACGACGCGCTCTACCGGGTCGTCACCCTGGTGCAGATCGCCGGCGTCCTTGTGCTGGCGGCCGGCATCTCCCGGGCCTTCCAGCATCACGACTTCCTGGTGGTCTGGCTCGGCTATGTGATCATGCGGCTGGCGATGGCCACGCAATGGCTGAGAGCCGCGAGATCAGCTGAGGGCGCGCAGAGAGCCATGGCGTTGCGGTACGCATGCGGTGTGCTGCTGTGCCAGATCGGCTGGCTCGGCCTCGTACTGCTGCCCGAACCCGCGCGGCCCTGGGTGTTCCTCGTGATGGCGGTCGCGGAGATGTGCGTGCCGCTGTTCGCCGAGAAGGGCTACGGGTCCTCCTGGCACCCGCACCACATCGCCGAACGGTACGGCCTGTTCACCATCATCGTGCTCGGCGAGACGATCTCCGCGGCGACCGTGGCCGTGAAGTCGGCCGTGGACGAGCACCACGCGCTGGGCGAGTTGCTGCCGATCGCTGCGGGCGGGCTCCTGATCGTCTTTTCCGCATGGTGGATCTACTTCGTGGTGCCCATCCACGGCCATCTGCGCTCCAACAGACAGGCGTTCCTGTGGGGTTACGGGCACTATCTGATCTTCGCCTCGGCCGCGGCGATCGGCGCGGGTCTGGAGGTGGCCGTGGAACACGCGGCCGGCAAGGCCCGTATCTCCGCCCTGTCCGCGTCGGCTGCCGTCACGCTGCCCACGGCGCTGTATCTGCTGACCGTCTGGGCGCTTCACTCCCGGCACTTCAAGGTCGGCATCGCCCAGCAGCTGGTCCTGCCGGTCACGGCACTGCTGGTGATCTGCTGCACCTTCCTGGGCGCCTGGGCGGTGCTCGCGGCGGGGCTCGTGACCTCGGCCGCGGTGGTGACCGGAGTGACGCTGACGGCGCGCATGGTCCATCGGGAGCGTGCGGCGAACGCCCCCGCTCCGGCGGGCTGAGCTCTCCTCCCGGGGGGCGTGGCAGGCCAGACTGGCCGTCATGACAGTTGACGCAATCACCGACGTCGCCGGGGTGCGGGTGGGTCACGCGACCCGCAGCGGGGACGGCTGGCTCACCGGCACCACGGTCGTCCTCGCTCCGGAGGGCGGAGCGGTCGTCGCCGTGGACGTGCGCGGCGGTGGTCCCGGCACCAGGGAGACCGACGCGCTCGACCCGCGCAATGTGGTGCAGCGGGTCGACGCGGTCGTACTGACCGGCGGCAGCGCGTACGGGCTCGACGCTGCGTCCGGCGTGATGGCCTGGCTGGAGGAGCAGGGGCGCGGGGTGCGGGTGGGGACGGACCCGGCGCACGTCGTGCCGGTCGTGCCGGCCGCGTGTGTCTTCGACCTGGGGCGCGGCGGAAACTTTCGCGCGCGGCCGGACGCGGCCACGGGGCGCGCGGCGGTGGAGGCCGCCGCGGCGAGTGCGCCGGGCGCCCGGGTGGCGGAGGGGTGCGTCGGGGCCGGTACGGGCGCCGTGGCGGGGCAGATCAAGGGCGGGGTGGGCTCGGCGAGCACGGTGCTCGACTCGGGGGTCACCGTGGCCGCGCTGGTGGTGGTGAACGCTGCGGGGTCGGTGATCGAGCCCGGGACGGGGGCGCTGTACGGGGAGTTGCTTCAGGGGAGGGTGGAGTATCCCGAGGGGCGCGTGCACGAGCACGCGCGCCGGCGCCTCGCCGAGACCGCTGCGAAGAACGCGCCGCCCCCGCTCAACACGACGCTGGCGGTGGTCGCAACCGACGCCGGTCTCTCCAAGGCGCAGGCGCAGAAGCTGGCGGGGACGGCGCACGACGGGATTGCGCGCGCCGTCCGGCCGGTACACCTCATGAACGACGGGGACACGGTGTTCGCGCTGGCGACCGGCGCGCGCTCGCTGTCCGAGCACCCGCTGGAGCTCAATGGCGTCCTCGCCGCCGGCGCGGATGTCGTGACGCGCGCGATCGCGCGGGGCGTGCGCGCCGCCGAGTCGGTCGCGGGGCCGGGCGGCACGTGGCCGTCGTACGAGGAGTTGTACGGGGTGCGACAGGGGTGGTGAGGTGGGCGGCCCGTGCGTCGGGCTGGAATTGTCGCGGTTCTGTCACGTGATGGCGTTTGACGGGGGTTGGAGGGAACCTTCCCGGGCGCCGGTGCGCTCTTTCTTCACGCACTGGAACGGATCACGCACATCACATGAACCTGGAGCAGCCCGTGACAACGCCGGACATTGCAGCGCGGCGCGCGCTGGGGGCCTGTGCCGCCATGCTGGTCGGCGCCCTCACCCTGACCGCCTGCGGTGGCAGCGCCAACGCGACCAGCGACGGCAAGGACGGCAAGGACTCCCCCAAGACGTCGACGGCGAAGGTCGTGATCTCGGCCAAGGACGGTTCGACCGGCGCGTCCATCAACGCGACCGGGGTGAAGGTCAGCGGCGGCAAGCTGACCGACGTGAAGATGACCGTGGCGGGGACGGGTCGGACCGTGGCCGGGGCGATATCGGCGGACGGCAGCACCTGGAAGCCGAAGCAGCAGCTGGAGCGGGGCACGAAGTACGAGATCGGCGCGACGGCGAAGGACGCGGACGGGCGTACCGCCGCGGCCAACTCCATCTTCACCACGGTCACGTCGGCGAACAGCTTCATCGGCACCTACACGCCGGACGACGGCAGCACGGTCGGGGTGGGGATGCCGGTGTCGTTCACCTTCGACAAGTCGATCACCGACAAGAAGACCGTGCAATCGCGTATCTCGGTCGACTCCAGCAGTGGCCAGCAGGTGGTCGGGCACTGGTTCGGGGATCGGCGGCTGGACTTCCGGCCGCGGGAGTACTGGAAGGCCGGCTCCAAGGTCACGATGAACATCGACCTGGACGGGGTCGAGGGCGCGAAGGGCGTCTACGGGGTGCAGAAGAAGACCGTCTCCTTCACCGTCGGGCGGTCGCAGGTCTCCACGGTCGACGTCAACACGCAGACCATGACCGTGGTGCGGGACGGCAAGACGGTCAAGACGGTGCCGATCTCCGCGGGCAGTCCGCAGCACACCACGTACAACGGGCAGATGGTGATCGCCGAGAAGTTCGTGCAGACGCGTATGAACGGCTCGACGGTCGGATTCGGCGGCGAGTACGACATCCCGGATGTGCCGCACGCGATGCGGCTGACGTCGTCGGGGACGTTCATCCACGGCAACTACTGGTACAGCAAGGGCAACCCGCCCTTCGGCCGGGAGGGCACCAGCCACGGCTGCGTCGGTCTCGCGGACGTGCAGGGCGCGCAGGGCGCCACGTCCGCCAAGTGGTTCTTCGACAACTCGCTCGTCGGGGACGTCGTGATCGTGAAGAACTCCCCGGACACCACCGTCGCCCCCGACAACGGACTCAACGGCTGGAACATGTCGTGGAGCGCCTGGACCGCGGGCAGCTCCGCCTGATCTGCAGTTTTTGACGCCACGTGAGGCCGCGCGGGAACTTTTCGCGCGGCCCGCGCGTTTTCCCGGCACGTTTTCTCGGTTCCCGGACATGATGTCCGACCGAGGGGCTACCGTATGCACCCACAAGGTGACATGCAGCAACGCCGGGAGAAACCTTGAGCGTTCCGTACGAGACAGCAGCGTACGAACCAGCCGAGTCGCCCGAGTCTCCGGAGGAGCACCTCGCGCGACTCCTCGGCCGTGCCCTGAACTCCTTCGAGCTGCCCGACGAGGTGATACGGCAGCTCGACTGCGCGCTGGTCCACGACAGCTCGCTGCACTCCGCGTACCACAGCGCGGGGCTGCACCGGGAGACGTACCGGCACACCTGGCTGCTCGCCGACGGCTCCGCGGTCACCCTGTGGGAGCTCGTGCACAACGCCATGCCGGGCGGCCCCCCGGAGCACGAGGTCTATGTCGACGAGGAGGAGCTGCAGGCGGCCACCTCGCGGCTCGGAATGCCGCCGGAGGCACCGGAGTTCGAGCTGCCCGCGCTGATGCGGCTGTGGGCGATTCCCGAGCCCCGGCACGTGTTCGCCTCCGACGACTCGGCGGACCACGCGCGGCGGCTCCTGCGCCGGGCGGAGAACCCGGACCGTCCCGGTGCGGAGACGGCGGCGTTGCTGGCGACGGCGATCGCGCACGAGATCACGCAGGCGTTCGGGCGCCCGGGGCGCGCCGGGCGCGCGGGGCTGAGCTACGCGCTGTACGAGCACGCGTTCCTGCTGCCGGACGACAGCGAGATCTCCCTGTGGGAGGTCGAGCACACGGCGACGCCCGACGGGCGGCACATGTGCGAGGTGTACATGTCGGAGGACGCGGCGCGGGACGCCATGGAGCGGCGCGCGGCGCGACAGGGGTAGCGCGTGGGGCGGTGTCGCGGGCCCCTTGCCGGTCAGTGATCGCCGAGTTGCCGTACCAGCCCGGCGAAGGCGTCCCGTTCCGCCGGGGTCAGTTCCACCGACTCCCACGGGGGTCCGGACTTGCGCTGGGTCGGCAGGACCGGAAGACGGGCAGCCGGGAGCTCGCGGACGGCCTCCGCTCGGAAGCGACGCAGCAGGCGCAGGACGCCGATCACCCACACCGCACCGGCCAGGGTGAGGACGGCCGCGCCGGCCAACTGGAGACTCGGGACGTGCTCAGGCATGCGTCCCAGTACACACCACGGTCCGGGACTTCGGTCCCGGACCGTGACGTATCTCGCAGGTGCCGTGAACAACTCACAGCGCACCAAAAGGACAAGGCGTGGCGGTGGGGTGGGTGCGGTGGTCAGGCCGCCACGGGCTGCTGGGTCTCCTTCGGTGTGCCGGCCCCGTTGGCGGTGGGGTCGGTGGCCGTGGCTTCCGGGGCCGGCTTGCGCATGCCCTTGAGGAGGACGACCAGGGCCGTGGTGGCGCAGACACCGGCCGCGATGGCGATGAGGTACGGGAAAGGGTTGCCGATCAGCGGTACCACGAAGATGCCGCCGTGCGGGGCGCGCAGGGTGGCGCCGAAGGCCATCGACAGGGCGCCGGTGAGCGCGCCGCCGACCATGGCGGACGGGATGACCCGCAGCGGGTCCGCGGCGGCGAACGGGATCGCGCCCTCGGAGATGAAGGAGGCGCCCAGGACCCAGGCGGCCTTGCCGTTCTCGCGTTCGGCCGGTGTGAACAGCTTGCCGCGTACGGTGGTGGCCAGGGCCATCGCCAGCGGCGGGACCATGCCGGCCGCCATCACCGCTGCCATGATCTTCATCGCGGAGTCGCTGGGGTTCGAGACCGCGATGCCGGCGGTGGCGAAGGTGTAGGCGACCTTGTTGACCGGGCCGCCCAGGTCGAAGCACATCATCAGGCCGAGCAGGGCGCCGAGCAGGACGGCGTTGGTGCCGGTGAGGCCGTTCAGCCAGTCGGTGAGGCCCTTCTGGGCGGTGGCGATGGGCTTTCCGATCACGACGAACATCAGGAATCCGACGATCGCCGAGGAGATCAGCGGGATCACCACCACCGGCATGATGCCGCGCAGGGGCGCGGGTATCCGCACCTTCTGGATCGCCAGTACCACGCCGCCGGCGATCAGGCCGGCCGCCAGGCCGCCGAGGAAGCCCGCGTTGATGGTCAGTGAGATCGCGCCGCCCACGAAGCCGGGGACGAGACCGGGCCGGTCGGCCATGCCGTAGGCGATGTAGCCGGCCAGGACCGGGACGAGGAAGCCGAAGGCCACGGCGCCGATCTGGAACAGCAGGGCGCCCCAGCTGTCGGCCTGGGTCCACACGAAGTGGTCCATCACCGACGGCGCCTTGTTGATCTTGTAGCCGCCGATCGCGAAGCCCAGGGCGATGAGGAGGCCGCCCGCGGCGACGAACGGGACCATGTAGCTCACGCCGCTCATCAGCCACTTGCGGAGCTTGGTGCCGTATCCCTCGGTGGAGTCGCCGGCGCGTTCGACCGGCGTGCTGCCCGGCGCGGGCGCCGGCGCGCTCCTCTCGCCGCGTGCTGCCTTCTCGCGTACGTCCGTGATGAGTTCGGCGGGTCGGTTGATGCCCGCCTTCACTCCCACGTCGACGGTCGGCTTGCCGGCGAAGCGGTCCTTGTCGCGTACGGGGACGTCGTGCGCGAAGATCACGCCGTCCGCCGCCGCGATCACCGCCGGGTCCAGCCGGGTGAATCCGGCCGAACCCTGTGTCTCGACGACGAGTTCGACGCCTGCCTCGCGTCCCGCGTTCTCCAGGGACTCGGCCGCCATGTAGGTGTGCGCGATGCCGGTCGGGCAGGAGGTGACGGCGACGATGCGGAAGGGGCGCTCGCCGGGGGCGGTGGCGCCCGGCGCCGGGGTGGCTCCTTGCTGGTCGGTCACGCCCGGCGCCGGGGCCGTGGTGCCCGCCGCGGCGCCGGCGGAGGCCGCCACCGGCGCCGCAGCGGTGTCTTGGGAGGCGCTCGCGGCGCCCTGGGCGGCGCTTGCCGCAGCGTTCGCGTCCGCGTCCGAGTCCACGCCCTCGGCGCTCGCGTCGCCCTGCGCGCCCTCGCCCGAAGACGCCTCCGGCGCCTGCGCCGTGCTCGGTACCTCGTCCCCGCGGACCAGTGCCGCCGCCGTCTCCGTGTCGGGCGCCGCGCGCAGCGCCGAGGTGAACTCGGTGTTCATCAGCTGGCGGGCCAGCGAGGAGAGGATCGTGAGGTGGGCGTCGTCGGCGCCGGCCGGTGCCGCGATCAGGAAGATCAGGTCGGCCGGACCGTCCACGGCGCCGAAGTCGATGCCGGCGGCGCTGCGGCCGAAGGCGAGGGTCGGCTCCGTGACGTGGGTGCTGCGGCAGTGCGGGATGCCGATGCCGCCGTCGAGGCCGGTCGGCATCTGGGCCTCGCGGGCGGCCACGTCGGCGAGGAAGCCCTCCAGGTCGGTCACCCGGCCCTGGGCCGCCATGCGCTCGGCGAGGGCGCGCGCCGCCGCTTCCTTGGTGTCGGCGGACAGGTCGAGGTCGACCAGGTCCGCGGTGATCATGTCGCTCATCGCGGGCTCCTATGCACGCGTGCCGCCCGGGGAGAGGGGTGGGCGGAGGTGGGGACGGGGGTGCTGTGGGGGGAGGCGGTGCGGAGGGTGGCCGTGGTGAGTAACGGGGAGTCTCGCCGGGGCCGGGCCGGAGTGGTCGTACGGCGCAGGAGCGGGGCGTTCATGACACCGGCTCCGTCAGTTCGCGGTCGAGCGGGATCTCGGCCGTGACGGTCACAGCCGCCGAGTCCAGGTCGGCGGGGGTCGGCATGACGCTGCCGGGGAGCTGGACCGCGGCGGCGCCGTGGGCGACGGCGGAGGCGAGGGCCTCGGGGCCGGTGCCGCCGGCGATCAGGAAGCCGGCGAGGGAGGAGTCGCCGGCGCCGACGTTGCTGCGGACGGTGCCGACGCGCGCGGCGGCGAACCAGGCGCCCCTGTCCTCCACGAGGAGCTGCCCGTCGGCGCCGAGGCTCGCGAGCACGGCGCGTGCGCCCATGCCGCGCACCTCTTCGGCCGCCTTCAGCGCGTCGCCCACGGTCGCCAGGGGGCGCCCGACGGCTTCCGCGAGCTCCTCGGCGTTGGGCTTCACCACGTCCGGCCGCGCGCGCAGCGCCTCCAGCAGCGCACGCCCTGAGGTGTCCAGCGCGATGCGTGCGCCTCCGGCGTGCGCCCGCGTGACGACATCGGCGTACCACGAGGGCGCGAGCCCCCGGGGCAGGCTGCCGCAGCACGCGATCCAGTCGGCGCCCCGTGACTGCCCGCGGACGGTGTCCAGGAGGAGTTCCTGTTCGGACGGGGACAGTTCGGGGCCGGGGGCGTTGATCTTCGTCAGTACGCCGTCCGCCTCGGCGAGCGCGATGTTGGAGCGGGTGGCTCCGGTGATCGGGACGGGCGCGACCTCGATGCCCTGGGCGTGGAGCAGGTCGGCGACGAGCGCCCCCGGCGCGCCGCCGAGGGGCAGGACCGCGACCGTGCGCCGTCCGGCGGCCGTGACGGCGCGCGAGACGTTCACGCCCTTGCCGCCCGGGTCCATGCGCTCGGTCTCGGCGCGGATGACTTCGCCGCGCTTGAGCGCCTGGACCTCGTAGGTGCGGTCGAGGGACGGGTTGGGGGTGACGGTGAGGATCATGCGCGTACTACTTCCGTGCCGGTGCGCTCGATGGCGGCGGCGTCTTCGGGGCTCAGCTCGCTGTCGGTGATCAGCAGGTCCACGTCGCTCAGGTCGCCGAAGCGGGCGAAGTGCTCCTGGCCGTGCTTGGTGGAGTCGGCCAGCAGCACCACGCGGCGGGCGGCGGCGACCGCGGCCCGCTTGACCGCGGCCTCGGCGAGGTCCGGGGTGGTCAGACCGTGTTCGGCGGAGAAGCCGTTGGCCGCCACGAGCAGCAGGTCGGCGCGGATCTCGCCGTACGCGCGGAGCGCCCAGGCGTCCACGGCGGCGCGGGTGCGGTGCCGTACGCGCCCTCCGACCAGGTGGAGCTGGATGCCCGGGTGGTCGGCGAGGCGGGCGGCGATGGGCAGGCTGTGTGTGACGACGGTCAGGGAGGCCTCCAGCGGGATCGCGGCGGCGACCCGGGCGACCGTCGTACCGGCGTCGAGGATCAGCGTGCCCTCGGCGGGGAGTTCGGCGAGGGCGGCCTTGGCGATGCGGTCCTTCTCGTCGGCGGCGGTGGACTCGCGCTCGGTGAGGTCCGGTTCGAAGTCGAGGCGGCCGACCGGGATGGCTCCGCCGTGCACCCGGCGGACGAGGCCGGCGCGGTCGAGGGCCTTCAGATCGCGGCGGATCGTTTCCGCGGTGACCTGGAACTCTTCGGCGAGCGACAGCACGTCCACCCGGCCGCCCTCGCGGGCGAGCCGGAGGATCTCCTGCTGCCGTTCCGGTGCGTACATGTCGCTGGCCTCCGCCTGATGTCCGATCACGTCCGGGTGACGCCCGAATGTGTGGTTTCAGGCCAGGCTACGCCCGCTATGGCGGAAAGTAAACAGGTTCGGATTCCAATCGGGCATGAACAGACATGCCCGGGCAGGTACGACGAGGGGCCCGGCACCTGGTTGGTGCCGGGCCCTCGTCGTCCCTGCTCAGGGCACCAGCGCGGGTTCCGTGTCCAGGACGGGCGCCTCCGCTTGCGGCGCCTCCTCGCCCTGCTGTGCGGGACGCTTCGGCAGGGCGGCCATCAGCAGGAAGATCACTCCCATGATCGCCGCGACCCACCACAGCGCGTGCTGGAAGGCGTGCACGAAGGCGGGGTCGACCCGGGCCGGGGCCGGCCGGTCGCCGATCTCGCCGAAGAACACCACGGACACGAGTCCGAGGCCGAGCGCGTTGCCCATCTGCTGCACCGTGTTGATCAGGCCGGACGCGGAACCGGCGTGCTCACGCGGAACCTCCGAGAGCACCGCGTCGGTCAGCGGGGCGACGATCAGGCCCATCCCGGCGCCCATCACGACCAGCGGCAGGGCCATCTGCCAGGAGGCGATGGACAGGCCGTACCAGTGCGCCTCCCCCAGATAGAGCAGGACGCCGGCGCCCATCACCAGCGCGCCCGCCTGGAGCACCTTCCGCCCGAACCTCGGCACCAGCTGCTGCACCGACAGGCCGGCCGCCGTGGACACCGCGAGGGAGAACGGCACTCCGGTCAGCCCGGCGTGCAGCGGGCTCCAGCCCAGGCCGACCTGCATGTACAGCGTCCAGACCAGGAAGAAGATGCCGAGCGCGACACCGAAGACGGTCTGCACGGCGATGCCCGCGGCGAAGCTCTTCACCCGGAAGAGGGACAGCTCGATCAGCGGGGAACCGTCCCTGGCCGCCTTCCGTTTCTCGTATGACACCAGCAGCGCGAAGACGACGAGCGCGCCGGCCATGCAGGCGTACCCCCACAGCGGCCAGCCCAGCTCCCGGCCGCGCGTGAGCGGGTAGAGCAGCATCAGCAGGCCCAGCGAGACCAGGGCGGCGCCGACGAGGTCCAGCTTCAGCGCCTTGGGGGCCTTCGACTCGGTGATGAAGCGACGGCCCAGCAGCCAGGCCATGACACCCACGGGGAGGTTGATGAGGAAGATGGGCCGCCATTCGAGGCCGAAGAGGTTCCACTCGGTGAGCAGGGCGCCGAGCAGCGGACCGGAGACCGCGCCGAGACCGACGATGGCGCCGAAGAGGCCGAACACCTTGCCGCGTTCATGGGCCGGGAAGGTGGCGTGCACGATCGACAGCACCTGCGGCACCATCATCGCCGCCATGCCGCCCTGCAGGATGCGGGAGGCGACGAGCATCTCCGGGTTGGCGGCGAAGCCGCACAGGGCGGAGGCGAGGGTGAAGCCGCCGATACCGATCAGGAACAGCCGCTTGCGGCCGTGGATGTCGCCGAGACGGCCGCCGGTGATGAGACCGGCCGCGAAGGCCAGGGCGTAGCCGGCGGTTATCCACTGGATCTGGCTGACCGAGGCGTGTGCGTTCCGCTGGATCGACGGGATGGCGATGTTGACGATCGTGACGTCGACCAGGTCCATGAAGGCGGCGGTCATGACGATCGCGAGCGCGAGCCAGCGGGTTCTGTCGGTCGCGGCGGGGAGCGCCGTGCGGGCGGGTGCGGTGGTGCGGCTGTCCGTCCGTCGTGGTGCGACGCGCGGTTCCCCGCGCCCCTTCAGGGTGTTCCGGTCGTTGTCGGTCATGGAATGAAGGTAGGGCGCCATTAGGTCAGATCATGTCCTAGTGGTACGGCATTCTCGTACTCATGACCACGGACACGCCGGCCCGGCTGCTGCAGCTCCTCTCGCTCCTCCAGACGCCCCGCGAGTGGCCCGGCGGGGAGCTGGCCGAGCGGCTGGGTGTGTCGCGTCGTACCGTGCGGCGGGACATCGACCGGTTGCGGGAGCTGGGCTATCCGGTGCAGGCGACGAAGGGCTCGGATGGCGGGTACCGGCTGGTCGCGGGCAAGGCGATGCCGCCGCTGGTGCTGGACGACGAGGAGGCGGTGGCGATCGCGGTGGGTCTGCGGGCCGGTGCCGGGCATGCCGTGGAGGGCGTGGACGAGGCGTCCGTCCGGGCGCTGGCCAAGCTGGAGCAGGTGCTGCCGGCCCGGCTCCGTCACCGGGTGTCCACGCTGCAGGCGGCGACCACACCGCTGACCAGCGGGGACGGGCCGAGTATCGCGCCGGAGACGCTGATCGTGATGGCCTCGACGGTGGCGGGGCACGAACGGCTGCGATTCACCTACCGGGACAGGGACGGCGGCGAGTCGCGGCGGCTGACCGAGCCGCACCGGCTGGTGTCGACGGGGCTGCGGTGGTATCTCGTCGCCTACGACCTGGACCGCGCCGACTGGCGGACCTTCCGGGTGGACCGGGTGAGCGAGCCGTTCGCGGCCGGTGCCCGGTTCGTGCCACGGGAACTGCCGACGGGGAGCGCCGCCGAGTTCCTGCGGCAGTCCATCCGGCGGCGGCAGGAGACGTATCCGTTCGCGGTGCGGTTCGCCGCACCGGCGGAGCAGGTCTCCGGGCGGCTGCCGGCGCGGCTCGGGGCGTTGGCGGACGACGGCGAGGGCGGTTGTGTCCTGCGGGGCGTCTCCGGTGATTCCCTGGAGTGGCTGGCTGTGCGGCTGGCGGCGGCGGGGTACGAGTTCACGGTGCGGGAGCCCGCTGAACTGGCGGCGTGCGTACGGGAGTTGGGCGGGCGGCTGAGCCGGGCGGGCGGTGCCGGGGAGGAGCCCTGAGGGGGCGGGCCGCGGGTGCCCGGTTTCAGGCCTCTTCGGTGACGGCCTTGCCCGGTCCGGTGGTCCACTCGAAGCCCCGCAGGGAGAGGAGGTTGCGCAGGGCCAGGGCTGCGGGGCCGCTCGGGCCGGCGGGTGGGGAGGAGGTGGCGGCCCAGGACTCCACGGCCACCCGGACGGCGGCGCCGGCCACGGCGGCGGCGAAGCGGAGGTCGGGGGTGACCGGTGCGGGGGCCGCGGGGTCGGTGCCCAGGGCGGTGGGTGTCATGCGGGCCGCCAGGATCTCGGCCAGGGTCTGTTCCGATGCCTGGCACACCTCGGCCCAGACCTTGCGCAGGGCGGGGCTGTCGCCGGCCAGGCGGATCAGGGTGCGGACCCATTCCCAGGACGCCGCCGAGACGCCGGCACCGGGGGTGAGGGTGCGGTGGACGGCGTGTTCCAGGGCCTCGGGGACGGTCAGGTGGTCCGGGGCGGAGCGGACCGCTTCGGACCAGCGCTGGGCGCCGGCGGCGTAGAGGGGGGCGACCGCTTCCTCCTTGGTGGCGAAGTAGCGGTAGAACGTGCGCGGTGCGATGCCCGCCGCCTGCGCGATGTCCTCGGCGCGGGTGGCCCGCAGGCCCTGGCGGACGAACAGGGCGGCCGCCGCGCGGGCGATCTCCATCCGGGTCTCGGCCTTCCGGCGTTCGGTGAGCGAGACCGGCGGGGAGGCGGAAAGCAGCTGGTCGGCGGCGCTGGGGGTGGTGCTCACTCCGGCAGGCTATGCCCATGTGGCAGAATCTGCCATCCGGCGGTCCACCCCGGGGTTCAGGTACGGGGTGGGCCGCCATTCCAGGTGCGCCGCTGCTGAGGCGCGTTCGCGCTCGGCCCCTCTCTCCCTTGTCTCTCCCGCTCGTTCGTGCGCCGTCGGGGTCCGTAACGGATATGTGGCCGCGGGGAGTTGGGCGGCCGGGGGACCTGTCTGCGGACGCGGGTGAAGCCGGGCTCCGGCGCCCAGGGGGGATGGGTGCCGAAGCCCGGCTCGGGAAGGTCCCGGCGCCGGGGGGGATTGCGTCGGGACCTGGCTCCGTGGTGGCGGGGCGCGTGGGGTCGGCCGGTCTGTGCGAGGTGTGGGGAGTGCGGTTCCGGGGGCCGGCTGCTACTGGGCCCGGAAGGGTTGTTCCCGTGGGCCCGGGAGTTGAAGCGATGGGACCACGCCATGTTTGCGCCGTCTTTCGCCACCGGCGTGCGCGTCCCGGGCACCGTACGCCCCCAACGCACCACGCGTCTCCCCGCAGGGGGCGCCCCCGGGCCCGCGGCACAGGCGGCGGCACACACCACAGTTCGCCGGACGCACCGCCCCGCGCCACACGGGGGCGCCCTTCCCCGGAGCATGCCCGGCAGCCGGGCGGGCTCTCACCGCCGCAGGCCTGCGCCCTGGCACCCGCATCCCCCGCAAGCCCCTTACGCCGCCGCGTCGAACCCGGTGTCGCGGGCCAGCTTCTTCAGTTCGAGGAGGGCGTGCTTCTCGATCTGGCGGATGCGTTCGCGGGTCAGGCCGTGCTCCTTGCCGACCTCGGTCAGGGTGCGCTCGCGGCCGTCCTCGATGCCGTAGCGCATCTTGATGATGGAGGCCGTGCGCTGGTCCAGGCGGCCGATCAGGTCGTCCAGTTCCTCGCTGCGGAGGAGGGTGAGGACGGACTGCTCGGGGGTGACCGCCGATGTGTCCTCCAGCAGGTCGCCGAACTGGGTCTCGCCCTCGTCGTCCACCGACATGTTCAGCGAGACGGGATCGCGGGCCCAGTCGAGGACGTCGATGACGCGCTCCGGTGTGGCGCCCAGCTCCGCGGCGATCTCGGCGGGCTCCGGGTCGCGGCCGTTCTCACGGTTGAACTCGCGCTGCACGCGGCGGATGCGGCCCAGTTCCTCCACGAGGTGGACGGGGAGCCGGATCGTGCGGGACTGGTCGGCGATGGAGCGGGTGATCGCCTGGCGGATCCACCAGGTGGCGTACGTCGAGAACTTGAAGCCCTTGCGGTAGTCGAACTTCTCGACCGCGCGCACCAGGCCGGCGTTGCCCTCCTGGATCAGGTCGAGCAGGGGCAGGCCACTGCGCGGGTAGCGCCGGGCGACCGCCACGACCAGGCGGAGGTTGGAGCGGATGAAGATGTCCTTCGCCCGCTCGCCGGCCGCGACCAGCGCCTGGAGCTCCTCGCGGGAGGCGTCCGAGGCCGACTCCTCCTCGCCGTCGAGGATCTGCTGCGCGAAGACACCCGCCTCGATAGTCTGGGACAGCTCGACCTCCTTGGCGGCGTCGAGCAGCGGCGTACGCGCGATCTCGTCGAGGTACATGCCGACCAGGTCGCGGTCCGCGATCTCGCCGCCATGAGCGCGAACACTGCTTGCCGAGTCGGCCGTCTCGCCGGTGGCGGACTGACGACGGGCGACGGCACGGGTTGCCATGCGTGCTCCCTTGCGATGGTGGGCTGGCGGGTGGTCCTGCGAACGCCTGGCACTGGCGGGGACCGTCTCCGGGACTCCTGCCGAGTCCTCTGCGACTCTCTCCGGGTGCCCTGCATCCGTGGGAAACAACGACTGGAATCCGGACAGAATTCCCAACCCGCCCCCCAATTTTTCTGATCATGCAGTACCCTGCTTCGCCACACTGGGAGGCGAGATGCCGACGGAACGTACAGAGGTGCAGGTCAGACCGGGAGTCGAGGGGGACCTCAACGCCCTCACGGCGATCTACAACCACTATGTACGTGAGACGGCGATCACATTCGATACCGCGATCTTCACTCCGGAAGAGCGCCGCCCTTGGCTGCTCTCCCACCCGGAAGACGGCCCGTACCGCCTGATGGTTGCCACGGAAACGGAACCTGGGGGCGACTCACAGCGAATTCTTGGGTACGCCACATCCAGCCCTTACCGGCCGAAGCCCGCGTATGTCACATCCGTGGAGGTTTCGGTGTACGTCGCCCCGGACGCGAACCGGCGGGGCATCGGCACGCTGCTCTACGACGCCCTCTTCGAGGCGCTGGCCGACGAGGACGTGCACCGCGCCTACGCCGGGATCGCCCAGCCCAACGAGGCCTCCGAGCGGCTGCACACCCGCTTCGGCTTCCGGTACGTCGGCACGTACCGCGAGGTCGGCCGCAAGTTCGGCCGCTACTGGGACGTGGCCTGGTACGAGAAGCCGCTGTAGCTCAGCCGAACTGCACCGACCGCTTCGCCAGCCCCATCCAGAAGCCGTCGATCACGGTCCTTGCCGCATCCGGTTCCCCGCCCGCCCCGGCCGCGCCCATGGCGACGAACAGCGGGGCGAAGTGTTCGGTGCGCGGGTGGGCGTAGCGGCCGGCCGGCGCCTTGTCGAGGAAGTCCAGCAGGGCGTCCCAGTCGCGGTCCGCCAGGGCGCGGCGGCCCCAGTCGTCGAACTCCGAGGACCAGCCGGGCACGCCGCCGCCGGTGTGCCTGAGGGCGGCGAGGTTGTGGGTGAAGAAGCCGGAGCCGACGATGAGCACGCCCTCGTCGCGCAGGGGGGCGAGCTTGCGGCCGATGTCCATCAGGCGCCCGGGGTCGAGGGTGGGCAGGGAGATCTGCAGGACGGGGATGTCGGCGGCCGGGAACATCTCGACGAGGGGGACGTAGGCGCCGTGGTCGAGGCCGCGGTCGGGGATGTCCTGTACGGGGATGCCGGGGGCGCGCAGCAGCTTGCGGACGGATTCGGCCAGTCCGGGGGCGCCGGGGGCGGCGTACCGCACCCGGTAGTAGTGCTCGGGGAAGCCCCAGAAGTCGTGGACGAGGGGGACGGTGCGCACGGCGCCGAGTGCGAGCGGGGCCTCCTCCCAGTGGGCGGAGACCATGAGGATCGCCCGGGGGCGGGGCAGGTCGGCGGACCAGGCGGCGAGCTGGCCGGGCCAGACGGGGTCGTCGGCGAGCGGCGGGGCGCCGTGGCTGAGGTACAGGGCGGGCATGCGCTGCGGCCCGGCGGAGGGCTTCTCCTGTGCGGTGGTGGACATGACGCAAGCTCCGATTGCTTTAACTCTCAAGTTCTAGTCCACACCATACGCCCGACTTGTTCAAGTTTCAAGGAGCGAGCTCGTACAGTGGGACGCATGAACACGGCACCCGACTCCGCCGCGCAGCCCCGCTGGCTCACCGACGAGGAACAGCGCGTCTGGCGCGCCTACCTGCACGCCACCACCCTGCTGGAGGACCACCTCGACCGGCAGCTGCAGCGCGACGCGGGCATGCCGCACATCTACTACGGCCTTCTCGTCGGCCTCGCCGAGGCCCCGCGCCGCCGGCTGCGGATGACCGAGCTGGCGATGAAGGCGAAGATCACCCGCTCCCGGCTGTCGCACGCGATCGCGCGGCTGGAGAAGAACGGCTGGGTGCGCCGCGAGGACTGCCCCTCGGACAAGCGCGGCCAGTTCGCGGTGCTCACCGACGAGGGTGCCGAGGTGCTGAAGCGCACCGCGCCGGGCCATGTGGCCGCCGTACGGCAGGCGATGTTCGACCGGCTCAGCCCCGACCAGCAGAAGGCCCTCGGCGAGATCATGGAGATCGTCGCCGAGGGCCTCCAGCCCGACGAAGCGGGTGCGGACCTGCCCTGGCTCCGCTAACGCCCCTGGTGCAGCGCCTGGCCGGTCAGTGGGCCACCACCGGCACCGGCACCTCGTCCTCGACGCCCGAGCCGGAGATCACCTCGGTGGTGTCCGGGCGGCCGGCGTTGACGAACGTGAAGGCGATCAGGGCGGCCAGGCCCAGGATGCCGACGGCGAACCAGATCGCCGTGCTGTAGCCGTGCACCATGGCCCGCAGCCCCACCAGCTGCTGCTGCGGCCTGGTGACGGCGCCGGCGATGTGGTCCTTGAAGTACGACGTCTTCGCGGACGCGGCGATGGTGTTCAGCAGGGCGGTGCCGATCGCGCCGCCCACCTGCTGCGAGGTGTTGACCATGGCGGAGGCGACACCGGCGTCCCGGGGCTCGACGCCCTGGGTGGCCAGGGACATGGCCGGCATGAACGCCGTACCCATGCCGAGGCCGAGCAGCAGCATGGCGGGCAGCAGGAGCATGCCGTACGAGGAGTCGATCCTCAGCTGGGTCAGCAGCAGCATGCCGAGGCCGGCGGCCAGGAAGCCGGGGCCCATCAGCAGCCGGGCGCGGATCCGGGTCATCAGCCGGGTGCCGATCTGGGTGGAGCCGGTGATCATGCCGGCCACCATCGGCAGGAAGGCGAAGCCGGTCTTGACCGGCGAGTAGCCCTTCACGACCTGCAGGTAGTAGGTCAGGAAGAGGAACAGGCCGAACATGCCGATGATCGCGAGGCCGAGGGAGAGGTAGATGCCGCCGCGGTTGCGGTTGCTGACCACGCGCAGCGGCAGCAGCGGGGCCTTGACCCGGGACTCGACGGCCACGAAGGCGAGCAGCAGCACCGCGGACGCCACGAACATGGCCACGGTGACCGCGTCGCCCCAGCCGTCGGACTCGGCGCGGGTGAAGCCGTAGACGAGGGCGACCAGGCCGAGGGTGGACAGCAGGACGCCCGGGATGTCGAGCGGGTTGCGGTTGCGGCCGCCCTCCGGCTCGCGGATGACGAACCAGGCGCCGAGCGCGGCGACGACGGCGAACGGGACGTTCACGAAGAAGGTCCAGCGCCAGTTCAGGTACTCGGTGAGGAAGCCGCCGAGGATCAGGCCGACGGCACCGCCGCCGCCCGCGATGGCGCCGTAGATGCCGAACGCCTTGGCGCGCTCCCGGGCGTCCGTGAACATCACGGCGAGCAGCGACAGCGCGGCCGGGGCGAGCAGGGCGCCGAAGACGCCCTGCAGGGCGCGGGCGCCGAACATCATCGGGCCGGTGGTCGCGGCACCGCCGAGCGCGGAGGCGAGGGCGAAGCCGGCCAGGCCGGTGACGAAGGCGCGCTTGCGGCCCCACTTGTCGGCGATACGGCCGCCGAACAGCAGCAGACCGCCGAAGGCGAGGGCGTAGGCCGTGACGACCCACTGCCGGTTGCCGTCGGATATGCCGAGGTCGGTCTGGGCGGAGGGCAGGGCGATGTTCACGATGGTGGCGTCGAGGACGACCATCAGCTGGGCGAGCGCGATGAAGACGAGCGCTCTCCAGCGGTTGGCGTCGCCGGCGCGTGCGGCGAAGCCGGTCGGCGCGGTGGCGCCGGGAGCCTTGCGGGCTGTTTCGGACATGGAGGTACCCACTTCGGGACTTCGTGACGGGAAGCTGAGGGAGGGAGGGAGGGGCGGAGGGATGGGTGGAGTGAGGGGCCGGCGGAGGGAGGGACCGCGGCTGACGGCCGAACTAATCGGTCAGCACGCGCGCAGCTCCTTCATGGTCACGGCCGCGCCCGGCAGGGCGGAGCGGGCGGGCGCCCGCAGGCCGTCGAGGAAGAGCTGAAGGTGGCGGTGGACGAAACGGTCGCCGCGCAGGCAGTCCGTGCCGGCCGGGGGCCGGCTCAGCTGGGCCGCGACGATCAGCAGGTCGCCGACCCCGACGTCGGGCCGGAGCTGTCCGGCCGCCTTGGCCCGGCCCATGACCTCCTCGACGAGCTCTTCGACGCGCTCGCGGGAGGCTTCCAGGTCGGGGTGGTGCTGGTCGAACGTGCCGGAGATCATCGGGCACAGCGCGCTGATCCGCTCGTCGGCGGCGGTGTGCACGAAGTGCTCCAGCGCGGCGAAGGCGTCCCCGGTCTCGGCGAGGGCCGCCTCGGCCGCCTCGGCCGTACGGTCCATGACGGAGCAGACGACCTCGCGGACGAGGGCCTCGCGGTCGGGGAAGTTGCGGTACACCGTGGCGTTGCCGACGCCCGCCCGGCGGGCGATCTCGTCGAGCGGCACGTCCGGGCCGTGCTCGACGAACATCTCCCGGGCGGCGGTGACGATCCGCTCCCGGTTGCGCAGGGCGTCGGCGCGGGGCCGGTGCGCCTTGCGCGGTGCGGGAGTGGTCGCGGTCGGCACGGTGGACTCCTCGGTGCTGGTGGCTCTGCCGGTGCTGGAGCGGGCGGCAAGGGGGCGATCCGGGGAGACGGTCCCCGTTTCGCTCGGACACAGGGCTAAACGGGGAAGCGCTCCCCGGTTATTTCCGGCCAGGGAAAGGAACTCCTGTGACCTGAGCCACACTTGCCGGTCCCACTCCTCGCCCGCCGGGATTCACCCCCCTGCGGACCGGCATTCGCACGATCGGTCTCCTCCAGCGCGCGGCCCCCCGCTCCGCCGACACAGGGTGAGCGCAAGGGTGCAGCCGGAGACCGGCGGCTGCCGTGGAGCGAAGGGCCCATGCATGCAGCCGCAGCCGCCCCGCCGCATATCCCTTCCCCACGGCCGGCTCCCCGGCCAGGGCCGCGCCCAGGGCCGCACGTCCGGTGGGGGGCACGCGCAGGGATCGCGGGGCCGCGCCCCCCGTGCGGGCCGCGGCCGCATACGCCGCCGCATACGCCCGCGCCGGGCGGCCGCCCTCGCCGCGGTGACCGCACTGACCCTCGTGGTCAGCACCTCGGCCGGGACCGGCCGCCTGACGGCGCCCACCACCCCGGGGGCCATCGGCATGGCCCGCTCCGCCACCCTCGCCCCCTGTACGGTCCGCGGCGGTGCCGACGTACAGATGACCGAGGGTCTGCCCACCCCGCACGGCTACGCCCGCTCCACGGGCACGGTCCACGCCCTGACCCTGATGGTCGACTTCTCCGACGCGCCCGGGCAGGGCAGCGCCATGGACCGCTTCCACGAGTTCTTCCCGAAGACCCAGGAGTGGTTCCGCACCGCGTCGTACGGCCGCCTGGACTACCGGCCGGTGACGCCGATCCCCGGGTGGCTGCGCATGCCCAAGTCCTTCCGGGAGTACGGCATCGAGCGCGGCGCGCCCTTCGATCCCGGCTACCGGCAGCTGGTGCAGGACATCGTGGACGCGGCCGACCCGGCCGTGGACTTCCGCGCGTACGACCTCTTCAACATCCTGATCACCCCGAACGCCGGCCCCTCGGCGCTGGACACCGTCCTGTCCGTGACCTTCGCCGGCAACACCGACGCCCCGGTCGCCGACGGCGTCCCCATCGCCAACGCGTCCTTCGTCTACTCCCGCCAGGACGACGGCTCCGGTTCCTACGCCCGCACCGGCTACCGGGTGCTGCCGCACGAGAACGGCCACACCTTCGGCCTGCCCGACCTGTACACGCAGGAGGGCGGGGGCGCGGTCGGGCACTGGGACATCATGAGCGAGGACTGGGGGGCGGACAACGATCTGCTCGGCTGGCACAAGTGGAAGCTGGGCTGGCTGGACAGCTCCCAGGTGGGCTGCGCGGCGACGCGGGGCAGCGTCGATTACCTGCTGACACCGCTGTACAGGCCCGGCGGCGGGAAGCTGGTCCTGGTCCCCGTCGACGCCCACAGCTCCTACGCGCTGGAGGTGCGCGAGCAGGGCGGCAACGACGAGGCGGTCTGCCGCCCGGGCCTGCTGGTCTACAAGGTCGACGGCACCATCGACACCGGACGCGGCCCCGTCCGGGTCTACGACAGCCACCCCGGCAGCGGCGGCTGCACCCGGAGCCCCAACGTCCAGGCGGAGCTCTCCGACGCCCCCTTCTCCCCCGGCACCGCCTTCAAGGACCCCCGCCACGGCATCACCGTGCAGGTGATCGGCAAGGAGGAGGACGGCACCTACCGGGTGCGGGTCACGCGGGCGTAGGGCACCGGCTCTAGGATGGTCCGCCGCTTCACGGCCGCCGCCACCGGACCGGGTGAAGGGCCGTACGGTGCCGGGCTGTTCGCCGTCGAGGGGATGGGGTCCATGGAAGATCGCCGTCGGCGGGCGCGGCCGCCCGGCCCGCGGGCGGTGCGCGAGGTCGTGCGCGTCTCCGTGCCGCTGATGTTCGGCATGGTCGGCAACCTGGTCCTGATGCTGGTCGACCGGATCTGCCTGGCCCGCTACTCGCAGGACGCCCTCAAGGCGTCCGGGCCCGCCGTCTTCACCGCGACCACGGTGATCATGGTGACCACGGGGGCGGTCGGCGTCACCCGCTCCTATGTGGCACAGGCGCACGGCCGCGGTGACGAGCGCGGCGCGCTGGACGAGGGCGCCAACGGCTTCGCCCTCGGCCTGCTGCTCTCCGTGCTGCTGCTGGCCGCCACCCCGCTGCTGACGCGGGTGCCGCAGCTGAGCGGGCAGCCCGCGCACATCGAGGCGCTGGAGGCGCAGTTCCTGGGCCTGTCCACCCTCTACGGCTCCGTCATGACCCTCAACACGGCGCTGTCGTCGTACTTCAGCGGGATGGGCCGGACCCGGATCCCGATGACCGTCGGCGCCGTCGGGCAGGCGGTCGGCATCGTGATGACCATCGGCCTGGTCTTCGGCCGCTTCGGACTGCCCGAGCTGGGCATGCGGGGCTCCGCGCTCGGCACGCTGAGCGCGGTGTCCGTCATGTGCGTCGGCTACCTCGTGTGCCTGCCCCGCGGCTGTGCGGCGGGGCTCGGCCGGCTGCTGCGCCAGGGCGGCGGACAGGTCGCCCGGGTGCTCTGGCTGCGGCTGCGGCGCGGCGCCCCCGCGGGCGGCTCGCTCAGCCTGGAGGAGCTGGGGCAGACGGCGTTCGTGTGGCTGGCCGGCGTCCTCGGGCCGGTGGCGCTCGCCGCCGACAACGTCGTGCTCGCCCTGAACTACGCCGCGGTCATCCCCCTGATCGGCCTGGGGGCGGGCTGCGCCATCCTGTGCGGCAAGGCCGTCGGCGCCGGACGGCACCGCGACATCCCGCACCTCATGCGGGTCACTCTGACGCTCTGCGCCGTGTACGTGGCCGTGGTCGCGGTCCTCCAGGTCGCCGCGCCGGCCCTGCTGCTGAGCCCGTTCGGCCTCGACGGGGCCGACGCCGCCGTGACCGCCCACGCCGTGGACACCTCGCGCGTGCTGTGGACGTACTCCGCCGCCTTCGCGTTCTCCCTGACCGGCTCCGGCGTGCTGGAGTGCCTCGGGCTGGCCCGCTTCGGGTTCGTGGCGCGGATCGTCCTCATGTGGGGTCTGTGCGTCCCCACGATCGCCGTGTTCGTGCTGCTCTCCCGGGCCGACGCGGACATGCTGCCGGTCATGTGGGTGATCTTCTCCGCCTTCGAGGCGGCGACGGCGGCGGTGTGCCTGTGGCGCGTCCGGCGCGCCGTCGCCGGCGAGGAGAACAGGCTGCACACAGGCGGTCCGGTCCGGCAGACCGCCTGACGCGTCAACCGCCGTTCCCCACCGGCTGGTTCCGCACGGAGTGACGTGCGTCACTCTGGAAAGCTCTTGGTGGAGGGGCGCTCCCCGTGTCACTATTTCTGCACGACGAGCCTGCCCAAAAACAGCCGGAGCGCTGTGGGTTGAGCCCCCGACCGCCGATCCGCGCGGGCACGGCCGAGCCTCTTCGGTGCCTCACCTCTTCCCCCTCCGCACCCGCCGTCGCGGTACGCGTTCACCGCCGGCTGCCCGCGGCTCAAGAGGTGGCCGCCCCTTCTCCCGCATCGCCGCCTGCGACGTCGCGTTGCGCTCCCGCACTGCACCCACGCCTGTACGCCGTGATCACCACATGGAGGAAGAATGTCAGAATCCGCTGAGTTGACGGCCCTTTACTCGGCCATCGAGGAAACGGCCCGGGTCATGGGCGTAGCGTGCTCACGTACCAAGGTCTGGCCCGTGCTGACCGCGTACCAGCAGGTGATGGACCAGGCCGTGATCTCCTTCCGGGCACAGACCGGCCCGCGCGGCACCGGGGATCTGGACTGCCGCTGGACGATGCTCCCCAAGGACCTCGACCCGTACGCCGTCGCTCTGGCCAGCGGCCTCGCCGCGGAGACGGACCACCCCGTCGGCACCCTCGCGGAGCAGATCCACGGTCAGTTCCCCGTCAACGGCTACGGCTTCGACTTCGGAGTCGCCGGCGGTTTCAAGAAGACCTGGTCCTTCTTCGACGCGGCCGCCCCGCACTCGGTGGCGGCGCTCGGCGACCTTCCGTCGATGCCGCGCAGCGTGTCGGAGAACCTCGGCTTCTTCACGCGGCACGGCCTGGCCGACCTGGTGAACACGGTGGGGATCGACTACGCGAAGCGCACGGTGAACCTGTACTTCGCCCGGCCGTCCGCCGAAGCCTTCGCGCCGGAGGGCATCCAGTCGCTGCTCCGTGACGCCGGCCTGCCCGAGGCGAGCGAGCAGCTGCTGCACTTCTCCGAGCAGGCGTTCGGTGTCTACACCACCATGAGCTGGGACAGCTCGAAGATCGAGCGGGTCACCTACGCCGCCAGGACCGTGGACCCGCTGGGGCTGCCCGTGGACGTGGACCCGGGCCTCGCGCGGCTCGTGAACGAGGCTCCCTACGACACCACCGGCCGGCAGTTCGTCTACGGGGTCTCGGCGACGCCCAAGGGCGAGTTCCACAAGATCCAGTCGTACTACCAGTGGCACGACCGCGTGGTGGCGATGCTGGAGCCGGTCGACGCCTGACGGGCCGTCCGCCGGCGCTGGGAAGTCAAGGGCCTGCGGGGAGACACCACGGTGGCTCCCCGCGGGCCCTTCTGTGTCCGACACGGTTGCCGTGCCGCCGTCACCCGCGCAATCGGTGAAGTCCGACGAACTCTGGATGACGCGATCTCAATGCAGAAAAGACAATGGGGGCTGAGTGCGTTGACTCTACCGACCTCAGCGGAGGGGATATCGGAAAGCCGCCTGGCTCGCCCGGTCGGCATCGGCCGCGCCCACGCCAAGGCCATTGTGCTGGGCGAGCACGCGGTGGTCTACGGAGCCCCGGCGCTCGCCCTTCCCGTTCCGCAACTGACCGTCACGGCGAGCGCCGGGTGGTCCGCCGGCTCGTCCGACGACACGGGCGACGTCTCCCTGACGACGACCGGTTCCGATGCCCGGCCGAGGGAGACACAGGCCTCCGACGGTCTGCGCCGGCTGACCGCCGAGTTCCGGGCGACCATGGGGCTGACCGAGCCACTGCACCTCGATCTGATCCTCGACTGTGCGATCCCGGCCGGCCGGGGGCTCGGTTCCAGCGCGGCGTGTGCGCGCGCGGTCGTCCTCGCGCTGGCCGATCTCTTCGGCCGCGAGGTGTCGCCGGAGACGGCGTTCGACCTGGTGCAGACGGCCGAGAACGTGGCGCACGGCCGGGCCAGCGGCGTCGACGCCCTGACCGTGGGTGCCCGCACCCCGCTGCTGTTCCAGGCGGGCGAAGCCCGGGAACTGGCCATCGGCTGCGACGACGTGTGCATCGTCGCGGACAGCGGCGAGATGGGCAGGACGAAGGACGCCGTCGAGCTGTTGCGTGCGGCGTTCCAGCGGCGTTCCGGGGCGCGGGAGCAGTTCGTGCGCCAGGCGTCGGCACTGACCGACGAGGCCCGGCAGGCCCTCGCCGACGGCGAGTCGGCGCGGTTCGGGGCGCGGCTCACGGCGTACCACGAACTGCTGCGCACGGCCGGCCTCAGTACCGACCGGATCGACGCGCTGGTCGAGGCCGCGCTCACGGCGGGCAGCCTCGGAGCCAAGATCACCGGTGGGGGCATGGGCGGCTGCGTGATCGCGCTGGCCCGTCCCGAGCACGTGAGGGAGGTCACCCGGAGCCTGCGGCACGCAGGCGCCGTGCAGACCTGGGAGGTACCGCTGAGGGGGCACGCCGACCATGCACGCTGAACACCCGACCACGGCCGTCCGGACCCGGGAGCCGGGGACCGAGGGCTGCGCCACGGCCGTGGCGCACCCGAACATCGCCCTGATCAAGTACTGGGGCAAGCGCGACGAGCGGCTCGTGCTGCCACGGACCGACAGCCTGTCACTGACCCTGGACGTCTTCCCGACGACCACCCGCGTCCGGCTGGCCCCCGGGGCGCTGCACGACGAGGTGACGTTCGGCGGCGTACCCGCGCAGGGCGAGGCGCGGCGCCGGATCATCGCCTTCCTCGACCTGGTGCGGGAACGGGCCGGGCTCCCGCACCGGGCCGTCGTGGACACCGAGAACACCGTTCCCACCGGGGCGGGCCTGGCGTCCTCGGCCAGCGGGTTCGCCGCCCTCGCCGTCGCCGCGTCCGCCGCGTACGGGCTCGGCCTCGACCCCACCGCGCTGTCCCGTCTGGCCCGGCGGGGTTCCGGGTCGGCCTCGCGGTCGGTCTTCGGCGGCTTCGCGATCTGGCACGCCGGGCGGGACACGGACCCGGACCCGGACCTCGGGTCGTACGCCCAGCCGGTGCCGGCGGGAGACCTCGACCCGGCGCTGGTCGTCGCGGTGGTCGACGCGGGGCCCAAGAGCGTCTCCAGCCGTGAGGCCATGCGGCGGACCGTGGACACCTCGCCGCTGTACCCGGCGTGGGCCGCCTCCAGCGAGGACGACCTCGCCGAGATGCAGCGGGCGCTGCTGCGGGCCGACCTCGACGCGGTCGGCGAGATCGCGGAACGCAACGCGCTGGGCATGCACGCGACGATGCTGGCGGCGCGCCCGGCGGTGCGGTACCTGTCGCCGGCCACGCTCACCGTGCTCGACAGCGTGTCGCAGCTCAGGCGGGACGGCGTGGCGGCGTACGCGACCATGGACGCCGGGCCGAACGTCAAGGTGCTCTGCCGTCGCGCGGACGCCCACCACGTGGCCGGGGCCGTGCGCGCCGCCGCCCCGGGCGGATCGGTGCACATCGCCGGGCCGGGCCAGGGCGCCCACCTGCTCGACGGGGCGCCATGACGTCCCGCCCGGGAACCGTCGTCCGGCGGGCGCCGGGCAAGCTGTTCGTCGCGGGCGAGTACGCGGTGGTGGAGCCCGGCAACCCGGCGATCCTGGTGGCGGTCGACCGGCATGTCACCGCCGCCGTGTCCCCCGCCGAAACCGGCGTGGTGATCTCCTCCGACCTGGCCGCGCGGCCGGTGCGCATGCGCTGGCGGGACGGCGGGCTCGGCGGACACGACGCGGCCGACGAACAGCGCGCCCGTACCGGCCTGGCCCACGTGGTGGCGGCCGTCGAGACGGTGGGCCGGCTGCTGGCCGAACGGGGCCTGCCCGCGCCCGCCCTCGACATCTCGATCGGCAGCCGGCTGCACGACAACGGCACCAAGTTCGGCCTGGGTTCCAGTGGCGCGGTCACCGTGGCGACCGTCTCGGCCGTGGCCGCCTCCTGCGGCCTGCGGCTGTCGCCCGACCACCGGTTCCGCCTGGCCATGCTCGCGACGGCCGGTATCGACACCAAGGCCTCCGGCGGTGATCTCGCCGCCAGCACCTGGGGCGGCTGGATCGCCTATCAGGCACCCGACCGGGCCGCCGTCCTCGACCTGGCCCGGCGCCGGGGCACCGAGGAGGCGCTGCGCGCCCCCTGGCCGGGATTCGCCGTACGCCGGCTGCCGCCGCCGAACGGTCTCTCGCTGGAGGTCGGCTGGACCGGAACACCCGCCTCCACCGCCTCCCTCGTGTCCGGCCTGAACCGGCGGGCCTGGCGGGGCACCGCGGCCCACCAGAGGTTCACGCAGACCACCACCGACTGTGTGCGCGCCTCGGTCTCGGCGCTGGAGCGAGGCGACCGCGGGGAACTCCTGCACCAGATCCGGCGCGCCCGGCACGCGTTGGCCCAGCTGGACGACGAGGTCGGGCTGGGCATCTTCACGCCCGCTCTGACGGCACTGTGCGAGGCCGCCGAAGCCGTCGGCGGCGCGGCCAAGCCCTCGGGCGCGGGGGGCGGCGACTGCGGCATCGCGCTGCTGGACGCCGAAGCGGCGCCGCAGGTCTCTCAGCTACGCAGGCGGTGGGCCACGGCGGGGGTGCGCCCCCTGCCGGTCCGTCCCGCCATGGAAGGGAACGAGGAATGATCGCTCAACGCAAGGACGACCACGTCCGGCTCGCTGTCGAGCAGCAGCACGGCCACATCGGACGCAACCAGTTCGACGAGGTGTCGTTCGTCCACCACGCCCTGGCCGGCATCGACCGGCCGGACGTGTCGCTGGCCACCGCCTTCGCCGGTATCTCCTGGCAGGTGCCGCTGTACATCAACGCGATGACCGGCGGCAGCACCAAGACCGGTGAGATCAACCGGGACCTGGCCATCGCCGCCCACGAGACCGGCGTGCCCATCGCGTCGGGCTCCATGAGCGCGTACTTCAAGGACCCGTCGTGTGCCGACACGTTCCGCGTGCTGCGCCAGAGGAACCCGGACGGGTTCGTCCTGGCGAACGTCAACGCGACGGCCTCGGTGGAGAAGGCGCAGCGGGCCGTCGAGCTGCTGGGGGCCAACGCCCTGCAGATCCACGTCAACACGGCGCAGGAGACGGTGATGCCGGAGGGCGACCGCTCCTTCTCGTCCTGGGTCCCGCAGATCGAGCGGATCGCGGCGGCGGTCGACGTACCCGTGATCGTCAAGGAGGTCGGGTTCGGTCTCAGCCGCGAGACCGTCCTGATGCTGCGGGAACTGGGCGTGCGGGTGGCGGACCTCGGTGGCCGGGGCGGCACCGACTTCGCCCGCATCGAGAACGGCAGGCGGGAACTGGCCGACTACGCCTTCCTGGAGGGCTGGGGCCAGTCCACCGCCGCCTGTCTCCTGGACACGCAGGGCGTCGGCATGCCCGTGCTGGCCTCCGGGGGCGTCCGCAATCCGCTCGACGTGGCCCGCGCGCTGGCGCTCGGCGCGTCCGGGGTCGGGGTGTCCGGCGGATTCCTGCGCACGCTGATGGACGACGGCCTGTCGGCGCTGATCGCGCAGATCTCGACGTGGCTCGACCAGCTGACCGCGCTGATGACCATGCTCGGCGCGCGTACCCCGGCCGAGCTGACCCGCTGCGACGTGCTGATCCACGGCTCCCTGCGGGACTTCTGCACCGACCGGGGCATCGACACGGGACGGTTCGCCCGGCGTTCCGGCGGCCTCGACGCCCTCACCGAGATGACGGGAAGCACACGATGACCGAGGCACACGCGATCGCCGGGGTTCCGATGAAGTGGGTGGGACCCCTGCGGATCTCGGGGAACGTCACCGACGTCGAGACCCAGGTCCCGCTCGCCACCTACGAGACGCCGCTGTGGCCCTCGGTGGGCCGTGGGGCGAAGGTCTCCATGCTGGCCGAGCGGGGCATCGTCGCCACGCTCGTGGACGAACGGATGACCCGTTCGGTGCTCGTGGAGGCGACGGACGCGCAGACCGCGTACACGGCCGCACGGACCATCGACGCGCGGCTGGGCGAACTGCAGGAGGTGGTCCGCGGCTGCAGCAGGTTCGCCGAGCTGATCGGTGTCAGGCACGAGATCAACGCCAACCTGCTGTTCGTCCGGTTCGAGTTCAGCACCGGCGACGCCTCCGGGCACAACATGGCGACGCTGGCGTCCGACGCGCTCCTGCGGCATCTGCTGCAGACCGTCCCGGGCATCTCCTACGGGTCGATCTCGGGCAACTACTGCACGGACAAGAAGGCGACAGCGGTCAACGGCATCCTCGGCCGCGGCAAGAACGTGGTCACGGAGCTTCTCGTACCGCGTGACGTGGTGGAGGGCGTGCTGCACACGACGGCCGCCCGGATCGCCCAGCTGAACCTGCGCAAGAACATGCTCGGCACGCTGCTCGCCGGCGGCATCCGCTCCGCCAACGCCCACTTCGCGAACATGCTGCTCGGGTTCTACCTGGCGACGGGGCAGGACGCGGCCAACATCGTCGAGGGATCGCAGGGCGTCGTCATGGCCGAGGACCGCGACGGCGACCTCTACTTCGCCTGCACACTGCCCAACCTGATCGTGGGCACGGTGGGCAACGGCAAGGGCCTCCCGTTCGTGGAGACCAACCTGGCCCGGCTCGGCTGCAGGGCCGACCGCGCCCCCGGGGAGAACGCGCGCAGGCTCGCCGTCATCGCGGCGGCGACCGTGCTGTGCGGCGAGCTCTCCCTCCTCGCGGCACAGACGAACCCGGGCGAACTCATGCGCGCCCACGTCCAGTTGGAACGCGGCAGCACGACGGAAAAGGTGGGTGCTCAGGCATGACCGGCGACATCGGCATAGGAATTCACGACCTGTCCTTCGCGACGACCGAGTTCGTGCTGCCGCACACGGCGCTCGCCGAGTACAACGGCACCGACATCGGCAAGTACCACGTGGGCATCGGCCAGCAGTCGATGAGCGTGCCCGCCGCCGACGAGGACATCGTGACCATGGGCGCGACCGCTGCCGCGCCCCTCATCGCCCGGCACGGCGCGGACCGCATCCGGACGGTCGTGTTCGCGACGGAGTCCTCCATCGACCAGGCCAAGTCGGCCGGTGTGTACGTCCATTCGCTGCTCGGGCTGCCGCCGGCCACCCGGGTCGTCGAACTGAAGCAGGCCTGCTACGGGGCGACGGCCGCCCTGCAGTTCGCCATCGGCCTCGTCCACCGCGACCCCGCCCAGCAGGTCCTGGTGATCGCGAGCGACGTCTCCAAGTACGACCTGGACAGCCCGGGCGAGGCGACCCAGGGCGCGGCGGCGGTGGCCATGCTGGTCGGCGCGGACCCCGCGCTGGTGCGCATCGAGGGACCCTCGGGCCTGTTCACCGCGGACGTCATGGACTTCTGGCGGCCGAACTACCGGGACACCGCGCTGGTCGACGGGCAGGAGTCCATCACCGCCTATCTCCAGGCGGTGGAGGGCACCTGGAAGGACTACACCGAGCAGGGCGGCCGCTCCTTCGACGGGTTCGGCGCGTTCTGCTACCACCAGCCGTTCACGAAGATGGCCTACAAGGCGCACCGTCACCTGCTGAACTTCTGCGGCTACGTCACCGACGAGGCGCAGATCGCGCGGGCCATCGGACGGACCACGGCCTACAACAGGGTCGTCGGCAACAGCTACACCGCGTCGGTGTACCTCGCCCTCGCCGCGTTGCTCGACGAGGCGGAGGACCTGTCCGGGCAGTCCATCGGCTTCCTCAGCTACGGGTCCGGCAGTGTCGCCGAGTTCTTCGCCGGGACCGTCGTACCCGGATACCGGGAGCACCTGCGGACCGAGGCGCACCGCGAGGCGATCGAGCGGCGCCGGCCGGTGGACTACGCCGGCTACCGGGAGCTGCACGAGCGGACGTGCCCGGCCGACGGGGGCGAGCACTCCACCCCGGCGCAGACCACCGGTCCCTTCCGGCTGGCCGGGATCCGCGACCACAAGCGCATCTACGAGCGGCGCCCGGAGGGGCGGACGGTCGCATGACCACCATCGGGATCCTCGGTACGGGTGCCTATGTGCCGGACCGGGTCGTCTCCAACGACGAGGCCGGTGCGGCGGCGGGGGTCGACGACGCCTGGATCAGCGGCAAGACCGCGATCCGGGAACGGCGCTGGGCCGCGCCCGAGCAGGCCACCTCGGACCTGGCCACGGCCGCGGGACGGGAGGCGCTGCGTTCCGCCGGCATCACCGCCGGTCAGCTGTCCGCGATCGTGGTCGCGACCTCCACGCCGGACCGGCCCCAGCCGGCCACGGCCGCCTATGTGCAGCACCGGCTCGGTGCGGCCGGCGCGGCGGCGTTCGACGTCAACGCCGTCTGTTCCGGCAGTGTCTTCGCGCTGTGCGCGGCCGAGGGCGTGCTCGCGAGGTCCGGCGGGCATGCGCTGGTCATCGGCGCCGACCTGTACTCGCGCATCCTGAACCCGGCCGACCGCAGGACGGTCGTCCTGTTCGGTGACGGTGCCGGCGCGCTGGTCCTGGGGCCGACCGCCCGGGGCCCGCGCGTGCGGCACATCGCACTGCACACGTTCGGCGAACTGGCCGGCCTGATCGAGGTGCCCGCGGGCGGTAGCCGGCTGCCCTGCGACCGGTCCGCCCTCGCCGCCGGTCTGCAGTACTTCGCGATGGACGGGCGGGAGGTGCGCCGCTTCGTCATGGACCAGCTGCCCCAGCTGACCAAGCAGTTCCTGCACGAGGCCGGTGTCGTGCCCGACGACATCAGCCACTTCGTCCCGCACCAGGCCAACGGCGTCATGCTCGACGCCGTGGCCGCGGACCTCCCCCTGCCCCGTGCCCGCACCCATCGCACGCTGACGCACTACGGCAACACGGGCGCCGCCTCCATCCCGATCACCTTGGACGCGGCCGCCCGCGCGGGTGCCTTCCGCGCGGGGGAGCTGATCCTCCTGGCCGGCTTCGGCGGTGGCATGTCGGCCGGTTTCGCGCTGGTGGAGTGGCGATGAAGAGCCTGACCGCCCGGATACCGGGCTCCAAGAGCCTGACCAACCGGCTGCTGCTGCTCGCCGCCGCCGCCGACGGCACCAGCAGAGTGCACGCCCCCCTGGTGAGCGAGGACACCCTCGCGTTCCGCGAGGCGCTGCGGGTGTGCGGGATCACGGTGCGGGGCACTCCCGAGGACGACTTCTGGGAGGTCACGGGCACCGGGCGCGGACCGGCCGGCCCGGGCCGGCCGTGGTGCGCGGACGCCGGTACGGCCGCCCGCTTCCTGCCGCCGTTCGCGGCAGCAGGCCAGGGCACCTTCCTCTTCGACGGGTCGGCACAACTACGGGCCCGCCCCCAGGGCCCCCTGCTCGAAGCACTGCGCGCGCTGGGCGCCGACCTGGAGGCGGGCCCGGGCAACGGACTCCCCCTGCTGATCCGCGCCCGCGGCCTCGCCGGCGGGGAGCTGTCGGTGGACTCGTCGCTGAGCAGTCAGTATCTGAGCGGCCTGCTGATGGCGGCCCCGCTGATGCGGCACGGTCTGGTGATCCGGACCGCACGCCCGGTCAGCCGCCCCTACGTCGACATGACCGTGGCGCTGATGCGGCGCTTCGGGGCCGACGTCGACGACAGCGAGGACGGAGTCCTGCGTGTCGCACCGGGGGCGTACGACGCCACCGACACCGTGGTCGAACCCGACGCGTCCTCGGCCTCCTACGTCTTCGCGGCGGCGGCCGTCACCGGAAGCACGGTCACCGTTCCCGGTCTGGGCGCCGGCAGCCTGCAGGGCGACCTGCGCTTCGTGGAGGTCCTGTCCCGGCTCGGGGCCCAGGTCCGGGTGGACCCGGCGGCCACCACCGTGACGGGCACCGGCCGCCCGCGCGGCGGTTTCACCGTGGACATGGGTGACATCTCGGACACGTTCATGACCCTCGCCGCGATCGCGCCCCTGGCCGACGCGCCCATCACGATCCGCGGCATCGGACACGCGCGGCTGAAGGAGTCCGACCGTGTCGCCGCCGTCGCGGCGAACCTGCGGGCCTGCGGCATCGAGACCGCCGAAGGCCCGGACTGGCTCACCGTCCATCCGGGAGTACCGCGCCCCACCCGCATCGCGTGCCGGCGCGACCACCGGATCGCGATGTCGTTCTCGGTGCTCGGACTCGCGGTGCCGGGGGCGATCTCGCTGGACGACCCGGCGTGCGTCGGGAAGACCTTCCCGGTGTTCCACGACGAGATGCGGCGCCTGTTTCCCGACTACGCACTTCCCCCGTACACCGGGGAGCTGGCAGAGGAGCACCGTTGAGCAGGCTGCGTTGGCTGACCGCGGGAGAGTCCCATGGTCCCGCACTTGTCGCGACGCTGGAGGGTCTTCCCGCCGGCGTGCCGATCACCACGGAGATGGTGGCGGATCACCTGGCGCGGCGGCGGCTCGGGTATGGCCGTGGTGCGCGGATGAAGTTCGAGCGGGACGAGGTCACCTTCCTGGGTGGTGTCCGGCACGGTCTGACCCTGGGTTCCCCGGTGGCGGTGATGGTGGGGAACACGGAGTGGCCGAAGTGGGAGCAGGTGATGGCGGCCGACCCGGTGGACCGGGAGATCCTGGACGGGCTGGCCCGTAACGCGCCGCTGACCCGGCCGCGGCCCGGCCACGCCGATCTGGCGGGTATGCAGAAGTACGGTTTCGACGAGGCGCGGCCGATCCTGGAGCGGGCTTCGGCCCGGGAGACGGCGGCGCGGGTGGCGCTCGGCGCGGTCGCCCGCTCCTACCTGAAGGAGACGGCCGGTATCGAGATCGTCTCGCACGTCGTCGAGCTGTGCTCCGTGAAGGCCCCGCAGGGCGTGTACCCCACGCCGGCCGACGTCGACAAGCTGGACGCCGACCCGCTGCGCTGTCTGGACGCGGACACCTCGAAGGCGATGGTCGCCGAGGTCGACCAGGCCCACAAGGACGGCGACACGCTCGGCGGTGTGGTCGAGGTACTGGCTTACGGCGTACCGGTCGGCCTGGGGTCGCACGTGCACTGGGACCGCAGGCTGGACGCCCGGCTCGCCGGTGCCCTGATGGGCATCCAGGCGATCAAGGGCGTGGAGGTCGGGGACGGTTTCGAGCTGGCCCGGGTGCCCGGTTCCAAGGCGCACGACGAGATCGTGGGCACACCCGAGGGGATCCGGCGCGTCTCCGGCCGCTCCGGTGGCACCGAGGGTGGTCTGAGCACGGGCGAGGTGCTGCGGGTGCGGGCGGCGATGAAGCCGATCGCGACCGTGCCGCGGGCCCTCAAGACGGTGGATGTCTCCACCGGTGAGGCCGCCCAGGCGCATCATCAGCGTTCCGATGTGTCCGCGGTGCCCGCGGCGGGCATCGTCGCGGAGGCCATGGTCGCGCTCGTGCTGGCGGACGCGGTCGCCGAGAA
>NZ_JBEOYR010000044.1:0-54279 GCF_040297165.1 Streptomyces sp. NPDC001851 | reverse complement strand
GTCGGCCGCGGCCGCCCAGGCGGCCGGTGACGCCTCCCGAGCCGCCAAGGCCGCCGCGGCCGACTCGCTGGCCGCCGGTGCGAACGCCAACGCCGCTGCGGACGCCGCGGACGAGGCCAACGCCGCCGCCGACGCGGCCGGGGTCCACTCCAACGAGGCAGCACAGGCGGCGGCGGAGACCCGCCGGCACGCCGCCGAGGCCAACCGCGCGGCCAACGCGGCACAGTCTTTGGCCCAGGAGTCCGCGGACGCCGCCTACGCCGCGCGGGATGCGGCCAACGCCGCCGCCGATCACGCCAACAAGGCAGCCGACGCAGCCGAGGACGCGGCCAAGCACGCCGGGCAGGCGGCGGACGCGGCCAAGCAGGCCGACCGGCAGGCGGATGCCGCCAAGAAGTCCGCCGACACCGCCGCCCTGGCGGTGACGACCGGCAAGAAGGTCTTCGACATCGCCCGCAAAACCGAGGCCGAAGACCTCACCAGCCGTACCAACGCCGCCATCGAACGCGCCCGCAGCCGCAAGGACCAGGCCGACACTCTCACCTCCCAGACGGCCGCCGGGGTGCTGGAGGCACGCGGCCTGGACGACACCGCACAGGCCCTGGCCGCCGAAGCCGCCAAGCCCGACGCGGACACCACGGCACTGGCCGCCAAGGGACGCCGACTCGCCCTGCAGGCACTCAAGGACCTCGGCCCGATAACCCAGCAGGCGGCCACCCAGGCCCTGTCCGGCACCGACGCCGACGTCATCACCTACCTACGCACAGGCTGGCAGACCGCCAAGGCCCAGGAGACGCGCGAGAAGGTCTTCGAACTCACCACCGACAGCCCCTACCAGACGGTGCGCACCGCCGCCGCGGACGCGCTCAAGGGCAGCGACCAGCAGGTCGCCGACTTCTACACCAGCGGCCAGTACGCGGCGGCCAACGACGACCTGCGGGTGAAGGTCTCCCAGATCAACAACGCCGGCGGACCCGGCGTCAAGGAAGCCTCCAAGGCCGCCCTGGCCACCAACGACCCCAAGACACTGGCCGCCTTCATCGCCACCGGCCAGTACTCCGCCCGCAGCGACGACGAACGCGTCACCGCCTCCAAACTCGTCAACGACGGCGGCCCGGAGGTCAGGGCAGCCGCCAAGATCGCCCTGGCCGGCCCCGCCGACCAGCTCGAAGCCTTCCTCAACGTCGGCCAGTACATGGCCGACCGCAAGGACAAGCTCGCCGCCACCCACAACGCCCAGATGCAGCGCCTGATCGCCGAAGCCTCCGGCATCGCGGCCACGGCGCGCAAGAACAGCTGGCTCGCCGCCAAGGCTGCCGCCGACGCCCACCGGTCGTCCACAGACGCCCAGAAGGCAGCCAACCAGGCGGCCAACTCCGCCCACGAGGCCCAGGGCTACGCCCACGACGCTGACGTGGCCGCCACCAGCGCCGAGGACTCCGCCGCCCAGGCCCGCAAGTCCGTGGCCACCGCACGTGCCGCCGCCGACGCCGCCGACCGTGACGCCTCCGACGCCACCGAATCGGCCGCCCAGGCCGAGTTCAACGCCGACTACGCGCGGACCTCCGCGGCACAGGCCGATCAGTCGGCCGCCGACGCCCACGACTCCGCGACCGCGGCCGGCAAGAGCGCCAAGGAAGCCCAGGAACAGGCTTCACAGGCATGGCAGATCACAATGGACAAGCGCCGGGCCGAGGAAGCCGAAGCCCGACGCCAGGCCGAAGCGGCACGCAAGGCACAGGCCGAGGCCAAGAAGAAGACCAAGCACTGCCATTACATCCCCCGCCTCGGCTACTACCCGGACTGCGTCAAGGACGGCGGTGTCATGGATCCGCCGATCAACGTGGATCCGCAAGAGGCCGCCATGATCTACGGCGGACTGTGGACGCTCTCCGGTGGCAAGGACATCCAGGACTGCATCGAGAATCCCGCCCTCGGCAAATGCGCCTTCGCCGCCATGGTCGTCATCCCCGGCGTCGGCGAACTCAAGGCAGCCAAGAAGGTCGAAGAAGGCGTCGAAGGCGTCGCCGAGGCCTCCCGCGCCACAAAGGCAGCAGAGAGCTCAAAATACGAGGACATCACTAGACCCGGCGCTCGCATGCTGAACAAATCGACGGACGTCGGTCCCGTGGAATTCGGAAAGAACCTTGAGGCCAATGGGTGGACTCGCATAGACAAGGGCCCGAACATCATGTACGAGAAGGACGGGGCAAGGTATTTCCTTCGTGGGAAGGCCAACACGCACGAGGGGTGGACGGCGGACTACTACAATCCAGGGTCCAAGAAGGCCGACATCAAGATCAGGTTGGGTGAGGACTGATGGCAGAGGCGGATTCGATTGTGATCGATCGCGACGGCTACCTGGATGTTCGCTCCCGTGGCGCAGTCACCTTCGACCTTGACGCCAGGTTGCCCGACCAGGTCTTCAAGGAGGATGCGGGGGACTCGCTGTTCTGTGAGTTCGATGCGGTCCTCACTCCGGAGTTCTGGCCGGCGCTCTGCGCGATGGCCCGGTGGCATGGTGACAGGCGCGTCGAACTGCTGGTTCTTGAGCCGGATTGCGATGCGTTCTACCTTCCGGAGTATCGGATGTACCCGGCAGTGTCGTTGTCCGTCGAGGCTGACGTGGACGACTATTGGGCCGCGATCGGTTATGAGCCGGACGGCGACATCATGGGGTCGATCGCGATCTCGGCGAACGTCATCGCTGTGACCGGACCTTCCGGAAGATGGGGGTGCTGGGGTGAAAGGGACCCCGAGGTTGCAGTTTTCCGGGGTTTCCCGAACGCAGCTGCACGGAATGATTGGTGCGCGCAGTTCGGGCCCTTCCTGGAGGTGTCGGGCGCGTTGGAGAGTTATCTTCCGCTGACCTTCGCGGGTCGGACCGTCCCGGACGAGTACGCCGCAGCCCTGACCGCCAACTATGGACCTACAGGCGGTCAAGGCTCCTTGCCGGGTTCGACGATCTGACCCAGATGCCGAGAACCACACCGTAGAATTTCTCCGCACATTTGAAGCCCCGTCAGGTACGTCCTGGCGGGGATTCTGCATGGGTTGACGGCAGTAGTTGACGGCAACGTCAGCGGACGAGGGTGGTGGAAGGCGCTGGTTCGTCGCCACCGGCGCCGACTGCCTCAACGCTCGCCGAGATGTCGAGCGCCGCCGCACCGAGGGTGTCCATGGCCTGACGCTGGAGTCGGAGTCGTACGTGGGCGCAAACGCCGGCGGCGACGCCGAGGTGGTCGAGGTCGCCGCGCCAGATGGCGAAGGCGACAACGTTGGCGCGGTCGCGTGCACCAAGGGTGCGGTAGTTGTTGAGTGCCACCGAAGATGAGCATGGGCTTGCCACTCACGATGAGCATGGAGAGATGGGCGTTTCGGGCACTCATGGTGGGTTTGATCTTCATCGTGTCACTGAGCTCTTTCAGTGTGGCCACTGATCGGGTGACCGGCCGGCGTCCCGCAACGGACGAGGCTCCGATGCCGTTGAGAGAGGTGTTCGACGTCTCAACTCATCAGCGCAGGAGCCTCGTTGGTTCCCTATCCTGCCGCACTCGACCTGCCTCACGCCCCGGTCGAGTGGGTAACCATGCTCATCGTCACCCGTGAGGGTGACCGCCGCTGCAAGCTCCCGCCCCACCAGCGTGCTCTCGTCGCCCTGATCTACCTCCGCCGACACGACCCGCTCACGCAGATCGCCGCGGGCTTCGGCATATCCGTCGGCACCGCCCACGCCTACATCACCGCCATCGTCGGCCACCTCGCCCGCCGGGCGCCCGGCCTACTGCGGGTCCTGCGGGAGGCCGATCCCGATCACGTCCTGCTCGACGGAACGCTTGCCGAGTGCGACCGGGTCGGCGACAGCCGGGCCGACTTCTCCCAGAAGCACCGCCGCCACGGCGTGAACGTGCAGGTCATCGTCGATCCCGCGGGCAACCTGCTGTGGATCTCGCCCGCCCTGCCCGGCCGAACCCACGACCTGACCGCAGCCCGCACCCACCGCATCATCCGGATCTGCGAACGCCAAGGCGTGCCCGTCCTCGCCGACCGCGCCTACATCGGCGCCGGCTCCTGGGTGACCGCCCCAATCAGACGCCTTCCGCACCAGGACCTCACCGCGACCCAGCGAACGATCAACCGGGCCTTGTCGGCGGCACGAACACCCGTCGAACGAGGCGTCGCGCGACTGAAGTCCTGGCACATCTTCCGCAGAGCTCGCTGCAGTCCCAACCGGATGACCGCCATCGCCGCCGCCGTCCTCACCCTGGAGAGGCAACGCTGAAAGAGCTCACTGGGATGCTCACCGCGCCGAGCACGGTGGCGGGCAACGGCGCGTAGCGTGCCGTTCTGTTCAAGCCGGAGAAACCCGAATTCCTCGGCCCGGTTGGGGATGTGGCCACGAGAGCCCTCGACCTGTATACCTACGAATCGAACAAGGAGCACGTTGCCGAAACGAACCTCGAAGGCCACGGAACAGAACACTAACGGGCCTGGGGGAAATTGAGCTTCGGGCGTGCTGGGCTGGTGGGTGATCAGCGGGTGGTGTCGCGGACGAGGAGAGTTCGGTGCTCGTCCGGCGATGGGTGGCCCGCTGCATGGATCGGGTCGGAGACGAGTGAGGCGATCGCGAGATGGGTCTCGGCGTGGGTGTCGCGGCATCCGTGTGGCCGTCTCCATGTCCGCCAAGGCCGTAAACCGGTGGACAGCTCTCCGGCTCTGGGTGAGCATCACCGCGATGAACAACGAACCTCTCTCCGCCCCCAAACGCGTCCGTTTCGTCGAGCTCAGCGCAAAGGCACTGCGGGCGCTTGCCGACGGTGACCTCGCTGGCGGCAGCGCCGAGGCCGGGGTCGCCCTTGACGAACACTTCGTCGGTGAGCGAGCCCGCTGGATCTTCGGCTACCGCGCCGACCAACTCGCCAAGCACCCCTCTGCCGCGCCCTGGATCACGCGTGCCGCGGTGTCCGAACCGGACGGTGTCGTCGTTGGCGACGCCGGTTTCCACGGGCCGCCGGATGAGGCCGGCATGGTCGAGGTTGGCTATACCGTCGTGCCCGGGTACCGCCGCCAGGGCTATGCCCGCGCCATGCTGAGGGCGTTGCTCGTCAGGGCCGCGGCCGACCCCGACGTCAGGACCGTGCGCGCCAGGATCGGATCCGACAACACCGCCTCCCTGGCGTGCATCGAGGGCTTCGGCTTCACGCGCATCGGCGAGCAGGGGGACGGGCGCGACGGACTCACGATCATCTTCGAGGTCCCGGCAGACGCCATTCAGGCCGGGTAGCTTTACGGTCTCGGCGGACATGGTGATCGTCCCGGTCGGGCCGTGACATGAGAAGGGCCGCACGGGTTGGGTGAGTTGTGAAGCTGACCTGGGCCCGTACGGCCTGTTCCCATCCTGCCCTGTCCGGCGTCTCACGCGCACATTCCGGCGAGTTGTTCGCCGAACTGGCCACGGCATGGGAGGCTGGGCGGCAGTCCGCGCTCCGCGAGGCCCGGGGCGGGGAGCGTCGGAGGGCGGCGGGTGCCGGCAGAAAGCCCAAGCTGGTCTTCCTCGATCGGCTGCTGGTCACCCTGGTCCATCTGCGCCATCAGTTGCCGCATGTGGTGCTCGCCGAGGTCTTCGAGGTGGATCGCTCCACCGTCTCCGCGGCCATCCGCCAGGTCCGCCCGCTGCCGGCAGCCCGTGGTTGCGCTGTGCCCGACCGGTCCGGCCTGCGGCTGAAGACGCTGGAGGACGTCTTCGCCTATGCCGAGGCGGGGGGCGTTGAGCTGCGGCTCGACGGGGCCGAGACCCAGGTCCGCCGCCCGCAGGCCGACCGTCCTGGGCGCCGGGCGTTCGTCTCCGGCAAACGCAAGCAGAACACCATCAAGACCACCACGTTCAGCGACGGTCAAGGCCGCTTGCTGCTGTCCGGCTTGGTCCGCCCGGCCGGATGCACGACCAGACCGCCGTGCGGACCGAGGGCATTGCCGAGCAGTTCCGCACCCGTCCCGGTGTGAAGGCGAAGGTCGATTCCGGCTACCTCGGGCTGGCCAAAGAGTTCCCCGGCCAGGCCAGCGCCCCACCGATGAAGCCCAAGGACGAGGCGTGCGACGGTGACAAGCATGCCTGGCGCGAGACACGGCGACGGCAGTCCTCGGCAAGGATCTGTGTGGAGCACACCAACGCCGAACTCCGCCAATGGGCACCCCTGCGCCGTTTCACCGGACGCCGCGATACCTACGCCGAGACCCATCTCGCGATCGCCTCACTCGTCTCCGACCGATCCGCGCAGCGGGCCACCCGCCGCCGGACGAGCACCGAACTCGTCCTCGTCCGCGACACCGTCCGCTGATCACCCACCAGCCGAACCGCCAGGCCAGCACGCCCGAAGCTCAGTTTCCCCCCAGACCGTAAGCTCTACGCAGCCGGACAGCATGACGTGGAGAACACGGTCAGGACGTGGGGCCAGAGCCGCGGCAACGACATCAACAGCGAGTGGACGAAGCAATATGTCCACGTCGGCCAGCAGGACTACAACTACGGCCGTGACCGGGCGCTCGACGTTCTCCGAGCTGACCGGTGACGCTGAAGGATGACACTGCCCGAACGGAAAGAGCGCGATGAAGATCTTTGCAAGCCGCAGGCGGCGTCTGTTCGGCTGGTCCGTGGGTGGCATCCTGCTGACGTTGTACATCGTGGCGCAGACGCTCTACAGCACTGGCGTCTACGCGTCCTGGCGGGATCAGCAGTCCCTGGACTCGGCATGCGGCGGCACCCTTGCTCAGGGTGGCCTCGAAGATGCGCTGAATTCCTCGCATGTGCGTGCCAGGGCCGCCGGCGACTCAGAGTATCTGGCGGCCTGCCTGATCAACAGGCCCGACACAGGTCGGCATGGCGGCGCTCTCCAGCTCATGCTCCGCTGGAGCGATCAGTCGGCCACATCAGAGGCTCTCGCGCCGTTCAGCAGGAACACCAACGGACTCCAGGGGCAGGCGGCGCCGCTCGGCAACGGCTGGCCGGGCTTTGTACGGTACGACGGGTCAGCGCAAGTCGTGGTCGCCCTTGACTGCCAGAACTACAAGAACAGGGCCCTGGTGGCATACGGCGACCTCATCCAGTGGCCGGAGGACGCCAAGACGAGGGAGCCCGTGCTCACCGGGCTGGGCAGCGTGACGACAGGAACGGCACAGAAGGCGGCTGCCAAGTACGGGTGCCATGCGCAGGGCGGCACACAACTGACCCATGTCTCGCTCCCGTCCCCAAGTGGGAAGACGGCCCCTCAGCGGCTTACGCAGGCCCGAGGCTCCTGTGTCGCGCTCCGAGGACTCGCTGGCCAGGCGTCCGACGCCGGAACGCCCGACTTCGTCGAGTACCCCGCGGACGCACATACACCGCAGGTCAACTGCTACCTGTTCACCCTGGCTGGGAAGCCGGGTTACGGGCTGTACGCGTACTACGGTGTCGTCGCCAAGGACTTTGAGTCGGTCAATTTGGCTAACCGCAGCGACGACTACGCCTTGGCCACCGCCAGGTGCCCTCAGTCGGATCAGGAGGCGGTATTCGCGCTCTACCACCTCTACGACCGGGACACCGACGGCTACCCCGTCCGCCATTACTCGGCGTCGTTTGCCACATCCGCTTTGAGGGCATTTGCCGAGCACGAGGCAAAGCAGCGCGGCTGTACCGACGTGAGGATCATGTCCCGATCATGAGGCGTTGCCAGGCCCTCATGAGGAGCGACGTACTCGCAGACCAAGGGGTGCTGGTCAAACGCCTGCCTGACGTCCCGATGCCCGAGCCCGTCCCGCTGGACCCGCCGCCACCGTCGGTGAGGTGCTGCGTGGTGGCATACGGCGACCTCAAGTTTGTGCGCCGCCGGGGCCGGCCAGCGGTGTGCTCCGGGTGCGGGGTGCGGCCGGTGGCGTTCACCGTCCCTCGGGTGGATGTCTGTTTCGTCTGCCTGCCTGCGGGGCCGCTCGTTCCGCCGCCCTGTTCTGGTGTGCGGCCGCAGCGGATTCTTCTACCACCAGGGTCTGTGCACGGGCTGCCATCCGTTCTCGTCCGGGCGGCCCGTACCTGTGGTGTCGCCGCCTGGGGGCTTGCAACCGTGATCGCGCGTGCCGGATGTGTCCCGTCCCAGAAAACTGCGGGGAGGGGTGAGGCTACTCGCGGTGCCTATGGTCGAGTGGGACAGCGTGGGTGGTCGGTGTCCCACTCGACCATGGGCAGCGGGGATGTTCACCCACGGAGCCAGGCCAGCAGGCGCCGTGGAGTCGGTCTCGTTGTACTGGCTGCCCTGGTTCTGGAAGTCGGCTTGGCTGTCCTGGCTTGTTGGGCGAGTCGGTAGGCGTCGGCTTCGCGGATGAGTTCTTGAGAGCGGATCTGGTGCAACTCGAAGTGCATGCCGCTCGCTCCTACTGCTGGAGCTCCGTGACGTCGGCGACCACGCAGCTGATGTTGTCGGGGCCGCCGGAGGCGTTGGCGAGGGCGATGAGTTCGCGGACAGCATGCTCGGGGTCGCTGATCTCGGCGAGCACTCGGCGGATGTCTTGGGTCGGCACGACGGTCGACAGACCGTCGGAGCAGAGCAGGTATCGGTCTTCCCGCTGGGCGTCGTGAAGGCGCATGTCAGGGCTGGAGTCAGCTCCTGGGCCCAGGGCCCGGACCAACAGGGACCGCTGAGGGTGGGAGGCGGCCTCTTCCGGGTCGAGGCGTCCTTCGTCGACCATCGACTGGACCATGGTGTGGTCGTGGGTGATCTGGAACAGCTCTCCGTCACGCAGGAGGTAGACGCGGGAGTCGCCGATGTGGACGAGAGCCAGTTGCGACCCGGTCCAGAGCATCGCGGTGAGGGTCGTGCCGGTGCCTTCGGGTGAAGAGCTGCTCCCGGCGATGTTGTGGACGGCCTGCTTGGCCTGTTCGATGACGTCCTCGAGGACGTTGAGGAGGTTGCCGGCCGGGATGTTGTCGGTTTCGAGGTGCTTGAGCGCGTCGATGGCGGCTGCGCTGGCAGGGGCTCCTTCGCTGCCGCAGCCGTCGGCGACGGCGAGCAGCCGGGGTCCGGCGTAGGCGGTGTCCTGGTTGCTCCCGCGGACGAGTCCGGTGTCGGACAGAGCGGCGTAACGGATCCCCAGGGGCTTGGTGGTCGGGGACATGGCGGGCTCCTTCCGGGACAGGTGGTCGATGAGGAAGGTGGCCAGGTCCCGCCGTGCGGTGGTGTCGGCCTCGACCTGGGCCCAGAACGCGCGGACCTCCTGGGCTGCCGCGGCTGCACTCAGAGTGCGGACGTGTTGAATGCGGGCCAGGGGCATTCCCAGGCGGCGGAGCCAGGCGACCAGTCGGGCCTGGTCCAGCTGTTCCGGTGCGTAGAGGCGGTAGCCGGTCACCGGGTCAACGCGTGCAGGGGTCAGCAGCCCGAGCTCGTCGTAAAGACGCAGTGCCTTCGGCGACAGCCGGGACGCCTTCGCGAACGCCCCGATGGTCAGCAACCCCACGCTCGTTCCTCCTCATGCCGAGCGCGCTGCCCGGCCCCACTGATGCTGTGGGCTCCCCCAAGGGGAAGGTCAACCAAGGTTTCTGCTTGGCCCCGTCTGATGGTCTCCCACTCAGCTGGCCTGGGCTTGTCCGGCCTGGGCCTTGATGTGGGCGAGGCGGTTCGACTGCCACGTCCACCTGGCTTTCGACGCCGGACCGGACCCGGTCACCACGCTGACCGCCAGCGACGATGCGACGCTTCTCCTGGGCATGGCAGGCCGAGCCCGGCAACTGCTCGACGCTGGCATCACCACCTCCCGTGACCTGGGTGACCGTGGACGCCTGTCCGTCCGGCTCCGGGATGCGATCAGCGCTCCGGCCTCGAATTCTTCGAGCACTTGGGCGTTCCAAGGCACCGCATCATCGACATGGCTACCACCAATGCCGCCTCGGCACTCAGGCTGAGCGATCAGACCGGCCGCCTCGCCGCAGGGTGCCGCGCCGACATCCTGGTCGTCGACGGCGATCCTCTGGCCGGCCTGTATGCCCTGCGGGCCGTGCGTCTCGTGCTGGCTGGTGGCCGTTTCCCTATCCCGGACTCTGCAGCTCTGCCATGGGCCCAGCAGCGGCCCGCCTCGGCGGAGCAGACTGATTGCCGTGGATGAGGCGATGAGCCCGGCAGACCCGATGGAGAGCGCTGCCGCTTGAAGTGAACGAAGCCTGGTGGCTCCGTTCACTGGTCCGGGAACGGAAGGCCCCCGGCTGCGGATCACCGTCCGCCGCGAGGTCGTGCACTCCAAGTACTGGCCAGTCCGCTTTCGTAGGCGGCGATGACGAGTTGGGCCCGATCCCTGGCCCCCAGCTTTGTCAGCAGACGGCTGACGTGGGTCTTGACCGTATCCACGGTCAGATACAGCTCGGCTGCGATTTCGTTGTTGGACAGGCCACGTGCGATCAGCCCCAGCACGTCACGCTCGCGGCCGGTCACCCCGTCCAGGGCATGGGTGACCGGGCCTGTGTAGCCGGGGCGGCGGACGTAGGTCTCGATGAGCCTGCGGGTGACGCCGGGTGACAGCAACGACTCCCCGGTGGCGATCACCCGCACGGCGTCGATCAGGCGTGCGGGTGGAGTGTCCTTGAGGAGGAAGCCCGCGGCGCCTGCGCGGAGCGCTTCGAAGACGTACTCGTCCAGGTCGAAGGTGGTGAGCACCAGGACGTGGACCGGCACCGGAGACGGGCTGCCGAACAGCGCGCGGATGGCCTCGATGCCATTGAGCCCGGGCATCCGGATGTCCATCAGGGCTGCATCGGGGCGCAGTTCGCGGATCACCCTGACCGCCTCGGCCCCGTCGGCCGCTTCGCCGACGACCTGGAGATCGTTTTCCGACTCGAGCAGCACACGGAAGCCGGCACGCACCAGCGTCTCGTCGTCCACCACGACGACCCGCACCGTCATGCGTCCTCCAGATCGGCGCCCACAGGGAACTGGGCTGTCCGCTCGTCCGTGGCGTACGGCAGGCGGGCGGTGACCGAAAGCCGTGCGGCGAGAGCGGGCCCGCGTGAACCTCGCCGCCGTAGAGGGCGGCGCGTTCCTTCATGCCGGTCAGGCCGTGGCCCTCGGTGATCGGGGTGGACGTGCGGCCGACTCCGGCATCGACGACCGTGAAGGTGACCTCGCCCGGCGCGTAGGCGACCGTCGCCCGGGCGTGGCTGGTTCGGGCGTGCTTGACGACGTGGGTCAGGGCTTCCTGCACGATGCGGTAGGCGGCGCGGTCCAGACCTCGCGGCAGGGCGCGCGGGTGACCGCTGATCGTCAACTCGACCTCGACGCCGGCCCGTCGGATCTGCGCGAGGAGCGTGTTGAGGTCGTCCAGGCCGCCGGGCAGCCATTCGGCACCGTCGTCATCGCGCAGGACGCCCAGCAGTGAACGCAGTTCTCCCAGGGCGGCCCTGCTCGTCGTCTCGATCGCGGAGAGGCATTTCGCGGCCTCGTCAGGTCGGCTGCTGATGACGTGGTGGCCGACGCCCGCCTGGACCGCGACGATGCTCAGGCTGTGCGCGACGACGTCGTGCAAGTCCCTGGCGATGCGCATGCGTTCCTCGACGAGGAGGAGCTGTGCTCGCTCTTCGGCCTGCTCGACCAGGCCTCGGGTGTAGGCGCGGCCCCGTGTTCCAGTGGGTGGTCGAAGGCTCCGGCAGGGGCAGGGCGGCCATGAAGTGGGCGATGTCGGTGAAGTAGGCGAAGTCGCCGGTCGTGGTGAGGTCACGGAGCCGGTCGATGGTGGCGGCCAGGTCCTGGTGCTCACTGCGGACAGCGTGGTGGAAATCGAGGGCGAATTCCACGAACCGGTGGAGGAAGGGCAGACCTGCGTTCTCGATATCGGCGGGCAGGTGCTGGGCGCGGTCGGTGGCGCCATCGGTTCCGGCGTCCTTGATCAGGGCGACGACCTGGGCCAGGAGGGTGTTGGAGCGCTGGTCGAGGCCGTCGAGGAACTGGTGCGCGAGGGCGAGTTCGTCGTCGGCGCGGACCGGGTCGGTGAAGGAGACGGCGAGGGCCAGGCGGACCTGCATCATGGCGCGCTCACCGGCGGCGCCGTGTTGCTCGGCCTCCGCGCGGCCGGCTTTGAAGGCGGCGACGGCGGCAGCGGTGTCGGCGTGGGACCAATGGCGGGAGCACGCGTCCGCGTGTGGACGACGAACGGGGTGTGCTTGGCCAGCCGCGCCCGCGCTGCGGTTCCGCACCGAGCCGTCCTCGCCCGGCGCCCGGGGTGATGACCTGAACCCTCGCCGTGGCGCGCCCCTGCTGGGCCACGCGGTCGACCGGGCCGTCGTCGGGGCCGGCCACCGCGAGGTCCGGGGTGATGGGTGGTCGGCCTTCCGGCACGGGACAGCTCGTCGTGCGGGCCGTTTCGCCGGCGACTGCCCGGGAACTCCGGAGCGGAAGACCAGTCGACGGAGGAGTGCCCATGTCCTCGCGCCGCGACAGCCCCGACGGCCGGGCCCGGCTGACCGATGCGCTGCGGAACAAGGGTGTGGCCTTCACCCGGCGGGAACGTGAGCGGTACGGCCTGATAGGAGCGCTCCCACCCGGTGTGCTCTCCCTCGACCAGCAGGCCCGCCGGGCCTGGGAGCAGGTACAGGCGCAGTCGGACGACCTGGCGAAGAACGTCTGCCTGGAGCAGTTGCACGACCGCAACGAGGTGCTCTACCACCGCTTGCTGACCGACCACCTGACGGAACTGCTGCCCATCGTCTACGACCCCACGGTGGGGCAGGCGATCAAGCGGTACAGCCACGAGTACCGGCGTCCGCGTGGTGTGTACCTGTCCATCGATCACCCGCAGGACGTACGGCCCGCGTTCGAGGCGCTCGGCCTCGGCCCGGACGATGTCGACCTGGTGGTGGCCACCGACGGCGAGCAGATCCTCGGCATCGGCGACTGGGGCGTGGGCGGCATGCAGATCTCGGTCGGCAAGCTGGCCGTCTACACGGCCGCCGCCGGCATCCACCCGGGCCGCGCGGTGCCCGTCCTGCTCGACGTCGGCACCGACAACCAGGCCCTGCTCAACGACCCACTGTACGTGGGCAACCGGCACAGCCGGACACGCGGCAAGGACTACGACACGTTCGTCGCCGCGTACGTGGACACCGTCCGGGACCTGTTCCCGCACGCACTGCTGCACTGGGAGGACTTCGGCCCCGGCAACGGCCGCAGGCTGCTGGAGACGTACGGCGAGCAGGTCTGCACGTTCAACGACGACATGCAGGGCACCGGTGCCATCACCCTGGCCTGCGTGCTGAACGCGGCGCGCCTGTCCGGCACGCCGATGCGCGAGCAGCGGGTGGTCGTCTTCGGCGCGGGCACCGCCGGCGTGGGCATCGCCGACCAGCTGCGCGACGCCATGGTCCGCGACGGCCTGGACCGCGAGGAGGCGGTGGCACGCATCTGGTGTGTGGACCGGCAGGGCCTGCTGTTGCGCTCCACCGACGGGCTGCGCGACTACCAGCGGCTCTACGCGCGCCCCGACGAGGAGTGGTCGGGCGGCGGCGAGCAGCCGATCGGACTGCGGGAGGTCGTGGACCGGGTCCAGCCGACCGTGCTGGTCGGCACCTCGACCGTGCACGGGGCCTTCGGCGAGGACGTCGTGCGGTCCATGGCCGCGCACGTGGAGCGCCCCGTGGTGCTGCCGCTGTCCAATCCCACCGACAGGATCGAGGCACTGCCGGAGGACGTGCTGAAGTGGACCGGCGGCAAGGCCCTCGTCGCGGCCGGTGTCCCGTTCCGCCCCGTGGAGCTGGACGGCACCTCGTACGTCATCGGCCAGGCCAACAACGCCCTGGTCTATCCGGGGATCGGCCTGGGGGCCGTCGTGGCGCGCGCTTCCCGGATCACGGACGGCATGCTCCAGGCGGCGGCCGAGGCGGTGGCGGGCCTGGCCGAACTGTCGGCTCCGGGTGCCCCGCTGCTGCCCCAGGTGGAGAACCTGCGGGCCTCGTCGGCCACGGTGGCCGTGTCCGTCGCCCGCCGCGCCGCCGAGGAGGGGGTGGCGCGCGCCGCGCTGGACGACGTCATCCAGCAGGTGCAGGACGCCATGTGGCAGCCGGAGTACGCATGACGCGGCACAGGCACCTTTCCCGCGGCCGGGCGCTCGGGGACGCCGACGCCGCCCACGGCTGTCCCGCCGTCCCCCGGGGCCGGGCCCGAGCGCGAGGCAGGTGCACCGGCCTCCCGGCGGGTCCCGCGACAGGCCCGCACGCGACAGCCGACCGTACCGGCGGGAAGAAGACGTGCTGAGCCGCAGGTCGGCGGCGGTGACGGCGAACCGGTGGCGGCTCGGCGAGGTGCTGGGGCGCGCCAGGGACACCGACTGGTCGCGGGCGCTGCCGGGTGCCGGGCTGGGGTACGCCGTCGGGGCCGGTGCGGTGCTCGCCGCCGCCACGGCTCTGTGGGGGCCGCGGCCAGGCATGATTGTCGCCGCGGGCGCGGTCAACGCGGGCACGGTGGGCACCACGCCGGGGCTCGCCCGGCCGCGCGCCGCCATGGGGGTGTCGCTCGCCGCGCTGGCCGCGGCGGCCTTCCTGGGCATGGTCACGGCGCGCCGGCCTGCCCTCTCCGTCGTCACACTGGTCCTGCTGGGGGCCGTCGCGGGGCTGCTCGCCCGCACCGGGCAGGCGGCCTCCACGACAGGAACGCAGGCCATGGTGGGCTTCGTCACGCTGGGCCGCTCGCCCCAGCCGCCGGACACCGCCGGCGTGCTGGCCGCCGGGATCGTGGTCGGAGGCCTCGCCCAGATCCTGCCGCAGCTGGTGCTGCGCGGCGCCACACGGGGCAGCGCGGTGCGGCACCGGGCGTCCGCCGTGCGTCCTGGCCCCGCGCCGGACGTCGGGCGTCCGCCGGTGGGGGAGGCGGTGCGGTCGACGGGCCGCGCGCTGGTGTCCACGGATCCGCAGGCCCGCTGGCACGCCGTCCGGCTCGCCCTGGGGCTGGCGCTCGCTCAGGCGGCTGCGGTGTGGCTGCTGCCGGCGCAGCGCGGGTACTGGATCACGCTGACCGTGCTGAACGTGCTCAAACCGGCCTGGGTCACGACCGCGAGCCGGGGCGTGGACCGCTGGGTGGGCACGCTGATCGGGGTGCTCGTGGTGGGAGGCGTGGCCGACGCCGTCGGCCTGCGGGGCGTCGCCCTGGTGGCAGCGGTGACGGCGCTGCTGTGGGGCGCCTTCGCGCTGCAACCGGTGAACTACGCGCTCTTCTGTGCCTGCATCGCCGGGTACGTCGTGCTCTTCCTCCAGGTCGTGGCCGCTCCCCCGGGCGATTCGGCCGTCTACCGCGCTGTCGACACGACGCTCGGCGGACTGCTGGCCCTGTTTCTGCACGCCTGGGTGCGTCGGCCGGGCAGTCGGCCGAGCAGTGACCGACCGGGCCCCGGGGCGACGAGGAACGGGTGATACGAGCGGTTTCTCCGCAGCCCGCGCAGCAGCAGCGACCCCCGGTACGGAAGCGGAGATGCCGCCCAGGCCCGATCACGGGGGCACAGCTACGAGGGGCCGGGCCGGCTGGCCGGCAAGGCCGCGGTGATCACGGGCGGTGACAGCGGCATCGGCAAGGCGGTGGCCATCGCCATCGCGCGGGAGGGCGCGGATGTGCTCGTCCCCTATCTGCCCGAGGAGGAAGAGGACGCCCGCGACACCGCGCGCTGGGTGGAGCAGGCCGGACGCGAGATCGTTCTCGTGCCGGGCGACTTGGCCGACCGGGCGCACTGCGGCGAGGCGATCGACCGGGCGGAGGAGGCGTTCGGCCGCATCGATGTCCTGGTCGGCAACGCGGCGTTCCGGCCAAGCTGCACGCCGACAAGGGTTACGACTTCGACCACCTGCGCAGATGGCTACGGCGCCGGCAGCTCGTGCCGCGCATCGCCCGGCGAGGCATCGAGCCATCCGGCCGCCTGGGCCGGCACCGCTGGGTGGTTGAGCGCACGATGTCCTGGCTGAACGGGTGCCGTCGCCTGCACCGACGCTACGAGCGCAAGGCCGAACACTTCCTGGCCCTCGTCGGCATCGCCAGCATGCTCATCTGCTACCGCCGATGCAGTACAGGCGCCTGGAGGTGGTTGGCTAGGCTCCGGATCATGTGGAGACAGGCAGCGACAGCGATCTTTCCCGGCGTGGGCTTCCGGGAACCGGTCCAGGCATCCGAGCTTGTCGTGGCGGAGACGCGACTCAGGCGAACGCTGCCGGCAGAGCTTCGGCAATTGCTCCTCGAAAGCAACGGGGTAATCGGGCACACTCACGTGGACACCGTCTGGCCCATCGATCAGATCGTCGAGAGGAACCTGCTCTTCTGGTCCGACCAGACGTTCGCGCAGCTCTACATGACGTTCGACGCCTTCCTCTTCTTCGGAGACAACGGAGGCGGCGACCAGTTCGCCTTCGTGCAGAAGCCCGAGCGTCCCGACATCTTCGTCTGGGAGCACGAGAGCGACAGTCGTCGATGGGTCGCCAACAACCTGCAGGACTACCTCGGCCGTTCACTCCAAGCCGGTGGCGACGACTGGTACCAGCCGTAACGCAGCCGGGCCCCCGATCATGAGCCGACACCAACCAGACATCGTCTAACACCAACAGGGGAGCCATGAAAAGTGGTGCCGGCCGTGCTGGTCCAGGACCAGTGCCCGTTCCCAACGTGCCTTGACAGCCCACAGACCTCTGTCAGGCACCGGCGCCGAGGGCTACTGCCTCACATGCCTGTCGCGTTCTCGGCACCGGAGACAACGCCCGCTCACGACAGGGCACAACGGGTGATCCGTGCGGCGTGGAACGCTGTACGGACCACCGCAAGCCGTTCACTGGAAGGTGTGATCAGGCTTACTACGGTGCTCGCAGGTCTCGGTGGAGCCCTTGGCGGAGGGTTCCTCGGAGCGACTGCCCACTACGCGGTCAGGACCGTGGGGCAACACCGCAGAGACGAGAAATCGGGGCTACTGGCTCAGCGACAAGCCGTCCGCCAGCAGTTCGACCATGCGTGCGCGGCCAGGGACTGGGTGGCCGGGCTGCCGCGGTCGAGCAGCACGCCGTGCTCGCCCGAGCGCCGGAGGCAGATCCAGGACGAGGCCGTCAGGCGCGGGGACGAGTGCCACACGGTCTGGGACATCGCCCGGACGGACATCGACAGTGACGAGGTGGGCGAGGCCATGGCCGGCCTCGACCAGGAACTCGCCGCCGTCCTGGGCCAGGTGGCGAAGGGGGACTTCGCCCCGGACCTGACCGCGCTCCAACGGCGTCTCGACGAGCTGACAGCCGCCGCGAAGCACCGGCTGACCACCCGTCTCGGCCCACGGTCCTGCGGCGTGCCCGAAGGCCAGGCTCCGCCCTGACTCCACGCTCCGCTCCCCGCCCTGTCCGGCCACCAAGGGGTTTCAGGGACACAGGGCGCGTCAGGGAGCGGCGGGTCATGGTGGTGACAGGGCTGTTCCGCCCCTCTCCGGGACCATCGGCCTCCGCCTGCCCGTGACCGTGCGGGAACACGCTGATGACCAGGGGGAACACCGACCGCGGTACGACGGTCGAGGTGGTGATCGGCATGGCCGTACTGGGCCTGAACGGAGCGCAGCCGACCGCGTTGCGTGCCGATCCCGGAGGGGATCCGTTTCTCCGCACACAGTTCGCCCTACCGGCGCGGTCCGTGACGTCCCTGCGGCGGGACCGGCTGGTCATCCATCTGGCCCAGGCCCTTCCGCCCCCCTTGGCGGTGGTCCACGGTGCCGCGGGAGCGGGCAAGACGCTGCTGGCCGCCGACTGGGCCTCGGCCCGGGACGGTCCCGTCGCCTGGCTGACTGCCCGGGTGGCCGACAGGGGCGGCGGCGTCTTCTGGGCGAACCTCCTCGAAGGCCCTGCGCCGCGCCGGTGTGGGACTGTCCGCAGACGCCGGCCTCCCCGCCGAAGCCGGCCGTACGGACGACGGGCTGCTCATGCGGCTCGCCGCCGAACTGAGTACCCGGAACGCTCCGGTGCTCCTGATCATCGACGAATACGACCGGGTGACCGACCCGGAGGTCGCGGACCAGCTGGACTTCGTCCTCCAGCACGCGGGTTACGGTATGCGTCTGGTCCTGGTCACACGAACCGAGCCGCTCCTCTCGCTGCACCGCTACCGCGCGGGCGGCACCATCACGGGGATCAGGAACGCCGAGCTGGCCTTCACTCCCGACGAGGCAGCCGCTCTCCTGACACTGCACGGCCTGCGCCTCCCGGCGGACGACGTGGCCCCACTCGTTGAGCGCACTCGGGGCTGGGCCGCCGGACTGCGGCTGTGCGCGCTGGCTGCGCAGGGAGAGCCGGATCCGGGGACGTACCTGAAGGAGTTCGAGGCCGACCGGACCACGATCGCCGAGTTCCTGCCGGCCGAGGTGCTCAGGCGGCAGACAGCCGAAACGCAGGATCTGCTGCTGCGGGTCAGCGCCCTCGAACGCTTCTGCTCCGCTCTTGCCGACGCTCTCACCGCACGCAGCGACGCCGAAGGCGTCCTGGCCGCTCTGCACCGCCAGAACGCCTTCGTGGAGTACCTCGGGCACGCCTGGTTCCGTCATGGAACGGTGCGGACGGCGTGTGATCGGCGCGAACGCCATGGCCTCCGAGCAGGATGCCACGGCGCTTCTGCTCGCAGCCGGCTATCGGCGTGTCTTCAGCCTGGTCGAGCTGGAGCCGGCCGATCTGCAGCAGTTGCCTGAGCCGGCCAGCGAACTGCCTGCGGGGATACGGACGGGGCCGATCGGGACCAACCACTACCGTGCAGCGTGGAGGTCGTCGATTCGCATGCGGACACCGGTTTCCCTCAGAAGTGGCTCTTCCAGGACTTCGTCGACACCGCCGACTCGGCCGACAAGATCCGCCGGGGCCTGAGCATCGACGCTGCCGAGCGCGACGCACGGGCCGGCCTGCTCGGCCAGTGCTCCAACAGGCCCGCCACCGTCGCCCTCGCCCGCTGGCTGAGCCGGCCCGGCCGGCGCCGTTCAGCTCGGTGCCTGGCGCATGTCCAGGTAGCAGCGCAGCCGTACGCCGGGCTGCCCGGCGTCGCGTGTCGTGCGTTCCACCGCGGTGATCGCCCACATCGACGCGAGTGCTGCCTGGAAGGCGAAGGCGGTCTGGTCGTCAGCGGCTGCCACGTCCACGACGACCAGACCGGGCTCCGACACGTGCACTTCGTTGATCGCATCCACGTCTTCCACGACGGGCTCGTACGGTCACGGGTTCTTGCTTGCGCAGGGGTTCACCCGCTCGGCGCAAGCAGCGTGTGCCTCAACTGGCGGCGCGGCGGCTGCGGGGCGCTGCAGAAGCTGACCGGTGATGGAGCTACGGGAGACGCTGCCGGTCCGGACGCGCAGGCGGACCCGAGGGAGTAGAGGCCAGGGCTGTACACCGGGGCCGCCGAACCTCGGACCCGCGGACCGGATTGAACCGGGCCCGTGGATTGGCTCGGGGTCGAATCCGGCCTGGCGGACCGCGGTCGGGCCGCCGCCGAACGCCGGTTGCGCCCGTCGGGTCTGCCGTCATCCCGTCGGGTCGATGCCAGGATGTCAGTCGGTCGACGTACGGCGGACTTACGGGGGTGGCGGTGGCGGGGACTTCGGTCGATGCGGTGGACGCGGTGGACTGGAGCCGGTTCCGGACGGGCGTGCCGGAGCACCATCCGGTCCAGGAGGTCCCGCGGGCGCTGCGCCGCCTGGTCAGGCGAGGTCCGGCGGCGACGGAGGAGGACTGCCACCCGCTGTACTCCTGCCTGTTCGTCCCGGGAGGCGGGCTGCCGTCGGCCGCGGCCGCGGCCCTGCCGTTTCTCACGGCGCTCGCATCCGACCCCGCCAACGGCGCACGAGTCACTCTCGTCGAACTGCTCGGCGCCCTCAACGGTGCGGCGCGCGAGGCCGGTGAACGGGGCACGCACGGAGCGTGGCGGGAGGAGTGGCGGCGTCAGGGCGAGAGGATCACGGCGCTCATCGCGGACCCCGCGCCGAGCGTCCGGCGGGCCGCCCTCCTCATCGCGGACGACGACGCGCTGCTGGAACGGTGGCACGCCGAGACGGACCCGGCCGTACGCCTGCCCCTCCTGCTGGCGCTGGGCACCCGCGCCGCGACGACCGCCGACGCGTCCGAGACCAGGTCTCCCGGCGGTCGGCACCGGTTCGCCGGCGCGGTGGAGACGGTGCTGAGCCGGGTGCTGCGCGACGACGAGCCGGTGATGAAGGTGGCGGCCGTGATCGCCCGGGCGTCCCTCGACCGCGACGCCCCACTCCGGCATGCCGACCTGCTGCTGGACGTCCTCGCCGATCCGGCCGTACGGCCCCGGTTCGAGCGGATCTGGTGGCTACCGGACGTCGAGATCCCCTTCACCCGGGACGACGTCGCCGCATGGGTGTCCGGTCTCCTCGACCACGTCCCCCAGGATGCCCTGTCGTTCGTGTCCCGGCTGGCTGAGGCGGCGGAACACACCGCGGACGACGGGCTGCGCCGGGTCGTCCTGGACGAGGCGTAGCGGCACCTGGTGCTGCGGCGTTCCGCGGCACCGACGGTGCTGCCCCTCGCGGCACGGCTGCTGGAGTGTGCCGACGACTGCGTGCGGCTCAAGGCCGCGCACCTCCTCGCGATGCTCGCCCCCGACTCCGGTCCCTACGCCGACCGCCTGGCGGCACTGCTCGACGATCCCGGGACCGACGAAATCTCCTGGATCGAGGGGACCGTCGGCGACTTCGCCCGCTGGGCCCTGGTCCGGCTGGGCGACCCCCGTTGCCTCCCCGGTCTGGTCGAGTCGCTCTGGGCGCCGTACCGGGAGCAGTTCGGGCGCAGCTGGGTGGCGGGCGATCCGCGCCGGCCGGAGATACACGAAGTCCTTGCGTCGCTGCGCGAGCACGCGGACGTCCTGCTGCCCGCGCTGCTGGAGGAGGTGCGGCAGGACCACGAGCGGCACGGCGACCATGGCGAGATCATGGGCACCTTGCTGGACGTTGCCGAGGAGTGGGGGCCGGACGCGCTGCCCGTGCTCCCGGTCATCCTGCCGCTCCTGAAGGACACCCGGTACTCGTTGCGGGTGGTCGACGTGCTGCTGGCGATGGGGCCCGGTGCGGCTTCGACGGCGCCCGCCGTGCGCGACGCGGTCGTTCTCGACCATCCGGGCAACCACGGCAGGATCGCCTGGGCCGCGTGGCGCATCGCGGGGGGTGACGACGGTACCGCACTGCGGCTCCTGGGCGAGGCGGTGCACGACGAGCAGGCGTCGCCGTACGGACCGGTCCTCCTCCTGTCCGACTTCGGTCCCGCCGCCGCGGCGCACGCCGGACGGGTGCGTGAGCTCATGGAGAACGCCGAGTACGGGAAGGCGACGGCGGCGGTCGCCCTGTGGAGGATCACCGGCGACCCGGGGCCCACCCTGTCGGTGCTGGAGCAGGTCGTCGTGCGCTTCACTGGGGACGACGACCGCTACGGCGCCCTGGCCGAGGCGCTCCGCGGGTTCCTGCGTATCGGCACGGTCACGCCGTCCGCACGGCGAGCACTGCGCCTCGTCGAGGCCCGCGACCTGCGGCTGTCCAACTACCGGGACTACCGGGCCGTCCTCGACGACCAGGAGCTGCGCGCCACCATCGCCGCGGTGCTCGCGCTCCCCTGACGTCCGGTGGCGTCAGCCCGGGGCCCGGCGTGTGCCCGGCGTGGTGGTCCGGGCCGCCGGCCCGCGCGGGGCGGGCGGGGTCCCGTCCGTTCGCCCCGGCTTCTGCCGGGACGGCGTGTGCGACATGGGTGAGGCCGGTCATGACGAGCGACCGTGTTATCTGCACTGGGCGTCGTCGATGTTCAATGATCGTTGTGTCGCGAGGGCCAGCGCGTAGGAAGGATGTGCATGCCAGGTGCGGGGAAGTGGCCGCGGTCGCGTGTATGGGTGACTACCGTTTCCTCTCCGGTGATCGACAGAGGAGCGGGAATGCGGACCGCGTCGTTGCGTAAGGGCGAGAACGTGTCGCTCTGAGTGTGGACCCGCTGCAGCCAGGTGCCGTCTTCACTCGAGCCCCGCAGCTGACGATCGCCCAGAGCGGTGGGCCGTCTGCGTTTTTCACCGCGCCGGATTTCACGGTGGGGGAGACCGTCGTGGTCCTGGTGGAGCTACCGGCGTGTGTGATGGCTGGAAGGTCCGCGCCGTGGGGCAGGGCTACGCCTCGGGGCTTGCGGGGCTGACAACCGACCACGGCGTCGATGTCGATCCCCAGCCCTCTGCCGCGCTGATTGCTGCACAGACTCGCACGACCACGGTCGCTGCGGTGGACCTGACGAAGGTGGAGCGACAGGCCCCGGGTCTGGTGGCTCCCGCGCGGCAGGCCGGCCAGGCTCTCGCAGACCAAGGAATTACGGGGCGGCGAGCTGCCGTCTGCCTGATCTTGGATCATGACGGGCACATGGAAGAGCTGTACGAGTCGTTTGCCGTGCAGGCTTTCGCCGAACGCGTCCTTGCCCTGTCGGCCAACCTCGACGACGACGGCACGGTGCCCGTGATTTTCTCCAGTGGGCGAGAGCCGTTCTTGGAGGAGATCCGGCTGGCCAACTACCGCGGCCGTATCGGGCAGCCGCATACCCAGGCCGACTGGGGTTGGGGCAACGTCGCCGACGCGATGCGCCGCGCGGTCAGCCACTATCAGGAGTCCGCGCTGCAGATCCCGCCTACATCGTGACCCAGGTGGGTGAGGAGCACTGGGACAAAGCAGAGGTCCGCTCCATGCTCCAGAACACCGCCTCACGGGGAGTCTTCTGACTGTTTGTCGGATTCGGCTACGGCAAACTCGCCTGCTACGAAAACCTCAACGCCTCCGCCTCTGCCGCGCGGCGGGCCGACCTGCGGCCTGTACCTCATCGCCCGGCTCACCTTCTGCTGGGGCAGCGGCTACGGCTGGCGTGGCGAGACCATCCGGGCCGAGCAGCCCCTGAACGCACCGGTCGCCTGAACGCCACGGGTGTCGGCTATCGGACGAACCCGTTCTCCAGGACGCGGCTCGGCCGCCGTGCGGTCGGCGGCAGTTGCCGGACGGTATGAGCCCCTCGCCGGTCCACGGTTCGCGCAATGGGCGACTGGGAGCGTGCGGCATGCGGGCCGGTCGTCCCAGCGGTGCTGAGCTCGTCAGGTGCCGAGCTGGGCGGCGGTGCGGGTGAGTCGTTCCTCGATGTCCTCCAGGGCGCGCAGGATGGTGGCCTGCTCGTCGTCAGTGCTGTCGCCGACGGTGGCGTCCTCGAGCTGGCGCCACAGCTGCTCGACTTCTTTGCGCAGCGCGTGGCTGGCGGTGGTGGCCTCGATGAGGGAGGCGCGTTTGTCGTCGGGGCACGGCGAGCGGCGCACGAAGCCGGCGTGCTCCAGGCGCCGGATGGTGCGGGTCATGGTGGCGGCGTCGGAGTCGAGCAGGCGGACGAGGTCGACCTGTCGCTGCGGGCCGAGTTCCCACAGCTGCATCATCACCAATTCCTGGCCGGGGTGCAGGCCCACGCGGCGCAGGAGCTGTCCGGCGATCATGCGGTGGATGCGGGCCACCCGGAAGATCGCGTGGCTGATCGGTCCTCCGCTGGCGGCTGAGGGCAGGGGGATGGCCCCGTCCACCGAGGCCGGGCTGCGGCCTTCGGCGCTGGCTGCGGACTCCGCCATGGTGTGACTCTCCTCTGCCCTCCGCGAATGTTGCTCGAACAGGATACCTCCTCCTTGCCTTGCGTGATCCGCGCTCCCTTGGCCACTCCTGAGCGGCTGACTTCCAGGCCACATAGGCAGCCTCCCGGTTTCTGTGGCGGGCGTCACATGTTTGCTGGAATGCCCTCACGCCATTTACTGTTCGAACAGGTAATCCGGTTGAGGTTGCGGCGGATCCCGTCCGACAGGGGACAACTCCGCCCCATCAACCAACCCGTTTCGAAGGGCTTGAGCACGTGACCACTGCGTTCGATCCGATCACCCTGGGCGGCAAGCGCCTGGCCAGCCGCATCGCCATGGCGCCGATGACCCGCAGCCGCGCCTACGGGCCCGGCGCGGAGCCGACCGAGCTGATGGCGACCTACTACGCGCAGCGCGCCGGCGCCGGGCTGATCGTCACCGAGGGCATCCAGCCCTCGCCGGTCGGCCAGGGCTACCCGGACACCCCGGGCCTGCACACGTCCGGGCAGGTCGCGGCCTGGCGGAACGTGACCGGCGCCGTGCACCGGGAGGGCGGCGTGATCTTCGCGCAGCTGATGCACACCGGCCGGATCGGCCACCCCAGCCTGCTCCCCGACGGCTTGGTGCCGGTGGCACCGTCGGCGGTGGCCGCCCAGGGCCAGGTCTTCACCCATGACGGGCCGAAGGACTACGTGAGGCCGAAGGAGCTGAGCGAGGCGGAGATCCGCCAGACGATCGCGGACTTCGTCAACGCGGCACACAACGCGATCGAGGCCGGGTTCGACGGCGTGGAGATCCACGGCGCCAACGGCTACCTGGTCCACCAGTTCCTCGCGCCGAACACCAACCTGCGCACCGACGCCTGGGGCGGCGATGTCGAGGGCCGGATCCGCTTCGCCGCCGAGGTGGTCACCGCGGTGGCCGAGGCGATCGGCGGTCACCGGGTGGGGCTGCGGATCTCGCCCGGCAACCGGTACAACGACATCGCCGAGACCGATCCGGCCACGACGTACGAGACGTACGAGGCGCTGCTGCAGCGGCTCGCCGGCCTGGACCTGGCCTACCTGCACCTGATGGAGGGCCCGGACCGCGACCTGACCGCCCGGCTGCGCAAGGCCTGGCCGGGCACGTTCGTCCTCAACCCGTTCACCTACCCGGAGGTCACCGGGCCCGAGGCGCTTGCCCTGGTCGAGGACGGAGCTGCGGACATGGTCGCCTACGGGGCGCTGTTCCTGGCCAACCCCGACCTGCCGGCCCGCCTGGCCGCCGGCGGTCCGTTCAACACCCCGGATCCGGCCACCTTCTACGGCGGCGACCACCGCGGCTACACCGACTACCCCCCTCTCGACGCCTGACCGGCGCCGTCACCGGCGTGGTCACCGGTGTGACTGCTGTCGTGACCGCACAGTGAGTTCAGAGTCAGCCCGTCCGATGTCTTCCGTACCCGTATCCACCTGGGAGTTCCCGATGTCCACTGCGATCACCTTCTCCGAGTACGGCGCGCCCGAGGTGCTGCGGCCGACCGAGGTCGCCCCGCCTCAGCCGGGCCCGGGCCAGGTCCGGATCAAGGTGCGGGCCGCCTCAGTGAACCCGCTCGACATGAAGATCCGCTCCGGCCTGATGGCCAAGATCGTCCCCGCGCGCTTCCCGGTGACCCCGGGCCTGGACGCGGCCGGTGTCGTCGACGCCGTCGGCGAGGGAGCCGATGCGGCCGTGGGCGATGAGGTCCTCGGCGCCACCGTCGGCGGCAGCTACGCCGAGTACGCCTTGCTGGAGCGGCCGGTGGCCAAGCCCGAAGGGTTGTCGTGGGAGGTCGCCGCCTCGCTGGTCACGGTCGGTCTGACCGCGCACCGGGTCCTCGGCCAGCTGGGGGTCGAGGCGGGCCAGACCCTGCTCGTCCACGGCGCGGCCGGCAGCGTGGGTTTTCTCGCGGTGCAGCTGGCCGTCGCCCGCGGCATCACCGTCATCGGCACGGTCGGCGAGAAGGACATCGAGCGTGTCACCGCGCTCGGCGCCACCGCGGTCCGCTACGGCGACGGCTGGGCGGAGCGGGTGAAGGTCGCCGCTCCGGGCGGAGTGGACTTCGTCTTCGACGCCTCCGGCGCCGGCGTCCTCGCCGACTCCGTCGCCCTGACCGGCGACGTGGACAAGGTGATCACCATCGCCGACATGTCCGCCCAGCAGCACGGCGTCCGCTTCAGCGCCGGCAGCGCCGACCAGAGCGGCCAGGTGCTGCCGGAGCTGGTGCAGCTGGCCGCCGCCGGAAAGCTCACCGTGCCGATCTGGCGCACCTACCCCCTCGCGCAGGCCGCTCAGGCCCACGCCGACCTGGAAGCCCACCGCAACCAGGGCAAGGCCGTCCTGCTGCCCTGACCCACTAGCGCCGCCTCGTGTCGCCGGAACGGGTGAGGCGGCTCCCGGGGCCGCAGCCGGCCCCGCACCCAGCCGGCTGCGGCCCCTCCCGCCCCTCCACCTGCTCCCCGTCCGCCCTGGTGTCAGCACGCAGGTGCCTGAGAGCCGTCACCCCCGGTTCTCGCGGGAACGAGCCGGTCTGTCCGTGGCAGGCCCGGCGCGTCTCGAAGGTGGTGGGTGCCGCGGCCAGACTCGGGGATCGGCTGCGGCACCCAGCCCGGGCGGGTGCCCGTCGACGGCATGTGTATACGGAGCTGAACGGGTGATGTGATCACGGCGTCCGGGCAGCGGTCGGGACCGGTTCGCCCTTTCTCGCCTCATGGACACCATGACCGTCGAGGATCAGGTCCTTGCCACCGTGCACCAGGTCGAAGACCACGTAGTGCGCCGTCCACTGGCGCGCTGCCTTCGAGGAGGCGGGTTGGGGAGTGCCGTTCGGCTCTCCTCACCGGCGCTGGACGGGCTGGACGCCGTTCACGTACCCGTTCAACCTGACCCGGCAGCCGGCGGCGACGGTCTCGTTGGGCACGGACGAGGCCGGGTTGTCCGTGGGCGTGCAGCTCATGGCCGCCCGCCGCCGCGACGATCTGCTGCTGCGGACGGCACATGCGTTTACGAGGCTGGGGTGGCCCAGAGCCTTGGCTCTGCATCATCCCCTGGGCCGTGCAGAACGACCCGCTGGAGCAGCGGTTTCCGGCGCCACTGGTGACAGGAGGCACGGGCGGCCTGGTGCCGCGGCGTCAGGCCGCCGGACGCCGATGCCCGGCCCTCAAGGCGAGGTGGACTCTCCGGTGATCTCGGCGGGGGGCATGGCGGCCAGTGCCTGCAGAGCGCGCAGAAAGCCGCGCCGGTCCTCCTCCGGGAGCCGCGCCAGCAGCCGCTCTTCCTGCTCCTGGATCGCCGACTGCACCGCGTCGCGCATCCGGCGCCCGTCCGCGGTGAGCGAGAGCAGACGAGCGCGCCGGTCGCTCGGATCGGGCTGTCGATGGATGAGCCCGCGCTCCTCCAGGTCGTCGAGGACGCCGATGATCCGTGTCTTGTCCGCACCGATGTCCCGGGCCAACGCGGCCTGGGTGCGTACGGGTTCGTCGTCGAGCCGCAGCAGCACCCCGTAAGCCCACATCGCCAGCCTGTGCTCGCGCAGTACCGGCAGTTCCGCGGCCACCAGCGCGCGACCCAGCGGAACGACCATGGCCGCGAGGTCAGGGCGTCTTTCCGATCCGGTGTTCCCAGCCATGAGGAGACCATACTCGTTGACACATCATAAACGACTGCTTATCGTAAGCGAATGCTTACTAAATTATCCTCTGTCAGGGCCTTGGACGCCCGCGCGGTACGCGACAGTGTCGCCGCGGTCCGCCACGCGACCGTGGACGACCTCACGCGCCCCACCCCTTGCGCGGCGTGGAACCTGGGCGAGCTGGTCGAGCACATGACGGCTCAGCACCGTGGTTTCGCGGCAGCCGCACGAGGGGAAGGCCGTGACCTCGCGCAGTGGAAGGCCGAGCATCCGGGGCCAGGGACCATCAGGCGATACACGACCGCTGCGGAAGCGGTCATCGAGGCCTTTGCCGAAGTGTGCTCCGGGGACCAGGACTTCACCCTGCCGGAATTCGGCACTGGATCCGTCTTCCCCGCGGTCCGGGCCATCGGCTTCCACTTCCTTGACTACGTGGTACACGCCTGGGATGCGGCCCGCGCTCTCGGCGTCCCCTTCACCCCGGCCCCCGGCCTCCTGGACGCGGCCCTCCCCATCGCGCTCGCCGTCCCGGACGGCGCTCACCGCGTACTACCGGGAGCCGCGTTCGCCACGCCCCTCCGCCAGTCCGTCGTCCGGGACCCCCTGTCCCGCATCCTGCTCCACCTCGGCCGATCCCCCTTCTGGACTCCTCCACCGGAGCACGCTTCCGCCGGCCGGTGAGCCGGGGGATGTCCCGGCGTGGCCGCTCGGCCCTCACGCCTGCCGGAAACTGACTGCCGGCGGGCCAGTCGGGGACGGCGGACGTCCAGGTGCACAGGCCTGAGTCGACGATGTTCGGGGGGCCGCGAGGACGGGGAGCCGGGTGCGGGGCGGTGCGGCTGTCGGAACCATGGGCGCGGACCGTAGGCACGGCCGGGGCTGGCGTCGCGGGCCAATCAGCAGCCTGCGCCCCTATGCCCCGGCCGATCAGACGGCGGTCCTGGACCTGATCAACGCCGACCGCTGCCCGGCCAGCCCACCGCAACCCCCGCCAACCCAGATCATCGAGGCGAAGCGGGAGCAGAAGCCCCTGGCCGAGGCGCCGGAGCCCGAGCAGTCGGCCCAGGTGCTCGACCTCGTGGCCGCACTGCAGGAGTCCGTGTCGAAGGCCAAAGCCGCCCGCGGCGAGGACACCGGGCCGGGCGAGGTGCACGAACTGCCGAAGCCGAAGTAGAAACCAGCTGCGAAGAGGCAGCCCGCCAAGAAGGCCGCGGCGAAGAAGACGACCGCGAGGAAGGCGACGGGCCGTCCGCCGCGTAGCGCCTGAAGGCGTGTCCGGTCAATCGGTTCCTTGCCCACCGGACACGCCCCCGCACCGCGGAGCCGGACGGCGGCCCGGCTTGGCCGCCCGTGTGTCCGGCCTGTGTCCTGCATCATCCGGCGGGCGGCCCCAGCCACGCCGCGAGCGCCCGCCGCGAGGCCATTCCGGGCGGTTGCGCGTCAGTCGTTGACGCAGACGTTGCCGAACGTCGGGTTCAGCAGGCCGACGATGTCGATGCTGTTGCCGCATGCGTTGATCGGCACATGGACCGGCGCCTGGATCACATTGCCGGAAACGACGCCGGGCGAGCCCACCGCTGCGCCTTCGGCGCCGGAGTCGGCGAAGGCGGCACCGGAGCACCCGAGGATGGCTGCCGCAGCCAGGGTGCAGGCGGCGACGGTGGTACGGATACGCATGGTCCCTCCCATGGATAGTGGTCTCGAACCGGCGGTGCCAGTCGCCAGGACTGCCAAGAAGTGCCGGTCGCAGGGAAGAAGATCTCCGGCTCCGTCCCGGACAAACGATTCAGGCACCTGGTTCCATCGAACCGGTGATGACGTTGATTCATGCCCTACAAAGGCCAGTTGACTAGTCACCCCACCGGACACCCTCTAGTCGAGGACGCCCCACTCGGTGTCCGGCCGGCAGTGCGGGCAGGCCGCGACGCCCTCGCTCAGCGCCCTCAGTGAGTCAGTCGGGCGCGGGCGGCCGCGCCCGCTCACCGCGATGCTGTTCCGCCTGGCGCTGTTCAGCCGCCGCAATCTGCTGCCGGACCCGGTAGAGGGACAGCACCAGCCAGGTCTCTAAGGTGGGGAGACGTGGCAGGTCGGGCGGCAGATCGTTCACAAATTCGATTCTGAAGAATAGGCTGCCCACCTCTGGAAGGTAGGCTGCCCGCCAGCACTACACAGGGGGTTCCACCTCACGTCGACTTGAAGTCAAGCCTCCAGGTAGGTGTCGACCTCGCGGTGTACCACCGGGCAGTCCTCCGCCGGATGAGTACGCGGGCAGTCCAGGTAGTGCACGAGGCAGGCCCGGGCCCGCGCAAGGCGGTCGATCTGCTCGTCGATGGCCTCCAGACGCCCGTGCACCGTCTCTCGCCAGTGACCGGTCTCCGTGCGCCCGGCCAGCACGATCGTGATCTCGTCCAGGCTCAGCATGCCGCTCTCTTGTCAGATCCGGATCAACGCGATCCGGCGCACCTCCGTCACCCCGTAGAGCCGCCGCTCCGACTGCCGAGCCGCGAGTTTGCAAGAGCCCCTGTTCCTCCCAGTAGCGCAGCGTCGGCGCAGAGCTCCCCAGCCGGTCGGCGACCTAGCCGATCGTCTGATGGTTCTTCCCCTCATACATGGTCGACATCATGCGCCGGCATGACCGCCCTGTAGGCGCCAGTGCGATCCGCTGCATGGATCCCGAGCTTGGCTCTATCGATGAGTCCTGGGTGCCGGCACAGATCTTGGGGAGCTGTTACGTCGAGCGATGTGCCGTTCGATTCGGAGGAGTCGCAGAGCTGTCGGCCCCGGGAGCCAGCCCTGCGCGGGGGTGCACCGGTGCGGGTGTGTGATCGGCTCCGTGTTGCTGGAAGGTGGAGGACGACTTCCAGGACTCGAAGTCCACCGTCTCACACACAGGTTGTAGCCGCGTCCGGTTTGCCGGGTATTTGCTTGCCGCTCCGCCCAGTTGATATCACTGTGACAGGCGACACAGGGACGCACGCGGATTTCGGGGAGGGAGCCGATGCGGCAGTGGGACGACCTGGTCGGCAGAGCGGGCGCCGCACTGAGCGACACCTCAGTGGTCCGAATCCTGGACGCGTCCGGACGCCCGGCGGGCGCGGGCTTCCTGACCGGGGAGCAGGACGTCGTCACATGTGCGCACGTGGTGGCCTCGGTGTCGGGGCCGGGCGACCCGGTGGTCCCCGGCAGCGCGCCTGATGCGGAGGCGCACGGCGAGCGGGGCCGGCCGCCCGAAGGACGTGTGGTCCTGGACTTCCCGCTCACCGCTCCGGGGCACCTCGTGCAGGCGACCGTGGTGGCCTGGGTTCCCGTGCAGGCCGACGGGACGGGTGACATCGCGGTCCTGCGGCTCGTGGACCCCCCGCCGTCCGGCGCCGCCCAGGCCCGGCTGGTGGAGGACGGTGCGGAAGCCGGGTTACGGGTGCGCACCGTCGGATTCCCGGAGGACAACGACGCGGGCGCGCACAGCGCAGGCGTGCTGCGCGGGCTGCAGGCCACCGGCTGGTACCAGTACGACACCGACCCGGCAAGCCAGTTCGCGGTGCAGCGCGGGTTCTCCGGGGCACCGGTGTGGGACCGGGGCCTGGGCGGAGTGGTCGGTATGGTGGTCAGCACCGACACCGCCCCGGACCGGCGCACCGCCTATGTGATCCCCACCGCGGCTCTGTGCGCCGCCTGGCCACCGTTGCGCCAGGCCGCGAAGGCACGCAGCCCGTTCCGGGACCTACGCCCCTTCCAGGAGAGCGACGCCGCGGTCTTCCACGGCCGTGAGGACGCCGCCCGCCGGATCGCCGACCGGATGACGGTGGGTTCCGGCCTCACCCTGGTGGGGTCGTCCGGCAGCGGAAAGTCTTCCCTGGTCAACGCCGGTGTGCTTCCCCTGCTGCGGCAGCACGGCGACCTGGCCATCGGGACGCTGCGCCCTGGCCGCACCCCGCTGGAGGCTGTGTCGCTCACCCTCTTGCCGCTGCTCCGCCCCGATGCGACGCAGACCGAGTTACTGGCGGAGGAACCGCAGGTGAGCACGGTGCTGCGGGAGGGACGGATCGCCACGCTGGTGAACCAGGTGCTGGCCGCGCAGGGCAGGAGCAGGCTGCTGCTGGTGGTCGACCAGTTCGAGGAGGCGCTCGCTGGTTCTTCCGAGACCGAACTGCAACTCTTCGCCTCCGTGTTGGGTCACTGCACGCAGCCCGGCGCAAGGATGCAGGTCCTCATGGCCCTGCGCGCCGACTTCCTCGACGCCGCACTCGGCCACCCCGCGGTGGCGCCCCTGGTCGACGACAGCCGGCTGTTCCCGCTGATCCCGATGTCCGAGCGCGAGGTGCGGGCCGCGGTGGAGCGGCCGTTGAGCGGCCTCGGGGTGCGCTACGAACACGGTTTGGTCAACAGGCTGCTGGCCGACCTCGGTCCCGACCCCGCCCGGTTGCCGTTGCTCCAGTTCACCCTGACCCGGCTGTGGGACATGCAGGGCGTCAGGAACGGGGTGATCAGTCACGCCCACTACGACGCCCTCGGCGGGGTGAGCAGGACCCTCGCCAACCACGCCGACCTGGTCTGGAAGGCACTGCCGAGCGAGGACCATGAGCACGCGCGGCGTCTGCTGTTGCAACTGGTCCACCCCGGCGGCCCCCACACCTCGCCGACCCGGCGTACCGTCGCCCGTACGGACCTGCCGAACGAGCAGTGGCGGGTCGCCGAGCGGCTGATGACCACCCGGCTGCTGATGCCGACCGAGGAGTACCGTCCCGGCGGGAGACCGGTGGAAGGCGTCGAGCTGGCCCACGAGACCTTGCTGACGCAGTGGCACCTGCTGCGCGAACTCGTCGCCGCTAACCAGGGGTTCCGCTCCTGGCAGGAGGGCCTGCGGCAGCGCATCGCCCATTGGGAGGCGGAAGGACGCTCTGCCGGACGTCGGCTGGCCGGCTCCGAACTGCGCGAAGCCTGGGGCTGGCAGAAGGAGCGCCCTGACGAACTCACGGACGTGGAGAGGCAGTTCATCGCGTTCAGCAGGTCACGGACGCACCGCAGACGGCTGCTCCTGGCCGCCGTTTCCGCGGCGATGGCCCTGCTCGCTGCTACCGTCACCTTTGTGTGGCGGCACGGAGCGGAGTCCGAGAAGGAGGACAGTGCACGGGCCACCGCGGCCGCCGTCCTGGCACAGCAGTCCCGCGACGCGGCCGACGGCACCACTCAGGGCGACCCCTACAACGCGCTGCTCCTGGCCATGCGCGCGTACCGCACCCGGGACACCACCACGACGCGCCGGCTCCTTGCCGAGAACTACGGGCGTTACGGGTTCGCCGACCTGATCGTACCGTCCTACGCCTCCCCGACATCCGCCTCCCTGACCGGCGGCAACGACCCGTCGATCAGTGCCGACGGGCGAACCGTGGTCTCCAGGTCCGTCACCGGCGAGGAGTTGGTCTGGCGCCTCGGCGGCGGCCCGGAGCCCCGGCGTACCGGACGGCGGGAGGATCTCAAGGCCGTCTCCCCGAACGGCTCACTGATCGTCATGGCCATGTCCCAGCAGCTCTCTTCGGCACAGTCACGTCCCGTCGGCGGACCACCGGTCGTCCTCTACGACGTGCGGTCCGGCAGGGTCGTACGGCAGCTTCAGGCGCCCGCCGAAGGCGACCGGCCACCGAAGCTGTCCGAGCCGTTCTCGGGCTTGCCGTCGTTGGGTGGGCTCCCGAGCGGCATGATGGTGCCCACGGAGTATGCGGCGCTCGCCTACGATCCCACCGGCCGGCGTATCGCCGCGATCACCGGCGTCGGCGGCATGAGCGGGCGGATCATCGTCTGGGATGCCGCGACAGGGCGGATCGAACGGACGCTGAAGGGCCCCGACGAGATGCTGTCCTGGTTCTCGTTCACGGCGGGCGGACAAGGCCTGGTCGCCGCCGGCCAGGACATCGGCGGCGCGACGAGCGGCTCCCTGACCACCTTGGTGAGGACCTGGGACCTGGCCCCGGGCGAGTCCGCCGAGGGCAGGAAGCTGCTCACCCTGCCCTGGAAGGACGATGGGCGGCTCGGGAACCAGCTCGTGGACGTCAGCCCCGACGGCGGCGTGCTGGCGGTGGGCACCGTCAGGACGTCGGGACTGTCCGTGGACGCCGACGTCGTCCTTCACCGACTGCCCGACGGCCGCACCATCGGGTCCACCCGCCGCCTGCCGCACAATGCGGCCGTCACCGGCATCACCGTCACGGCCGGCGGCGGCCGGGTGATCGCCTACGACACCGCCACGGGTCTTCCCGGCGTCCAGATGAAGCCCGTTCCGGGTGTGCAGCCGGTGTTCGGCCCGTGGCAGGTGGTGGACACCTACGGCATCGTCGACGGCACCACCGCCGCGCTGACCGGGCGGGGACTCAACGCCCTGGTTCGGGCTGAGGGCCACGGTGATCCGATGCGTCGCCTCCCTGCCGCCGCCGCGGCGGCATCGTCGCCCCCGGGCGGTCTGCCGCAGCAGTGGTTCCAATCCCTGTGCCGAAAGCTCGGTGACACCGCGCTGCCCGACGCGGTGGAACAGAAGATGCCGCCGGGCGCGTACCGAGGACCGCTGTGCCCGTGAGCGGAGCCGGATCGCCCGCCGCACGGGCCCGCCGTGGGATCGACCGAGCCGAACGCACCGCGCCGGCCGGACATGCCGGAACCGGTAGAACGAGCCCGGACATACCGCAGAGAGGGAACAACAACATGCCGAATCCGCAACTGCTTCGGGTCCCGCTGAGTGACGCGGCGGATGACGCCGAACCGGCCTCCGTGCTGGTCGAGGTGGAGACGGCGACCTCCGGGATCGTGCGCGCGGCCCGGCCCGGTGAGGTCGCGGCCACCGCCGTCCGTTCCTTGAGCGAGACGTTCGACCAGGTCCGCGCCGCGGCGGAAGCGGCGCTCGGCCGGGTCACCGCGCTCACCACCCGGCCGAAGAAAGTCGAGCTGGAGCTCGGGGTCAAGTTCAGCGCCGAGGCCGGCGCGGTCATCGCCAGGACAGCCGCCGAGGGGAACGTCGTGCTGCGGCTCGTCTGGGAAAACCCCGGCACCGAGCCGGGCCGGCCCGCGCCGGAAGCGTCCGCCGATGCGGGCGCGGCGCCGCCGGACGCGGGATGACACGCCACCAGGTGGCCGGGCTGGCTTGCGGGACAGGAGACGGACGTCCACGGCGACGCGGGTGCGGGTGAGCGCATCGGCGAGCTGGGCGACCACGTCAGGCGCGTCGAGAAATGCGCTGCACGTAGCGTGGTGCCGTCCTCAGTCCCGCCAGAGTGCGGACCCGATCCAGGCGTGTACGGGGTAGCGGCGTGGCGCGCTCGGCGGTCGGCTCAGCGGGCGAAGTCGCTATCGGAGCCCGGCGGCGGATGGAGGAAAGTCGGTGTCGTGGGTGCCGCGGCGGAACCGCGCCCGGCCCGCATCTTGCGATACGCCGGCATCGTTGGCGGCTCGTCATCGCTGATCAGATCGTTGTACATCAGCATGACTGAGTTCCCCTCAGGTCGTTCGATAGCCCTGTCGCCTACGCGTTGATGCGTTGGCCCGGCCAAGACGGGTGACTACCACCCGCTGCCAGGACTCGGAGGTCTCTCCCTCGTAGCTGCCCGCTAGCTTTCCCACGAGCGACACCATGTCGCCGAGTTCGCCCTCCAAAGCCGCGCCGTGCCTTGGACGTTCTGCGTCGTGTGATCGACAGGGGCGGCCTGGGCCGGGGCGGAGAGGGCGAGGCTCGTGAGAGCGAGTGCCGTTGTAGTGATGATCTTCTTCATGTCGTGCCGAACGACAAGCGCCACCTTCAGGACACGCATCGCCAGCGAGGTCCCCCACGGGTGGGGCCCTGCGGTCCGCGCAGTCGCAGCGCTGACTAGTGCTGCTCCGCGGAAGTTCGTGGAGGGGTGTCGGAAGGCAGGTCTGGACACGTCGGTTGTGTCAGGCGAAGGAGAAGTGCGCGGCAGCCTCGGCGGGCGTGGTCGCTTGGCGACGTCCGGGGACATCGTGGACGGCGGTTGCGCCCTCGGAGCGAAGCTGGTCGGCACCGGCCTCCCGGGCCATGATGGCGGCGTACGCACGGACGTCCGCGGTGGTGAGGTCCCTGCGGCCTCGCTCGGTGTACTGCTGAAGGAGGTCGGTGACGTCCGGGTTGAATCGCAGCAGGGTCACTGGGGCGTTGAAGCGCCTGGCGATGGCGATGAGTCGTGCGCGTGCCTGCGGCGTGACGTTCGTTGACTCGGCGATTGCACTGTGTCCGGCGGCGAGCCTGGCGACGATCCTGCGGTCACGTTCCTCGAAGATCCGTGCGTCCGCCGCGTCGGATTCCGCTTGTGCGGGTGAGGTGCCGAAAAGCTCCGCGCGGATCTCGTCGCTGGACACCACGGCTTCCGCGTCGATCTGCCCGCGTGCGATCAGTGCCCGAACGAAGCTGGTCTTGCCCGAGGCTGGTGGGCCGACGAGGACGACGAGTCCTGTCGGCACCCGGATGGCCGACGCGAGAGCGTTGAGGTAGAGGGCGCCTGCGCAGTCGAGGGCTTCCTCCGGGGAGCCGGCCGGCAGTCCGCTGGGCAGGAGGTTGTCCCGGTAGCTGTCGTTGCTGGCCAGATAGAGGGCGAAGCCCCAGGTGTGCAGTACGCCGGTGAAACGCAGTCGGCACAGCGGCAGGCTCATTTTGCCGGGCAACTCGGCTGCTACGTAGGCGAATCCGGTGCGGAAGCGGACCGTGATGGCGTCCACGTGGGGCCAGCGTGCACGGGCGTGGCGGTTCAGGCGCTGGCGCAGGTGGTGTTGCATCGATTCCGGGGGGTTCTTCGGCACGGGCCCATCCTGCCGGGTGACTCGGCAATGGCGCGATCGCCAGAGAGCTTGGGCGGTTCGCCGCACTGGGCCCGGACGGCTTGCGGGACGCCGAACGGTCGGGGCGGCCGAAGATCTACGGGCCCGAGGTCCGCATGGTGATCGTGGCCACAGCAACCAGATCCCGCCGTATAGATCCGGAGGCGACCTGGTCACACCGTGCCTCGCTCAGCACGTGGCCGGCGCCTGCTTCGTGTCGGTCTCCGCGTCCCAGGTCGGCCGGATCCTGGCCGGTCTGGACCTGAAGCCGCACAAGGTCCGTGGCTGGCTCACCCGCCGGGACACCCTCGACTTCTGGCAGCGAGCCTCCGCGGTGTGCGCCCTCTACCTTGATCCGCCGGGGGAGCGGTGGTGCTCTCCATCGACGAGAAGACCGCGATCGCCGCCCGTTCACGCCGCCATCCCGGTCGTCCCGCACGCCCCGGTGAACCCGCCCGGCAGGAGTTCGAGTACCGGCGTCACGGCACCGCCTCCCTCGTCGCCGCTCTCGACGTGCGCACCGGTGAGGTCCTCACAGAGGTGATCGCCCGCAACAACGCGGCGATCTTCACCGCCTTCCTGGGCCAGCTCGACCAGGCGATCGCTCCGGGCAAGGCGATCCAACCCACGTCGTGCTCGACAACGGCTCCTCCCACATTGCCGAGCACACCAAGGCCTGGCTGGTCGCGCACCCGCGCTGGCACGTCCGCTGGACCCCGCCGCACGCCTCCTGGCTCAACCAGATCGAACTGTTCTTCTCCGCCCTGACCCGCCGGGTCGTGCGGCACGGCGACTTCACTAGCCGCCACGACCTGATCGAGAAGCTGGAGGCATACGTCATCGGGCACAACGAGACCGCCAAGCCCTACCGATGGACTTACGAAGGCACCCCGCTCAAGGCTGCCTGATCAACGCCCCTCCACGCACTTCTGCGGAGCAGCACCAGGGTGCCCGGACAACGCTCAACTCGCGGCACTCACCGACCGCGGTGTACCGACTGGCGTCCGGATCCCCTTGGAACAGGTATCCGTCCGAGCAAAAATCAGGATGCTCAGCCATTGCCTGAGAAGCAGCGCCGGAGTTCTCGGCCGTCCGCCATGTGGGAGTGCCGGCCGTTAGCCCTGCGGTGACCGCAGCGCTCACCATGGAGATCGCAAGGGCTCGACGCACCCCCTTACGGCGCGTATCGAGGATCGGCAACCAGCGCAGCAGGGCCGCCACGCTGTCGCCAGAGCGGGTGGAGCAGCTCTCCGCGATCGGCATGCGCTGGGCGTTAGTCCCGCCGCGCCCATCGCAACCGCCACAGGGTCGTCGGTGAACCTCTGGTTCAAGGGGACAGATGGAAGGGCCCGGAGACTGTTCCGTACCGAAGCATTGCCGCGCCGTGTGCACGCTCTGCGTGCCGCGCCTGGTCAGCAGGTCTGCCGGTAGGAAAGGTCCGGAATGAATGTCTTCCAGGCGGCGGGGCCCAGGGCGGATCCCGCGCGGGCGCATACGGATGCAGCGACCAGCTCGGGTGATATCGGGTAGGCGCGTGGCGGTGTATGGGCGCCGTGAACGATGAGGGTTGTCCCGGCATGGTTGAAGGCCAAGGAGATCACGTCGTCCCCGGCTGCGAGCAGACTGGTTCCCAGTGCACGGGAGGTCGCGGCGTCCCACAGCCGGACGCTGCTGCCACCGGCGACAGCCAGGATGCGGCCGTCCGGTGAGTAGGCGAGAGCGGAGATCGCGTGGGGTTTGCCGTCCTCCGCGTCTGCGGGCACGGCGTCGAACAAGCCGAACCGGTGCTTGAGTGCCCGGTCCCACAGGGTCACCCACCCCGCGCCGTCGCCGGTCGCCACCCGGCCGCCGTCACCTGGGGCCGCGTCCATAGCCGTGATCTGGCGCTCCGTCGGATCGTCAGGATCAGTGGCCGGCGGCGGCTTCTGGACTCCCTCGGTCGTCCACGCAGGGTCCAGGGCGTCCCCGACGTAGAGGGATCGGATGACGGGAGCGGCGGTCCAGGCGGTCTCTTCGATGTACCGGATCAGCTTTCGGCTCGGGTCGAGGCTCACTGCGCCAACCGGGCGGCCCTGTAGGGGATACCTGAAGACGGGCCCGGCGGGGCTGTCAATCCGCCACAGTGTGAGGACCCTGGTGTCTGCAACAGCAAGAAACCGGCCGTTGGGGGTCATGGCCACGCCGGTCGGAGCCGAGGCGGGGATGAAGCGGCCTTCCCTTCCCGTACGCAGGCTGCAGATGTGTATCCCGTTGTCGGCAACGATGAGCAGGTGGTCCTCGTCCAAGCGCAGCGGGTACGGCCTGACCGTGTTGCCGTGCGGGCCGCAGGCCAGTTGCACGGCGGAGGCCAGTGTCCCGCTGCCTCCCAGTCGACGTTCGCTGCTGCCGTCCCACACCAGCAGGTCACCGGTCCGGGTGCACTCCGTGTCTCCCTGCCGCTTCGCGCGCTCGGGAACGACCGGAACCCGGTGGTGACCCGGCAGATGCCACAGCTTGGCGAAGTGGCCGTCTTCATCGGAGACAAGAAACGTGTCTTGGGTCGGGCCGAAGGACACTATTCCGGCGGAAGGGAGCGGTAACGGGGTTGGCGCGCCGGAGGCGGCGTCGCGCACCTCCCACCTGTCCGAGGCACGGAACAGCAGCCGCCGCGCGTCGGGGGACGCCTCCATCAAGCGGTCGTCCTTGCTGACGGGCACTGCACGCAGGAGGCGGTGGGTGGTCAGGTCCCATAGCTGTGCGTATCCCGTGCCACCGGTCACCAGCGTGCTGCCGTCGGCGGTCAGGAAGACAGGGTGATAGCCGTCTTTGCCAGACGTGCCTGGTGCGGTGAAGGCATCTTGCTCGGGCTGGGTGGAAGCGCCCCAGAGTGCAGCCCTGGCTTCCAGTGTGGGGCTGATGCGCCATGCGGCCACGCTGAGGCGTAGAGCGGTGAGCGGGTCGGCGTACCGCATGCTTTCCGCGAGCGCTGCGACTCGCCGGGATGCCGCGTCAGCCAGACGCTGGTGCCCCATCTGGTCCCGCTGCCACGCCACCAGACCGGCCATCATCGCCAAGACCGCGACTACGGAGACGGCCACGCGCAGACGCCAGAGCCGTCGGGCCGTCCGCCACGCCACGCGCTGCTCCTGCTCGCGTGCGGCGATGCTGGCGTCGAGGAAAGCACACTCGACCGGAATCAGATCCGCGCGACGCCCGGCGAAGCACTTCTCGGCCGCGGCCAGTCGTGAGCCGCGATACAAGGCCCCCGGGTCGCGATCGAGATCGTTCCAGGCTCGGGCGGCTTCGGTGAGCTGACGGTGAAAGGGCAGCCGCTCGCGGGCATCGTCGATCCACTGCCGCAGCCGCGGCCAGGCGGTGATCAGCGCTTCGTGGGCGAGATCGACGGTGTCGTGGTCGAGCGTGATCAGGCGGGCGCTGGCGAGACGGTCGAGGACGACGACCGTGTCGGTGGAGTTGCTGAAGTCGAGCTCCGTGCGAGGAGCAGGCCGCCGGGTGTCGGGGGTTCCTTCGCCAGGGGTGATCAGGCGCAGCAGGATACGGCGCGTGAGGTCGGCCTGGGCGGGGGTGAGGCGGGCATAGGCGTGCTCTGCGGTGCGGGCGATCGCTCCGTGCAGGCCGCCCGCCGCCTCGTAGGCCTCGAGCGTCAGGGCGCGGCCCTTGCGGCGCCGCCACGTCTCCAGCAAAGCGTGCGACATCAACGGCAACGCGCCAGGCTGGTCCTCTACCTCATCGAGGATGAGGGAGGTCAGGGAGCGCTCGACGATCAGCCCGCGGGCCTGAGCGGGTTTGATGATGGCATCGCGCAGTTCCTTCCGGCTCATCGGGCCGGCCAGCACCGTCGCGTCCTGCAACGCGGCGGTCAGCCGGGAATGTGCGGCGCAGCGACCGAGGAAGTCGGCGCGTACCGCGATCACAACACGCAGCCGGTTCTCGGGGTCGGTCGCGGCCAGCAGGTGGTCGAGGAAGCGGTCCCGTTCACCGGAGTCCGTGCACAGGGTGTACAGCTCTTCGAACTGGTCCACGATCAGCCACGTGTCGCCCTCTCCCTCGGCGGGCACCAAGCGCTGCACGTGGGTGCGCAGCGGGTGCCCGCCAGGGGTGAGGACACGAAGGGCGGCTGGTCTGAACTCCGTCGTATCAGGGTTGCGCAAGCGGGGGATGAGGCCGGCCCGCAACAGGGACGACTTGCCGCTGCCCGACGGGCCGAACACCGCGGCAAAGCGGGACAAGCAGGCCTGACGGAACAGACGCTCGATGAGTTCGTCGCGGCCGAAGAACAGATGTGCGTCGGCGGGTTCGAAACGGGCCAGGCCCCGGTAGGGCGGCTCAGCGTCCTGGTCATCAGCCTGCGGTTCAGCCGCTGCCTCGGCAGCCGTCTGATGCCACCGCTCCTCCCACTCCTGCGGGTCTCCACCGCAAGCGCGGACGTAGGCCAGAACTACCGGCAGGGTCGGCAGCCGCTCGCCCCCAGCCGCCTGCGACAGCGTGCTCGCCCCCTGCCCCGCGCGCAGCGCCATCACCCGATACGTCGGGCTCCCCGCCTCTGCACGGAGTTTGCGTAACTCGCACGCGAACCGCGCAACCGGCCCCGCGCTCGGATCCAGCGGGCTTTCCGGACGCCCCGCCATCAACAGCTCCCCCCGGGTCTCGCCTCCCCACGCCGTGGCTCGCGAAGCTACGGCGCCTGCGGCGGAAGGGCAAACCACAGGCGCGCTCTTTGGTCAGCGCCCCGCCGCCCTGTGACCTGCGGATCGGCCATTGATCAGAGTGGCAGTACCGGCTGCCCATTCAATCCCCAGCCCGCTGAACTCGGTGATGCGCCGCCCCGCTGCGGTGCAGGTGCGGGGAATCCGCCGTCGCCCTCACGGGGGTGGGCGACGGCGCCCCTCACTGGAAGGAACACCAACCCGGGTGGCCATCCGTGCTCGGTGTCCAGACACCTACGACGGAGGACTCGCATGAAGGGACGCAGGATGACCATGCGGCGCGGCGTGGCAGCCGCCGCCATGGAACCCGCCTCGCCGATCAGCCTGGCAAGCGCTGGCTAACTGACTGATTTGTTGCATGCGGCGCCACGTAGGTGCGCAACAACGAACAGCCACCCGAACCTCGATCGTGGTCGGCACCGCATCACATATCCGACGGGCGGCGCCGGCCGTGACTGCCACCCGCACTCAGAGAGGAAGCAAGCAATGTCCATACGTACGAAGGCTGTGCTCGCGATCACAGCAGTGGCGCTCACCGGCGGCCTCGCGGGAGCGCCCGCCGCGTCCGCGGCAACGAGCCCCACCGTGGCCACATCCGCCGGCGCCGCCACGACCTACAGCTGCAATGTCTACTGGCGCGAGACCGCGAACTACGCGGGCTACACAGCCGGCTACAGCTGGGCCTGGAACGACGCCGTCTACCCCGGCCACGTCGGTGACCGGACGGTCGAAATCCAATGCCAGCTGAAGTTCTGGGGGTACAACCCCGGCCCGGTCGACGGTGACTACGGCACACAGACCACGGATGCGGTGAAAAGCTTCCAGTCCGCTAACGGCCTGACCGGGGACGGAATCGTGGGCCAGCGGACCTGGCCGCTGCTCCGCGGTGGGTACGCGAAGTAGCACAAACACCCCCACGGCTGGCGAGGCCGAAGCCAGCAAAGGCTACGGCCTCGCCATTCGGCTGCACAACGGCCGGATCAAGCAGAACGGTTGGCAAGGCGGCCCAGCGCAGCGGCCGCGCCCTCGGTCAGGGTGTCCGCGTGGCGGGTGATCAGGTGCAGGCGCTCGATGGGTTCGTCGCGGTCGAAGAAGACGTCCGCGTCGGCTGGCTCGTGGCGGGCTAGCGCGTGTCTCTTTGGTGGGCTGATCAGTTGATCGGATGTGTCCGTCCGATTAGTGATCACCGATGCGATGTGGGACCGGATCAAGCCGCTGATGCCGGCGGATCCGGGCCGTCGACGGCGCGTGGGAGAGGATCCTCGCGGCGGTCGTGGCGGTGGCGGACGCCGACGACGACCTCGACTGGACGGTTTCGGTGGACTCCACCGTCGTCCGTGCCCACCAGCACGCTGCCCTGAGCACTCAATAAGGGGCGGCTCACTGCGGCGAGCCCTCCGACCACGCGCTCGGACGCTCCCGCGGCGGGCTGAGCACCAAGGTCTACCTGGCCCCAGACGGGCGTGCACGGCCCCTCGCCTTCACTGTCACCGCGGGTCAGGCAGGTGATGCACCCGCTTTCGAGACGGTGATGTCCCGCATCCGCGGGCCCGCGGATGGCTCGGGCAGGCCCCGGACCCGGCCCCTGGCGGTTTTGGCCGACCGCGCGTATTCCTCACGTGCCATCCGCAGTCACCTGCGGCGCCGGGGCATCCTCGTCATCCTCAGCCCGGAGTTCGGCTGCTGCCTCGACGCATACCTGCCGCCAGCGACTCTCAATCACACCTGTCACAGCCAGGGTCCCGGGCGGTCATGTGCGCCTGGGGGCCCCGCAATCCCAGCCACGGGTGACGATCTCAAAGGTGATCACCACGTTCCGCGGTGTTCACCCGTCGCCGGAGCCCCCTGTACCCCGTTTCCTCTTCCTCTGACCGCGAGCGGACCCGTCATCCCACCAACGTGCAGTCCGCACACCACTGCACCCAAGACAGGAATCGGATCATGTCCTCACAGCGACACCCCCTGCTGCTCCTGGCCGTGCTGCTTTTCGTCGGCGGAATTGCTGGCGCAGAACCTTCCGCAGCCGCACCGGCCCCCACACCCGCCACAGCGGCAACGAGCCCCGCCACCTGTACCTACTACTCCGGCACTGGGATTGTGGAGCCCGGAAAGCCATACCCGGACAGGCGGACAATCGAAGTGCAGTGCCTGATCAACACCAACACCAGCTACCGCCCGAAACTCTCCATCGACGGCATCTACGGCCCCCACACCGTTTACGCGGTCACCGTGATCCAACAGGAGGCTGGTCTCACCCCTAACGGGATCGTAGACCCAGCCACATGGGCGGCCCTGCGAGCCGGCGTCTGGTGGTAGGCGCCCCGAGCCGGCGGCGTTCCCAGCTGGGCAACGTGCGGCATCCTCAAACAGCGCAAAAGACGTGGTTGTGTCGGTTCCATGAGCCGCTGCAGATGGTGCCGCATCCGGTGCAGTGGGCGAGGAAGACGCCAGAGACCAGGGTGTGGGCGGGCGCGGGCGTGACCGGGTAGGCGATGCGGACGTTGGTTACGCCTGCGCGTAGTCGCCGGGCCGGTGGTTGGCCTCCAGCTGCACCGTGGGGCCGGTGGTAGTTGTAGTGGATGTTCCAGACGTCAAGGGCATCTCGGCGCTGCTCCTCCGAGGCCCAGCGACGGGCGTAGAGGAACTCTTCGGCGATGATTCGGTTGTAGCGCTCCACCTTGCCGTTGTGGCGAGGCGTGTACGGCGTGATGCGCTGCTGTCGCGCCCCGAGGATGGGCCGGGCGAATGTGCCAGCGCGGTAGCAGGCGCCGTTGTGCGCGACGATGCGTTCGATACGGACGATGCCGGAGGCAGCGAACCAGGCCCTGGTGCAGAAACGCGATGGCGGTGAGGGCCTTCTCGTCGGGCAGCGCTTCGGTGTAGGCAAGCCGACTGAATCCGTCGACGGCGGAATGCAGGTAGACGTAGCCGCCGCGTGCGCCCTTGTTCTTGCGCCGCTCGACAGTCTTGGCCTGGCGGCTGCCGCGCCGATGGCCCCGCCAGCCACCGCCAGCCGGATCCGGCCGACCATCAACACGTCGAGCGAACCATGTGCCCAGGACGGCGAGCAGATGCCGCGACACGGTGCGGCGACTGAGCGAGATCCCTTCGGTCTGGAGCTCGAATGCGATCCGGGAGGCGGACCACTTCTCGGCACGGCGGAGTGCCTCGATCCTGGCGACGACGTCAGAGCTCGTCGCCGTTGGCTGACGCCGAGGTGCGGAGGAGCCGTCCAGCAGCCCGATTTCACCGTGCTGACGGTAGCGGTTGACCCCTTTCGACGCGCAGGCACGGGAGATCCCCATCTCGGCTGCCACGTGGGCGATCGGGCGGTGCTGACAACGCTGCACGAGCCGAAGTCGTCCCTCGGGGGACAGCGGAGCATTGCGGTGAAGCACAGGGCGTTCCTAGCGCCAGGGATCGAGGGCCAGCTTGCCCCGGGTCTGGCCCGCTTCGAGTTGCTGGAGCACTGCCGGTCCTTCGGCCAGGGGATGCACGTGGGGGGTGCCGGGCTGGTAGACGCCGTGGGCGATGAGAGCCTCGATCTCGACGAGCAACGACTGGTAGAGGGAGGGGGCCGTGACCGCCAGCGCGCCGATGTGCAGGCCCTTGATCTGAACCTGGTGGTTGAAGACCAGGTCGTGCGTGGTCAAAGTGGCGTCACCGGAAGCGGCTCCGAACACGACGACGCGTCCGGTGAAGGGCTTGGTAACCGACAGGCTGGTCTCGAACGTGGCCTGGCCCACCGATTCCAGGACCAGGTCGACCCCGCCGGTCAGGCGGATGATCTCCTCAGCCAGCTCGGGGTGTCGACGGTCCAGCACCTCGTCGGCGCCGAAGGCTTTGACGGTGTCGTGCTTCTCCGGTGAGGCCGTGGCGATCACCCGCGCACCGTAGTGGCGGGCGAGGCGAACGGCAGCCTGCCCGACGCCGCCGGCCGCGGCATGAACGAGCACCACCTCACCCGTCTTGATCTCGCCCAACGGCTTCAGTGCCGCCAACGCGGTGACCCAGTTCAGCACCAGACCGAGAGCCTGGGCATCGTTCCAGCCGGACGGCACGGGAAGCACACCCGCGGCCGGCATCGTCATGTACTGCGCGAAGGCGCCCGGTCCGGCTCCGACGACATGGGTGCCGAGCGGCAGCGGCTTCTCGACGTCCGGGCCGACCCCCACGATCTCACCGGCCGCCTCAAAGCCCGCCACGTAGGGTGCCTGCGGACCTCCTCCGTAGGTGCCATGGCTCTGCATGACATCGGCGAAGTTGACCCCGGCCGCGCCGACGCGGATCAGGTACTCGCCGGGCCCCGGGGCAGGGCGGCGGTGATCCGTCGCAAGAGTCAGGTCCTTCGGCCCGCGGTACGACCGCTGGACCAGTGCTCGAACGGTCTGCTCGGCGGCGTTCTGCTGCTCGTTGATCTCCATGAACCGACCGTAGGAACCTCGCATATACGTCAAGGTCAAGCGGCCGTCAGAGATCAGTACGGCGGGCCTCTCTCAGGTAGGTGTCGAGTGCCGCCTGCTGATCGCTGAGAACGGCAATGCGAGCAGCGAGCCGATCGCGATAGCCCTGCACCTCGTGCAGGAACTCCGCACACACCACCTCGGTGCCGGCATCGGATCCGTCAGTGAGGCTGGGCAGGACTTCCCTGATCAACCTCACGGGCAACCCGGACTCCAGCAGCGACCGGATGACGAGCACCCGATCGATCGTGGACTGGCAGTAGTCACGGAACCCATTGCTGAAACGCCCAGGGACGATCAAGCCCTCGTCCTCGTAGTGCCGCAACGACCGCGCACTCACACCGCTGACTCTGGAAGCCTCGCCGATCTTCATACCTGCGGCCAACGTCCAGCCGCACCACAATCTTCCGGCACTCGCTGTGACGAGTTGAAGACTTGCTCAGGCGTCAACAACCTCATGTCCCGCAACAACTGGGTTCTGTCTCTTTGGTCAGCTTCGGGTCCAGATGAGGATGCCCGCGAGGTGGAGTGCGGCTTGGGGGGCGATTGCGAGCTTGTCGGTTCGTGTGGCCAGGCCGCGCCACTGCTTGAGGCGGTTGACACACCGCGCGACGGTATTCCGTTGCCTGTACGTCTCGCTGTCGGAACTGGGCGGACGGCCACCGAGCCGGCCTCGTCTCAGACGGTTGCCGACTTGGTCGGACGGCTGCGGGATGACCGCGCGGATGCCCCGGCGCCGCAGGTGACTGCGGATGGCACGTGAGGAATACGCGCGGTCGGCCAAAACCGCCAAGGGCCGGGTCCGGGGCCTGCCCGAGCCGGCGCGGGGCATGCGGATGCGGGACATCACCGTCTCGAAAGCGGGTGCATCACCTGCCTGACCCGCGATGCCGCGGGAGCGTCCGAGCGGGTGGTCGGAGGGCTCTAATCGGTTCGCGATGGTCTACGAATACGAAGAGGAGAACGGCACTCCGGCCCGGGCGAAGGCGTCGCCGACGCAGCACCGGGCCGTGGCGTTGGCAGCCGAGCGGCAGGACGGACACCGAGCTCGATCATCGATCGACCGCAGCCAGCGTGTCAGCCCGGTGCTGTCGGCGGTGCCGCGTGGACAGGCCCGGCACCTGCTCGGCGTATGTGGTGCGCGGGTCCTATGGCGCAGCGCGGGGCCACTGCTATGTAGTGCGTAGTATCGTATTACGTAGTAGTCGGCAGGGGAGATGAAGGAGGTGCCTGATGCCGCGTCAACGGGACCGTGTCGGATGGGCCGAGCCGGCGCTGCTGATCCTGGCCAGCCTGGCCGACGGACCAAAGCATGGCTACGCGATCATCAAGGACGTCGAGGAACAGACATCCATCAGGCTGGGGCCGGGCACGCTGTATGCCGCCATCGCGCGGCTGGAGGAACGGGGCCTGGTGGCGCCGCTGGATGAGGACGAGCGTCGGCGGCCCTACCGGCTCACGGCGGAAGGCCAGACCGTGCTCGACGACAAACTGCGGGCGATGGCCCGCTTCGCACGTACCGGGTTGACCCGGCTGGGGGTGGCAAACGCGTGATCGACATGGCGGCCCGGTTGGCCTTGCGGGCATACCCTCCCTCGTTCCGGGAGCGCTACGGTTGCGAGCTCGAAGCACTGGTCGAGGACACCGGCGCAGGCCCAAGCGTCGTCGCAGACCTCCTTGTCGGCGCGCTGCGGGCATGGCTTCGCCCGGTGATGCCCGATGAGTCCGCCGAACGGCGCCGCCGCCGCATGCAGGCAAGCGTCGCCACCACCTGGGTCTCCTGGTGCGCGGCACTGTATGCCCTGCCGGTGCTGCGCTTCATCCTGTCCGAGGAGCCCTGGCCGACTCCGGATGTGGTACGTCGACTGCTCAACGTTGCGCAGTACGCCATGTACGGGGCTGGCCTGATCCTGTTGGTCGGCGCCCTCGCACTCCTTGCGGAATCCTCCAGAACCGGCAGCTGGGCCGCGTGGCGCCCGCTGGTGGCTCTTGTCCCGACGCTGCCCACGTGGCTGATCGCGCCGTTCCTCCTGGCATTCGCCTCCATCGACCCGGTCTCCTACTGGGTCGGGGCCTTGGGGGTGCTTGGGCCGGCAGCGTTCCTCATTACCGCGGCGGTGACGCCGGCGGTCGTCGTCACCCGGTGCCGACCGTCTGCGAAGGTGTTGCGGCTGCTTGCCCTGTGCGGGGTTGCGGTGGCGTTCGCCGTGACGACGACAGGCATCGCCTGTGTCGCGGCGTTGACCGTGAATACCGCTGACGCAGCCCAGCTGGTCACGATGCCGATACTCACCGTCACCGTTGCCGCTTCTGCAGCAGCCCTGGTCAGCGCCGGGCGGGGGGCCAAGGCCGCGCTCCGAGGGAAGGATCCAGTGGTTCTCGATGGTGACGTGTGAGTGACGTGGGGCGACCTGACTTCTCAAATCCCGGAGGGGCATGGCGCTCAACGACTCACCGGCTGGCTCCTTCGGGGGCATAGCACGCTGGCTGAGGGCCTGTGGCTACTTCGACACGGGTTCTCAGCGCTCTCCGGGCGGCTGCCCTGGGCCGCTGTTCCAGCAGGGTCTGCCTTGCCGCAGGTGTGTCTGGTCGGGCTTTGCCGCTGGGTTTGTGCCACTGCCTTACGCCACCACCTATCGGTAGCTAGTCTGCAACCATGTCTGTGACCACCATGACCCTGCGCATCCCCGATGACCTCGCTCCCTCGATCAAGGCGGCTGCCGCCGAGGCCGGTATGAGCGTGAACGCGTACGTGGTGCGCGCGGCCCGTCGCGCCGCCACCCTCGACGCCGCGCAGCAGCTTGCCGCGCTCGGCCTCGGCGACGACCTGGCGGGCGAGGGCGACACTCTGTGAACCGTGGTGACATCTGGGCCCTGCCCGACGGCCGGAACGTCCTGGTCATCAGCCTCACTGGCCTGGAAGAGTCCTACGGCGCCGTTCTCGTGATCGTGCTGCACGAGAGCGGCCGGTACCCGGACACCGCCATGTCGGTGGTGATCGGCGACCCGGTCCCGTGCACCGCCGTCGCCGTCAACATCACACAATTGCGGGTCAACCGGTTCGAGGGAGCAAAGCTGCTCGGCCCTGTGGATCCTGCCACCATGGCCCGCGTGGACCAGGCCCTGCGCGCCGTCCAAGACCTCTAGCCCGACGCTGGCCGGCCACTGGTGACCCGAACCAGCCTGGCCTGACGACGCCGACACAAAGCGGCGGGCACGCCGGGCTGATGACGTGGACGACCTCAATCAGATCTTTGCCCGCCATTGTCTGGAGCCGCCGCGCATGCGGCCCTCCCGAGACGGCGAGACGCTGCTGGTCGGCGGGTACACCGCCCCTGTGGACACGCGCCGGAAGACCGTGCGGCAGCGCCTGCTCCCCGGCCAGGGCACCGAAACCGTCACGTCCCGGGCCTGGCCGACAGCCGGGTTCGAAGAACCGCCGCCCGGCCACCCGCCATGACCTGGGCAGAGTCCTCGCCACCGGCAAGACGTACAGCCGCCCCGCCCACCACGTGAAGGGCACCAAACCCCGTCGCACCAAGGAGCGGCAAACTTGACGGCCTGGGCCATGTGCAGCGGGCACGAGGCCGATGGATTTCACGGGGTACGTCGGTCAGGGCGACGTCGTTCTGTCGAGCTGTCCGGTTTGATCACATGATGTCGAGGGTGGTGAGCGGGGCGACGGGGATCGCGGGCGCGAAGTGCGGCGGCGATGTTGTTGTGGCCGGCGTGGCGGAGGGCGCCGAGGGCGAGGTTGCGCAGGCTGGCCATCGTGCGGGTTGTGGTGCCGGTGTGCACGTGGGAGGCGTCCTCGGCGTAGGTGGTGTCGCGCACGTGGTGGACCTTGTTCTCGATGCCCCAGTGGCCGCGGACTCATAAGGCGAGATCGGCCGGTGCGGCCTGGTGGGGTGCAGGCTGGTGACTCCGTAGATGCGTTCGAGGGTGATCTTGCCCGTGGTGATGGTCCGGCGGCGGCGTACGACCTGGACGGCGTAGGGGAAGTCGAGGCCGCGGGCGACGGAGCAGGTCTTGACGCATCTCCTTGATCATCAGATCCGCCGTCTATTGGACACTCCCGTGTCGGGGAGGAACCGTTCGAGCGCCTGCAGTAGGACGTCGGGGTGTTCCAGATGGAGGTCGTGTCCAGCCCCGGGGACGCTCATGGCGACCGTCTCGGGCCGCTGTTGGAGCATCCTGCCGTATTCCTCCTGAGCGAGGATGCCGAATTGGCCGAGGAGGGCCAGCGTCGGGCAGGTGATGGTTGTCCACTCGTCCCAGTAGGAACGCTGGGCGATCTCGGCAAGGGAGTCGACCATCACGTCACGGTCGAAACGCGGCCACCATGCGCCGTCACGTTCCTCCAGCCCAGCGGCCCAGCCCTCGCCGACCGGGCCACCGCCGAGGAACGCCGCGGCGGCCTCTCTCGACGGGAACGGGACCGGCCACGAGTCGAGCCATCTGCCGACCACAGCGGGAACATCCGGACCTGCCCCGCTGGGTCCGGCCTCCACGAGTACGAGCCCGCGCACGAGGTCGGGATGCGCGGCGGCGGTCAGCATGGCGGTGTGGCCGCCGAGCGACTGGCCGATCAGGACGGGCTGCCGAAGGTCCAGTTGATCGATGACCGCGACGACATCGGCGACGTAGGCGGCGCGCGAACGGTCATGGGGGTGCCGCTCACTGGCGCCGTGGCCGCGCTGGTCGACTGCGACGACACGATGCCGGGGGGTCAGGTGTTGGGCGATCACGTCCCATTCGCCCGCGTGGCCGGCCAGTCCGTGCAGCAGGACGACAGGTGATTCCACTCCGCCCCAGTTGCGACAGGAGATGCGTACGCCGTCGCGCACAACGGTGCGCTCCGACCAGGTCATGCGGCCCCCTCAAGAGTGTGTCGGCTGCGAGTGTGTCGGCGCGGTCAGCGGCAGGCGGCGAGGAAGGCCCGGACGCCGGCGGTGGCGGAGTGGTCGAGCTCGGCCTCGGTGTGCTGCGGGCTGCCGTGGAACATGGGGGAGGTTCACTTGCCGCTTGCCTCGGCGAGGGTGTGGGCGACCAGGGCGTTGGCGTGGCCGTGGCCCAGGCCGTGTTCGGCCTTGAGCCAGCTGACGAGTTCCATGTGCTTGGTCAGGGGGGAGGTGCGGATGAGGTCCTTCCATTCGGTGATCGGGCGGCCGTACTTCTTCTCGATGGAGGGGAAGTAGCTGGCAGGGCCTTTGACTGCGGTGGTCATGTCGGGGTTCTGTTCCTTCCGTGTACTGCCGGTGACGTAACTCGGGTGCGGGAGTGTTGTCAGCGGATGACGTCGAAGACGTTTTTCTGCAGGCCGTTGGCGTACGCCTCGTGCTCGACCAGCTTCAGCTTCTGGGTGTCCTTGTCGGTGGCGCTGAACAGCCGCTTGCCCGCGCCGAGCAGCAGCGGGAAGACGAGCAGGTGGTAGCGGTCGATCAGGCCGGCGTCCGAGAGGCTCTGGTTCAGGGCGGCGCTGCCGTGGACGATGATCGGGCCGCCCTCGGTCTCCTTCAGCGCGGCGACCTCGTCGAGGGAGCGCAGGATGATCGTCTCGCCCCAGTTGGACACCAGGTCGCCCTCGGTGAGCGTGGTGGAGACGACGTACTTCGGCATTACCTTGTAGTCGGCGAAGTCCGCCATGTCCGGCCACACCGGGCTGAACGCCTCGTAGCTGGTCCGACCCATCAGCATGGCGGTGGCTTCCTGCTGCTCCCGGCCCTTGATGTCGAACGCCTCGGGGAGGAACTCGACGTCCTTGAAGGTCCAACCGGAGTTCCGGTAACCGGGCTCACCGCCCGGCGCCTCCACGACGCCGTCGAGCGAGATGAACGCGGTGCTGATCAGGGTACGCATCTTAAGGTTCCTTGGTGTCTCGTGCCTGGGTACGTCATGGGTTCAGTCGCTGCACGCCTCGATCACGCTCCCGGTGCCCCAACTGTGTCCTCTGACTGCTGAGCGCGGGGAAAATCACCGGTCGTCGCCCGCCCACCGGGCTGCTTGCACGAAACGACCTAGCTGATCCGTTCGTGACGGAGGAGGACCACCTGTGAGTCGAACGTCCTGGTCTCGGTCAGCGTTAGGTAGAACCGCTGCTGCGGGGTGGTGAAGACGGGCTTGCCGCCGCCGAGCACGACGGGGTGGACGAAGATCTGGTACTCATCGATCAGCTGGTGCTCGGTGAGGAAGCCGGCCAGCGCGGAGCCACCGAACGGCAGCAGGTGCGCTCCGCTGTCCTTGAGGGCGGTCAGCTGCTCGACGACGTCGGTGTTGATGACGCGGGTGTTCCAGTCCGCTTCGGTCAGTGTCGAGGAGACGACCACCTTGGACGCCTTGCGCCAGACAGGCGCGAAGGCGAGGTCGTGCGCGTGGGTGGAGAACTCCTCGGCGCGGGGCCAGAAGCCGGACATCATGTCCCACACCACCCGGCCGTACAGAAAGATGTCGGCACTGTCGGTGAGGGCCTGCGAATAGGCGGACAGTTCGCCGTCCATCCGGGGCCAGTCGAACTCCCCGTTCGGGCCCTCGATGAAGCCGTCCAGCGACTGGTGCACGAAGTACGTGATCTTGCCCATGAGTAGTGGGTCCCCCGTGGTGACAGGTGTCCGGACGGTTGTCGGCCAGCCCTTGTGTACGATGTCCACATTCGGAGGGTGCGGCGATCCGTGCCCCCCGAGGGATCATGCGAGAGCCTAGACGACCTAAGTGGATGCTGTCCACATTGGAGGCGGCGGCCATGGCGGCAACCAGGAACGAAAAGACCAAACGGGACACCTACCGCCACGGCGACCTGCGCAACGCACTGATCGAGGCCGCCCTCGAACTCGCCCGGCAGGGCGGCCCGGAGGCCGTCGTGCTGCGCGCCGCCACCCGGCAGGCCGGGGTCGTCCCCAACGCCGCCTACCGCCACTTCGCCGACCGCGACGCCCTCCTGCACGCCGTCTCCCAGGCCGCCATGGCCCAGGTCGCCCGCACCATGGAGGCCGAGCAGGCCGCCGTGCCGCCGACCGAAGACCCGGTAGCCGCTGCCAGGGCCCGCTTCCGCGCCGTCGGCACCGGCTACCTCCGCTACGCCCAAGAGGAACCCGGCCTCTTCCGCACGGCCTTCCACGTCCCCGGCGACATGACCCATGCCGCCGCCGACACCGCCGCAGGCGCCACCGGCAAGACCCCCTTCGAACTGCTTGGTGAGGCCCTCGACGGCCTCGTGAACGCCGGCCTCCTGGCCGAGGACCGGCGCCCCGGCGCCGAGTTCCTCGCCTGGTCCGCCGTCCACGGGCTCGCCGTCCTCCTCATCGAAGGCCCCCTGCGCGGCCTCCACCCCTCCCAGGCCCAAGACGTGGGCCAGCACCTCATCGACATGATCGAACGCGGCATCTGACGCCACCAGGCGCGGCAGAAACCCTCAACACCCCGACCCGCCAGCGTGTACGAGGTCGGACTCGAAACATCGGTGTTAGGAGGTGACGCGGAGCGTCAATTCGCGAAGCTGGCGGCCAGTGGTAGTGATGTCGTGTCGGCGCGCGATATGGAGAGCTGCCTTGGCCAGGGTCTTGCGCTGGCCGAAGCCCCGGTCCATCTCGTGCAGGGCTGCGTCGTTCAGGTGACGTGTCCTGGTTGATCACATGATGCCGAGGGTGATCAGTGGACGGTTGGCGTCGCGGGCGTGGTGGCGGAGTCCAGCGGCGATGTTCGTCTGGTCGATGAGTCGGAGAGCGCCGATGGCGAGGTTGCGCAGGGATGCCATGGCACGTGGAGCGGTGCCGGTGTGTATGCGGGAGGCGTCTTCGGCGTACGTGGTGTCCCTGACGTGGTGGATCTTGTTCTCGATGCCCCAGTGGTCGCGGACGCGGCGGGCGATCTCGGTTGCGTTGGCCTGCTCCACGGTCAGGTCGGTCACCCCGTAGACGCGTTCCAGGGTGACCTTGCCGGTGGTGACGATCCGTCGGCGGTGCACGAACTGGACGGCCTGCACCGCGTGTGGGAACGCGATCCCGGCGACGGCGGCGGTCTTGATCCGGCGGATCTCGTCGCGGCCGTGCGCGGTGGCCCGCGTCTTGTCCAGGAGTGGCACTTCCCGCCATGGCAGGGCCTTCAGCCCCTGGTGCAGGGTGGGCTTATTGCCCTTGATCAGCGCGATGTAGTGGGCGTGCTTGTCCTCGACGAGGAAGCGCGCGTGGGCGGTCTGCGAGTGGAGGGCGTCGAAGGTGACCACCGTGCCGTGCAGTTGAGCGTGGGCAAGCAGGGGATGGAAGACGGTGATCTCGTTGGTCGTGGCGTCCACCTCGCGCTGGGCGGTGACCAGGCCGGTCCCCGTCATCGCGGCGAGCAGGTGGACCTGGGTGCCGTCGGTGCGGCGGGCACCGCGCACGGTCTTGCCGTCCACGGCGAGGGAGGGCAGGGGCCGCCGGTCGCTGTCGTTCTCCGCCTGGCCGGAGGCGCGTTCGCGCCCGGCGAGCCAACTTCCGACGGCTGTATCCAGCGCGTCGCCGTCGATGCGTTGGAGGACACGACGCACGGTGGCCTCGGCCGGGGCGACGGGGCCGCGGCCCGGCTCCCGGCATGGGCCACCGAGCCGGGCCAGGACGTTGGGCGGGGCGTCGGCGGCCCACTCCGCGATCGCGGCCAGGGACTTCGCTCCGGCCGGGACCGCGCACGCGGCCAGGGAGAGGACGAAGGCGAGCGGGTGGCGTCGGCCCTGGTCCCGGCGGGGATCGGGCACCTGAGCCAGGCAGGTCAGCAGGCCGGGGAGGTCATCGGGGACGGTCGGCGCGGTGTCGGCGAGTTGGCCCAGAGGGCGCGGGATGAGCGAGGATGAGCGGGCAGGCACGGTCTTCCGTGGTGGTGATCAGGGACTCGACACCTCGTGATCACCGGAAGTCGTGCTTGCCTCCGCGTCAGCCTTCGGTGACCAACTCGCGGTTCTGCCCTAGGTTCTGTCTCCTTGGTCAGTGCCGGGTCCAGATGAGAATGCCTGCGAGGTGCAGTGCGGCTTGGTAGGCGATCGCGAGCTTGTCGGTTCG
>NZ_JBEOYR010000043.1:0-57665 GCF_040297165.1 Streptomyces sp. NPDC001851 | reverse complement strand
CGACGGCTGTCCAACGTGGTTTACCGGATCATGAAACGAGACCAACGGACCCGCCTCGCCCATGACGCTTGACGCACAGAGGCGCTATTGGGACACGCCCTGCGGCTCGGTACCGGCAGGTGCTGTCCCGCAACGACAGTCGACACGCCTGTGACTGGACACTTCGGTCATATATCTCATGAGTCAGACCCCCGTCCGGGACGGCACAACCGTCCCATCGAACCCGGCACAACCGCGCGACTCGATCACTGCCGGATGGCTTCTTCCGAACCGGTACTCAACCTGGCGTGGACGGGCCGACAAATGGGTCGACTCTTCGTCAACTCGTGACCGGCATCGACGAACAGCCGTGTGGCCCGCCGTACCGGCTGTCCTTCGTCGACGATCGCCGGAGCGGCCCGACGAACGCTCGACAGGGCGGACCCCCGCAAGCGCGGCGAAGGACGCCTCGCTGCCCAGGCGTTCCGGTTTGTCCCCCACCGTGTTGATGGCCTCAGGCGGCGATCGTGGTCGGACGGGCGGCGCGATCCTGCGGCTGTGTCCGTACGTCGTCGACCGCGGCGGTCTCGCACGGGCGAGCCGCGTCCAGCAGGGCGTTGAAGCCGAGAGGCCAGGAGGGTGGAGTCGACGCGGGCGGCGGCGTCGAGTGCCTGCTGGGCTGCGGCGGAGCCTCGCTCGACCTGGCCCTAGTCAACAGCGCGGCGGCCAGGGGACGCGGTTCATCGCCTACAGGGCGGCAAGCGCCCGGCGCTGGGAAGCGAACCGCGGACCGTACGGCGGGAGCAACCACACCACGACGACGAGTCCGGTCCCGACCGCGATCCACCCGGCTATCACCAGGCCGCCGTGCACGTCGGGAGCGAGATCAGCCGTGATCATCAGCCCGATGACCAGGAGGCAGCCCCGGATGCCGGGCGCGACGCCCACCGTCCGCCACAGCCCGACGGCGAACGCCGCGCCCGCCAGCAGCAGCAGGAACAACCAGGTGGTGCCGTGCACCAGCGCCCCCAGCACCGCCATGGCGCTGAAGGCCGCAACCGTCCCGACCGCGTTCACCACCGGGTGCCGCAGCGGGCTCAGCAGCGTACCGATGCCGCAGATGAACGCACCGACGCTGGCCATGGCCCCGGCCAGCGGGTCGTTCAGCAGCAGCCCCCACTCCATGTGGTTCAAGGTGGGCGGCACCAGCCTGTCCGCCCCGATCTGGGGTGCGATCATCGCCTCGGCCGACCAGCTCCGGGCCACCGCCGGCAAGCCGCACCTGGCTTCCGACGGTCCGGACGGCGACACGGCGCACACCGATGTCTACGCGCTCGGCAGCAGCTACCTGCGAGACATCACCGCCGGCTCCAACGGCCGATGCGGCGCGGAGTGCACAGCCGGCCCCGGCTACGACACCGTCACCGGCCTCGGCTCCCCCACCGCGGGCGTCGACGGGGCCCTGGCAGCCATGAAGTAGCCATCCGGTGTGAGCACGCAGGGTCCCGGCGTCCTTCTGGACGCCGGGACCCTGAGCTGTCTGTCGTCGAGGCTCTCAGCCGAGGTCGTGCAGGGGGCGCTGGGTGACCTTACGAGCGGCTGCTGTCACGCCTTGGACCTGACCAACACCGGCCCGCTCACCTTGCTGGGTCGAGTAGCCGAGGGGAATCTCACCCCTCGGCTCTCCCAGAACGGAGCGTGACAATCTCTCGTCACTCCGCTCTTGTCATCCTGATCACCAGGCCAATGCGGCGAGCGTTGTATCCGGCCAGTGCGCGAACATCCGCGGATACAGTTGGGCGATCTCCTGGAACTTCGCGTTGGCCCTCCGCAACGGCGCCAGCCGTCGATACTTCCTGCGGATCCAGCGCACCAAGTAGGCGTTGATGCGCTGAAGGAACGGGATCAACATCCAACGGCCGTAGCGGCCGTAGTAGTTGAGCCACCCCGCAACGACGGGATTGATCCGCCGCGCGAGATCTGTGAGGGTCGAACCAGTGCGGTGTTGCAGCCGCCAGGAGCGAAGCTCGTTCTGGCGACAGGCGCTGTGCCAGTGGCGGACCTGTTCAACCAGCAGGTTCCGGCACCGCCTGGCGGACGAAGCCAAGCTGGCATCGTCGCCAACAACGACCGCACCGTGCACCCCGACCTGGAGCGGTCCGCCGCCGAGCGCATGGGCGCCAATATCCGTCCCGCGGACAGCGGCCACTTTCCCATGCTCTCGCATCCTGACTTCGTCCTCGATGTGACCCGTGAGGCCGCAGAGTCCCTCGACGCCTAGAGGATGCCCCGCAGGCGGTCGACAGCCACCGGGTTGGTCAGGTCAGCGCCCGGACCGGCGAGATCGCCGTGGGGGGACAGCGCGGCCAACGCCTCGTCATTCACGCCCCTACCCGCGCGTGGCCGGGGCGCGCCATGTGCTACGCGGATCGTTACGGACGAGCAGGCGGGTGCGATCGCAAATCAGGCACTCCCAGATCGTCGCAGGAACCCAGACTGCGTGAGGCGCCGACTGCATCGTCCGCGCCAGCGCAGCCGATCTCACGGCGCAGCCGCACCGGAGCGATCCGGTGCGGCTGCGCCGTCTCAGGGCTCCGCGTAGAGTCCCGGCAGGAAGTGCCCCGGCGGGGCCTCGCCGTATCACTCGTCTATCACCCAACAATCACCGACTGGGCGGCCCCTCACGGACCAGAACGCTCTGACCTGGAGTTTCATGCCCGCGCTGGACTGGCGTAGACGCCCCTGGACGGTCTCTACAACCTGTGCCAGGTGGTACCCAGTGAGGGACCCAGGATCAGGACCGGAGCGTCTTCTGGCCCGTCAAAGCGGTATTGCAGGGTGTTCGGGGGTGTCTCACTCACGCCCCAGACCCTCTCACGTCTCACGACTGCCCCTATAACGCAGGTTGCGGCTGCACAGGTCTGACCAGGTGAAAGACCTCCCGGGCCGCGTAGCGCTTGAGGCTCTCGACGCGGCTGACCCCGCACAGCGCCGCGAAGGACGCCTCACTCCCCAGGCGTTCCGGGTTGTCCCCGATCGTGATCAGCAAAGTGACGGCTGTGTCCGGACCGATGCCCACCACCTCGAGCAGCTGGGGAGCGTGGCGTTCCACCAGCCGGGTCAGGCGGCCTTCCAGCTCCCGGACCTCTTCGCTGAGCTGCCTGATGCGCCGGGCCAGGAGACCCAGGGTGACGTGGAGCACCGCCTTCTCGTCGGTCTCGTGGTTCAGGCTGTCGTCGACGAGCCCGGCGCAGGTGCGGATGAGCTCTGCGTTGCCCAGCCCTGCCAGTTCCTCCCTCAGCTGCGGATCGGCACGGATGAGGACGGCCTTGAGCTGGTTGATCGCCTGAGTGCGGGCCTTGACCGCGGAGTCCTTGGCCAGCTTGTACATCCGGGCGATCTCCACCGGCCCATCACCCGCCTTGGCCTGGGCGCGCGCCCGCCCGCACAGCACCGCCCGAGCCGCGTTCTCGGCATCGAGCGGGTCCGACTTGCCGCGCCGCCGGCGGTCGGCCCGGTCGAACCGGTTCACATCGAAAACGTCCACACCCTGGGCCAGCAGGTAGCAGGACAGCGCCGCCCCGAACGAACCGGTGCCTTCCACTCCGGCCCGCCGCACCGTACCCGACGCCCTGGCCCACCCCAGCAGATCTCGGTATCCAGCCGCGGTGGCCGGGAACTCCGCGGTGCCGATCGCTTCCCCCACTGGGGAAAGCACAGCGACCGCATGGGCATCCCGGTGTGTGTCCACTCCCAGGATCACCTCCCCCGCCGGCCGACGCCGACGAGGACGCGAAGCGGAGGACGTGCCGGTCATGCTCGTTGCCTTTCAGGCCGACGACTTGTCCCGTAGCCGGCACCGGGCCGTGCGGACGGTCAGAATCGTGATGACGCCTGTCCGGCAAGCCCCTATCGAGACACGTCCATCAGCCCGAGACCAACAGTGCGCTGTCCTCTGGCCGGCGGTCGACACAGTGTGATCAGGACACCTCGGTCAGAGATCTCAGGAGTCAGACCCCGCCGTAGGACAGAACCCATCTACTGTTCTCCGTCTATCCGGCTCGCAGTTAGGTCAGCTCGCTCGTTCGGACGAATTGAGTCGAAGCGCCGGTCGCCTACCAACGGAACTGGCACCATGCCGCCGTCGTACGTCGCTTCGAGTCGAAGGCGGACCATTGGAACGGCAGGTCAATGAACGGCAGCTCTCCGTGCTGCAGTGGGTGGAAGACGGGTGTCCTGCCGGCGTATGGGAGACCAGCTCCTACAAGACCACCTGTCAGGCACTGCACAATAGGGGCCTGGTCACGGTCTCCCGGAAGGCCGGCCAGTGGAGCGTCGCCCTGACGAGCGCCGGTCAGCACTACCTGGCGCACGGCACGTATCCTCCCAGCGGATCACACCCGCGGAAGACTCAGGCCGCCACTCCACGCCCCCGGTCCCCCCGAGGGCAGGCAACTCAGGCCGCCCTGCGGAAGCCAAGCCCTCCCTCACAGCCTCGTGTGACGCTCACGGAGCAGCTGTTACAGGAGCTCGCGGAGGCCGGCGGCAGGATCGTCAAGAGCGGCAGCGGTCCCGGCTTGGAGAAGTGGCCGTCCCGCGTCGCCGCCGCACGCAGGTCCGGAAGGGTTCCGGAGACGAAGGAGCTGTACGGAAACTGGTGCCGCGACGGGTACGAGATCAAGCTCGTCGACATCCCCGTCTGGCGCCTTGCCGTCCTCGACCCCGTCCCCGTGCCCTCGCGGCTCACTCGGCCGCACACCGTGGTACGGGCCATGCAGAACGAACGCCAGCCGCTGGGCCTGACCAAGCCCGTCCAAGGACGCGCTCTCCGGCTCATCCAGGCACTGATCACCGCTGCCGAGGCCGAAGGGCACACCTGCTCGGCCGGGCGGACCGGCTTTGCACCCCCACCTCATCGCCGCCGCAGGGCACATCCCCACTTCACCATCACCGCACAGGGCCAGACAGTGGGGTTTGTCGTCCTCCAGGAACAAGACCGGGCCGAGCACATCGCCACCGAGAAGGAGCTCGCCGACGCGAAGAAGCACTCGTGGGTCAGAATTCCCCGCTTCGACTACACCCCGGCCGAACGCCTCCGCTTCATCATCAGCGGCGGCCAGCCACACCGAGCGAGCGAATGGGCCGACACACCCGGCCGTCCCCTTGAAGAGCAGCTCGCCGAGATCGCACAGGAGGTCACGCTTCGCGGCGAAGCCGCCGAACGCAGACGCCAGGACGAGGCCGAAGCAGCACGCCAGAAGCGCATCCGCTGGGAAGCCGCCATGGAACAAGCCCGCATCCGGTACGCGGAGGCGTACCGCGTCAGGCACCTAGAAGCTCAGGAAGCGGCATGGCGCCACGCCACCCGACTGACCCAATACGTGAGCACCGTACGCAAGCGAGTCGAGGCCATGCCTCCGGGCCAGGCCAGAACCGACGCCGAGGAATGGATCAGCTGGGCAGCGGCCACCGTTGAGCGCCTTGACCCATTGAACACACCGCCCCGGCTGCCCGACATTGCCAAGCCACAAGCCGACGAGCTGAAACCCTTCCTCGGGCACTGGAGCCCTTACGGTCCCACCTACTGAACGCCCGCACCGCACAATTGTGCGCCCACAACCGCAGTTCAGGAGCTCATCGCACCCGGTGCAATCGCGGCACACCGACCTGGTGGGTCATCGGAAAGTTGTCGACCTGAGCGGTCTTCGGAAAACCCGAGGTCAGATCCCATTTCCTGGCCCATCGTCATGCATGTGGGTGCCCAGGGAGTCAAACGGGCCTCACGACCGACAGTCCGCCCTTTCAACCCGGTCGCTCCAGCCTTCGCCAACACCGTGCTCGACGCGACCGGCGTCCTCCTCGGTCAACTCCCGCTCAGTCGCGACCGGGTGTGGCTGGTCGTGCCAGACGCGGGCCTGACGGATCGGCAGGTGGGCGACTCGTGGTGGAACGCTCCCTGTCAGCCGACCTGCTGCACCTGGATCGCGTCGCTCACCCGAATCGTCCCGGCTGCAAGGACGTCCAGGTCGACACCGAGCACGATGCCGGGATCCGCCGGGCAGTCGTGGACGGTCGAAGTACGCGTCAACTGGCCCGAAGACCGACCGCCAGCGTCAGCTCAAGGACCCGGTGTGGCGATGCGAGATCCGGAAACAGCTCCCGCAGCTGCGACATCCGGTACCGGACTGTCTGGGGATGGACGAACAACGCCGCCGCCACCTCGTCCCGCCTGCCCTGGTGCAGCAGCCACGCCCGCAACGTCTCCTCCAGCCGCCGCGCGGTCGTGCCAGGCAAGTTCCTGAGCGGTGCGAGGGCTCTGGCACGCAGGTCTGCGAACGCGTCCGCGTCGGCGCTCAGCACCAGCTCGGGCAGGTGGTCCTCGGTGTCGCGGATGTCGGAGGAGAGGGAGCGCGCGCGTGCGGCGCGTGCGTACGAGGCGGACGCACGAGTCCATGGCCGGGCCGGGCCGACCACGGCGGTGCGGTCGGTCAGCTGCCGCAAGAGATGTGATCGGTCGGCATCGGGGACGAGCAGCACACCGGTGGCGTCCGGCAGATCGTCGAGGACGAGGGTGCTCGGGTCGAGCGCGCGGTAGGCAGGCCGGGCCTGGGCGGCCGGCAGCAGGACCGCCGTCAGCGTAACCGGAGGCTGCCATCCGGCCCGTTGAGCAGAGGCCAGCAGCACGTCCGGGCTGGCACCGGCGAGGAGGTCGCGGGCCAGGTGTTCCAGGTGGCGCTCGTGGGCCCTGCCCCGGGCGGCCAGTTCGTCGGCGTGGCCCGCGGCGCTCGCGGCGGAGAGCTCGTCGATGTAGGCGAAGGTCAGCTCGGCGAACTTGGCGACCTCGGCGGCGGGCAGACCTGCGGACACGGCCCCCGCTGCCAGGCACCGCCAGGCCACGCGGGCGCCGACGCGGTAGGCGCTGAGCAGGGCGTCCATCGAACGGCCGTCGCGCACCTCGCCGCGGCCCAGCTCGTAGGCCGCGTCACCGCCGTCGCCGCCCGTGGCGTTCCCGCTCGCGAGGTCCAGGTAGTGCCCGAGGGCGGTGCGAACGGCTCGGCGGATGGTGCCGCCCATGCTGCCCGCAAGAGCGTTGGCGTAGGGAGGGACCTCGTCGATGATCGCTTGGACCACCTCGTCGGCAGTGGTCTTCAGCGCGGCCCGAAGTGCGGTGACCGTCGTCTCATCCAGGGCCAGTTCGCTGGCCCTCTGGGTTACACGACTCACGTTTTTATTCCCTGCGAACAATTCCACCCACCAGATTCACGTCCTACGGTCAGGACTTTACGCCCTGAGACGCAGCAAGCTGGAGTCATGACGAGTGCAGCCCTTCGCAGCAGGGCGTGGAAACTACTGGAGATGGTCACGACGCCGCTGCTTCCGTCGGACTACCTCGACCTGGTCAGCCCACTGCGTGCCGGCGCTGACCTGCGGGGACGCATCGAGGCCGTGCACCCCGAGACGGATGACGCCGCGACCATCGTGATCAGGCCGGGACGGGGCTGGCGCGGCCACACAGCCGGTCAGTACGTGCGGATCGGGGTCGACGTCGACGGGGTGCGCCTGTGGCGTGCCTACTCCATCACCTCGCCGACGAACCGCCAGGACGGCCGCGTCACGATCACCGTGAAGGCGATCCCGGACGGCAAGGTCAGCAACCACCTGGTCCGCAGGGCGAAACCGGGCACGCTGATCCAGCTCGACCAGGCGACCGGTGACTTCGTGCTGCCGCAGGCCAAGCCCGCCAAGGTGCTCTACCTGACGGCCGGCAGCGGCATCACACCCGTGATGGGCATGCTGCGCGACACCGAGTTCGACGACGTCGTCATGGTCCACTGCGCGCCACGGCCGCAAGACGTGATCTTCCGCAACGAACTGCACGACCTGGTCGCGGACAAGAAGCTGCGGCTCACCGAGGTGCACACCGACACAGACGGCATGCTCGACATCGCCCGTCTCGACGAACTCGTGCCCGACTGGGCCGAGCGCGAGACCTGGGCTTGTGGGCCCGCGGGCCTGCTCGACGCCGCCGAAGAGCACTGGACCGAGCACGGCGTACAACAGCGCCTGCACACCGAACGCTTCCGCCCCGGCATCGTCGTCGCCGGCGACGGATGCGGCGGCGGCGCGGTCACGTTCAGCGCCACCGGCAAGACCGTCGACGCGGACGGCGCCACACCGTTGCTGGACGTGGGCGAGGAGGCCGGCGTGCTCATGCCCTCCGGATGCCGCATGGGCATCTGCTTCGGCTGCGTCACGCCGCTCAAGGCGGGCGCCGTCCGCGACCTGCGCACCGGCGAGATCACCGAGGCCGAGCCGGGCGTCCTCATCCAGACCTGTGTGTCCGCCGCGGCGGGCCCTTGCGACATCGAACGGTAGGAGCGCCTTGACCGCCATCGACCCCACCGCCCACCTGACGGCGGAGCAGATCGAGGAGCTCGGCCGCGAGCTGGACGCGATCCGCGACGAGGTGATCGCCGGACGCGGCGAGAAAGACGCCGCCTACATCCGTAGGGTCATCTCGGCGCAGCGCAAGCTCGAGCTGGTCAGCAGGGGCGTGCTGCTGTTCTCGATCTTCCCGCCGGCGTGGCTGCTCGGCACCGCCGGGCTGTCCGTGGCGAAGATCATGGACAACATGGAGATCGGCCACAACATCCTGCACGGCCAGTGGGACTGGATGCGGGACCCGAAGATCCACTCCACGACCTGGGAGTGGGATCACGTCTCGCCGGCCGACCAGTGGAAGCACTCGCACAACGAGCTGCACCACACCTACACCAACGTGATCGGCAAGGACAACGACCTCGGCTACGGCATCATGCGCGTCGACGAGGACCAGAAGTGGCACCCGTTCCACCTCGGCCAGCCGCTGTGGAACTTCATCAACGCCTGCTTCTTCGAGTACGGCATCGCAGCGTACGACCTGGAGCTCGGCAACAACCTGGACAAGCGCCGCCGCAAGAATCCGGAGTTCCGCGCGCGGGCCAAGGCCGTGGGTCGCAAGATCCGCAAGCAGGTACTCAAGGACTACGTCATCCACCCGCTGCTGTCAGGCCCGTCGTTCCTCACCACGCTCGCCGCCACGTTCACCGCGAACCTGGTCCGCAACCTCTGGTCCCACTCGGTGATCATGTGCGGGCACTTCCCCGAGGGCGTGCAGGTCTTCGAGCGCCGGTCGATCAACGGCGAGACGCGGGGCCAGTGGTACCTGCGCCAGATGATGGGCTCGGCGAACATCAGCGGCAGCAAGGCCATGCACTTCATGACGGGTAACCTGTCGCACCAGATCGAGCACCACCTGTTCCCGGACCTGCCCAGCAACCGGTACGCCGAGGTCGCGGTGAAGGTGCGCGCGCTGTTCGAGAAGTACGAGCTGGAGTACGTCACCGGACCGCTGCCCAAGCAGGTGTTCTCCGCGTGGCGCAAGGTCTTCCGGCTCTCGCTGCCGAACAAGAAGCCCGAGGTCAAGACGCCGGACCGTGAGCAGGAGCTCGTCGCCGCCTGATGGTTACAAGCGCCTGGCTCACGAACCCGAGGTCAGGCGCCCTTGTCCGCAGGTCTCTCCTCCTTTGGCCGGTACACCGGGCTGTCCGCGTTTCCGATGCCCGTGGCCGTCATGTTGCTGCTCGGGCGGCAGGTCAGCTGCTGGAGGTGCTGCGGGACACCCGGCGCAGCGCTCGCCACCGGGCCGCCCGGGCCGACCCGGTGGGCCGGTGATGAGGCTGGACATCAGGACCGACTCGTCGCCGGGTTTCACCTCGTGCACATCGGCGACCGCCCCCGGACGCCTGCCCGGGTGTGGCCCGGCTCTCGGCTGCCACGTTGTGCAGCACGAAGTAGGCCGGCCCCGCGGAGGAGTCCGAGCGGATCTCGCCGGCGCGGATCATCTGGATGACCGCGGCGCGGATGGCGTCGTACACCGAGTCGGCGACGGCGTACTGCGGGGCGGTGATCATGTCGGCCTTCACCGTCCAGTGCTCACCCAGAGACTCGACGGCGACGAAGACGGCGTCCTGCTCCTTGGCCTGCCGGTACGCCGCTTCGAAGGCCGCCATGCCCGTCGCGTCGGGAATGAGGTCGGCGGGGCAGGGAGCCGGCAGCGGCTGCATGAGAACCATCGTGCGAGGCGCGCGGGACGGCACACGTCGACACGGCAGGCGTGTGCCTCACTGGGCCTGGCGGGCCGCCGATGGGCAACCGGCGCGCTGGCAGGGCTCCGGCCCGGGACTGGTGGAACCGTTTTTGACGGAGAAGGACCCCAGCGTGGTGATCGCCGGGGTCCTTGCCCTGTGGGAGTCAGGGGCGCTCGTTTCAGGGGCCAATGGCGGGGTCGGTCGGTGGCGGGCCGGGAGCGTCGTCCGTGTCTTCGCGCCAGCGCCCGGTCAGGCTGAGGTCTTCGACTGCGGCTCGGGGCCTTGTGTGCGCATTTGCTCGTTGATGCGCTGCGCTTCTTCGAGTTGGTCTTCGAGGACGATGATGCGGCAGGCAGCTTCGATGGGGGTGCCCTGGTCGACGAGTTCGCGGGCACGGGCGGCGATGCGCAGCTGGTAGCGGGAGTAGCGGCGGTGGCCGCCTTCGGAGCGCAAAGGTGTGATCAGGCGGTGTTCGCCGAGGGCGCGCAGGAAGGCGGGGGTGGTGCCGAGCATGTCGGCGGCCCGGCCCATGGTGTAGGCGGGGTAGTCGTCGTCATCGAGAGGGGTGACGGCGCGGGAACTGCCAGGGGGCATAGACCTCTTCTTCCGGGGGACGCGTCGAGGGGCCCGAGCGCCGTACTGGCACCCGGGCCCCGAGCTTTCAACACCATCTGCCGGCGAACTGCGCCGGCCTTCTATGTCCGCAGGGTCCGCCGGGGAGGGCGGGACTGCGGGGATCGCGGATGCGTGACCGGGGACCACCTTCCAATCCGGGGCCTGCGGTACCCGGGCGGACTGCTTCCTCGCCCGGGCGATCCTGATGGCGTCTCGCTCCTTACCTTCGGTTACTCGGTGATACTGCTGGATACCGCGGGTACTGCTCACGACCCTCTTGGGCCGTGTCCTGCTTGACCTGCCGGCACGGCAGTTCGTGTCTGCCGTGCCCACTTCGACTTCCTGGGTACGACAAAGACAGTAACCCTGCGACGGGCCAATGTCTACTGTCGTCACGACAGGTTTTCTCCATGGTTAGTGTCTGGAGTTCTTCCGCAGACACACTCGGAAGAATGCTGTCCCGGGTCGCTTCCTGGCTCGGCGACCACTTGTCCCGTGAGTGATCCACAGGGTTCAGGTGCGCGCGGAGGCTGGCCTGCATCCATGCCGTCGGCCAGCACGATGGCGGCCCTGACTCGCTTGCCCACCGGCTCGCGGCGCACCTCGAAGCTCTGGCACACGGCCATGATGATCTCCAGGCCGTGCTGCCCGACCCGGCCCGGGTCTGCGGAGCAAGCTGCGGGCAGTGTCGGGTCGGTGTCCCAGACGCTGATCTGGACGGTGCCTTCGCTGACCTCCAGGTCCACCAGGCAGTGGCCTGGCGCGTACTTGTAGGCGTTGGTGGCCAGCTCGCTGACGGCCAGCTGCACGGTGCCCATCGCGCGGTCGACGACCGGGATGCCGTGTACTGCCTGTACGTCGGTCAGGAAGCGGGCCGCGCTGCGGGCCTCGGCGATCGGTTCGCTGCCCTCGAAGGCGAGGGCCGGCAGTATCGGGCGGCGGGCCAGCGGCTGGTCCTCGTTTTCGTGCACCACTGGGCCCACACCGCCACCCCCGTCCTGAGCAACCCGGTTAAGACGCACGAATACCCCCGAAACGACATGGCACGCATCCGCACGACCGGCCCCCCGCCCGGCGTGACTCTCCTGTGGCGGCCACCGCAGGCCCAGTTGGTGGCGAGACCGACCTCGACGGACGCTGTCACGGGCAGGCTCTTAGCATGATCGGATGGAAGGCAGTTTCACCCGGTTGCCCACCTGGTCGAGTGGGCGGCCGACCTGCTCGAGCCGGTCAAGCCGAAGCTGCGTGGCTGGCTCCACGCCGCAATGGTCCCTGCCTCGGTGAGCGCCGGCATCGTCCTCGTCTGCCTGGCTCGGACCCAGCAGGCGGCCCTGGCCTGCACCGTGTACTCCGTCACCGCCTGCCTGCTGTTCGGGACGAGCGCCGTCTACCACCTGGGAACCTGGGGGCCGTTGGGCGAGGCCGCCCTGCGTCGCCTCGATCACGCCAACATCTTCCTGATCACCGCCGGGACCTGCACCCCTCTGGCCGTGCTCCTTCTCCCTCCTGACCGGCGAAACCTGCTGCTGTGGATCGTATGGACGGGCGCGCTGACCGGTATCGCCTTCCGCGTGCTGTGGGTCAACGCTTCCCGCTGGCTGTACACCCCCTGCTACCTGGCCCTGGGGTGGGCACCGGTGCGTTACCTGCCTGACTTCCTGCACACCGGCGGTGTGGCCGTGGTCACCCTGACAGTGACCGGCGGTCTCCTCTACAGCGCGGGCGCGGTGGTCTACGCCGTCCAACGCCCCGACCCCTCGCCCCGCTGGTTCGGCTTCCACGAGGTGTTCCACGCCTTGACCGTGGCGGCCTTCACCGCGCACTACTTCGCCGTCTCCCTCGCCGTCTACTGACGGGGAAGCCGTTCGCGGACACGAGGATCATCTCTGCGCGCCGCAGCCCAGCCACGCGCGGGTGTGACAGCCCGCCGATACTGGCGGGCCTGCTCACCTCAGGCTGCGGCCGATGGACTGGACGATCCGCCGGTGCGGCGATATTCGGCGTTGATGCGCTGGGCTTCTTCGAGTTGGTCTTCGAGGATGATGATCCGGCATGCGGCCTCGATCGGGGTGCCCTGGCCGACGAGCTCACGCGCGCGGGCCGCGATGCGCAGTTGGTAGCGGGAGTAGCGGCGGTGTCCGCCCTCGGAGCGCAGTGGCGTGATCAGTCGCGCTGCGCCGATGGCGCGGAGAAAGCCGGGAGTGGTACCGAGCAACTCGGCGGCCCGGCCCATCGTGTAGGCGGGGTAGTCGTCGTCGAGACGGCTCAGCGACTCGTCTGCTGTCATCTCACCTCTCTGTGGGCGTTCATCGAAGACCTGCGGCAGCCGAACGGCAGCAGACCAATGCCTCGAAGCACGCCCCTGGCTCGCAGCCGCCGCACATGCGCACCCCCGGCCTGTAGTGCGCACCAGGGGAGCCGTATGCGCCCGTCTCGCCCGGTTGCGCCGTCGTCCAAGCCGCCCGGGCGGGCCGGTGCATAGAATCCGACTCCATGCCGAAGCCTGACGAGCTGCTCGTTGCGATAGCTGCCCTTGTGGAGTCCGGGCAGAGCAATCAGATGTCCCTGACCGTGGTCACCAGTGGTGCTGTCATCACCGGTCGGCTGGCTCCGGAAGCCATGTGGAGGCAGAGGGTGTCTGAGGTGCTGACGGACTCCGCCGACCTGGGCGAGTTCTCCGCCGTCTTCGACACCCCCGCGAGGAAGGACGGACCGCCCACGCATCTGCATTTCCACGTCGCCCGGATCCTGCAGGGTACGGTGGGGATCCCGGAGACAGGCGGGATGTACCGCGTCGCGATCGAGGACGTCAGTGCCTGGACCGTGGGCGACTTCAGCTACTCCGACCACTGACTCACCGACCCACGGCACACAGTGAGGCCCCACGGGCACGCTTCCGTTCTAGTGGTCGTCGCAACACCCCAGTTCAAGGGGGGCGATGGACTTCGAGATCCGGAAAGATCTGCGGCCTCAGGGGCCCAGGAGGTTGGACACTGAGCGGGAGGAACACCTTCGGCTCGTGGGTCTTGGAATGGGGAACACGGAAGCCTGCCGGATCATCGGCATCAACCGCCGCACCGGCAAGCGTCGGCTCTATGGCCGGCAGGCATCCGCGAGGTACAGGGCAGCCCGCCCATCGTGGACACGGGGCTGCACTGGCAAGCACCCGAACCCCCGGCTCGCCCTGAGGAACCCGTCGGCCCGTCGCGCTACCTCACCGACGCCGACCGCATCCACATCGCGGACCGGCTCCGGGAGACGGCGTCCGTCCGGGCCATCGCGGCCGAGCTTGGCTGCAGTCCCTCCAGCGTAAGCCGGGAGATCCGCCGCAACCGCACGCTCATGCCCAACGGCGGCTGGTCCTACCGTCCGTACGCCGCCCAGCGCCGCGCGGACGCCCGCGAACCGCGCCCCGAGCCCGGCAAGATCGGCCAGAACCCCAGGCTGCGGGACTTCCTCCAGGACCACGTGACCCGACAGTGGAGCCCGGAGCAGACCTGCCACGCTCTACGGGCACGCTTCCCCGACCAGCCGGAGATGCACGTGGTCCACGAGACGATCTACCAGGCGCTTTACGACCAAGGCCGCAGGGAACTGAGGCGCGAGCTGACCCGGGCCCTGCGGACCGGAGGCTCCGATACGCCGCCCGCACCGGCACTCGACGGCCCGCCGATCGCGGTTCGTGCACCCCATGGTCATGATCAGCGAACGGCCCGCCGAGGCCGCCGACCGGGCTGTCCCCGGCCACTGGGAAGGCGACCTGATCGTCGGCAAGAACAACGGCTCCGCCATCGGCACCGTGGTCGAACGCAGTCCACCCGCCAGCACCCGCTACCTGATGCTCGTGCACCTCCCACGCGACCACGGCGCCGCCGCTGTCCGCAACGCGCTCACCGAGACCGTCCAGACCTTCCCGCCTCACCTGATGCGGTCCCTGACCTGGGACCAGGGCATCGAGATGGCCTCCCACCGCGCCTTCACCATCACCCCGGACATCCAGGTCTACGTCTGCGCCCCGGCCAGCCCCTGGCAGCGCCGCTCGAACGAGAACACCAACGGCCTGCTGCGGCAGTACTTCCCAAGGGCACCGACCTGTCCCGCCACACCCGCGAGGACCTGGACGCTGCCGCCACCGAACTCAACAGCCGCCTACGCAAAACGCTCGACTGGGAGACCCCAGCCGAGCGTCTGTCCAAACTGCTCGCGGCTTGATCAACTCACCGCCTGGAATTCGCCCACGCCGGTGGGGCCTCACGGTTCGGTTCGGCTCACACCTGTCCGTACGTCAGGCGGACAGGGGGAGCGCCGAGCATTGCGGAAGCCGGCCCGTACGGGTCGGCCAGGGGCGCAGTTGCGGCGGTAGGGCGGGTGCGGCAGGTGAAGCCGAGTTGGGTCATGGCCCTGATGACTTCGCCGGTGCTGAAATCACGCCGGTCCTGGCGGGTGATGACCTGGCCGACCTGCTTGGCGGGGTAGTGGCGTCGTCCGATGATGACGAACTCACCGGTGACCAGCTCAGGTGTGACGCCCTTCATCGATTCCACCACGCCGCTCTTGGTCAGGTCGAACGGGAAGCGGGCGATGACACAGCGCATGATGCCTCCAGGAAGAAGAGAAGACGGCCCCGGATAGGGGTGACGGCGGTTCAGCGAGAGAGGGCGAGGACGCCCAGAGCGTTGCCGTGTCCGTCGCCCGCGGGCGGGGCCCCGAGCCGGCCGCAGCGCATCGCACGCTCGGCTTCGGCCCTCGTGGCCAGCGGCGACGTGAAGGGCCCGATGACGTCGGCGATGTCACGCAGGCGGATCCGGTCCGTGTATCCGGAGCCGTCACGAATGGCCCTGAGCCGGTCCCGGGTGACCAGGCCGGTGCACATACCGTCCTCGTCGCAGACGACCAGCTGACCTGTACGGGCGGCGGCCATCACGGACAGTGCCACCTCCACGGTCATGTCCTCCCAGACCTGCGGTCCGGCCGCGTCCGCGGGATCGGCCGCCGTCTGCACGGCGTTGGTACGTGTTGACTGCGTCTGGTCCAGCGTCAAAGGGTGCCTCCTGCGAAGTTGGGCGGGCTTCCTGACACGAAGGTTCTATGCCGCCGCACCGGCGGTGGACTGCCGTACGGGCGCGCGGCGGGCCGCCGAGACGGGGCGGCGTCGGCCGCGTGAGGTGGCGCCGCGCTTCTTGGGGCGTTCGACCACCGGTGCGGTGATGACGACTGGGATGCCGGAGGGGGCCTGGGCGCCGGTGATGCGGTGCAGGGCCTCTTCGCCGACGCGGACCTGGGTGGTCTGCGGGACGATGCCGGCCGCTGCCATGAGGCGGGTCATGCCGCGGCGCTGGTTGGGGGTGACCAGGGTGACGACGCTGCCGGACTCTCCTGCGCGGGCGGTGCGGCCGCCGCGGTGGAGGTAGTCCTTGTGGTCGGTCGGCGGGTCGACGTTGACGACGAGGTCGAGGTTGTCGACGTGGATGCCGCGCGCCGCGACGTTGGTCGCTACCAGCACATTGACGTGTCCGGTCTTGAACTGTGCCAGCGTGCGGGTGCGCTGCGGCTGTGACTTCCCGCCGTGCAGGGCGGCGGCCCGTACCCCGCTGTTCAGGAGATGTTCAGTGAGGCCGTCGACGGCGTGCTTGGTGTCGAGGAACATGATCACGCGGCCGTCGCGTGCGGCGATCTGGGTGGTTGCCGTGTGCTTGTCGGCGCCGTGAATGTGGAGCACGTGGTGCTCCATCGTCGTGACCGCGCCGGCCGAGGGGTCGACGGAGTGCACGACGGGGTCGCTGAGGTAGCGGCGCACGAGCAGGTCGACGTTGCGGTCGAGAGTGGCGGAGAACAGCATGCGCTGCCCTTCGGGGCGGACCTGGTCGAGGAGGGCGGTGACCTGCGGCATGAAGCCCATGTCGGCCATCTGGTCGGCCTCGTCGAGGACGGTGATGGAAACCTGGTTCAGTCGGCAGTCGCCACGGTCGATGAGGTCTTTGAGGCGTCCCGGCGTGGCGACGATGATCTCGGCGCCGGCGCGCAGCGCGCTCGCCTGTCGGCCGATCGGCATTCCGCCCACCACCGTGGCCAGCCGCAGCCTCACGGAGCGGGCGTACGGGGCGAGCGCGTCGGTGACCTGCTGCGCCAGTTCACGCGTGGGTACGAGGATCAGCCCCAGCGGCTGCCTGGCCTCGGCGCGCTGCCCGGCCGTACGGGCCAGCAGCGCCAGCCCGAAGGCGAGGGTCTTGCCGGAGCCGGTGCGGCCACGGCCCAGTACGTCCCGGCCGGCGAGGGAATTCGGCAGGGTCGCGGCCTGGATCGGGAAGGGTACGGTCACGCCTTGCGAGCTGAGCGCGCCCAGCAGCGCCCCGGGCATGTCGAGATCGGCGAAGCCCTCCACTGCGGGGAGCGCGGGAGTGATCGTCTTGGGCAGCGCGAACTCCCCCTGGACCGCGGCCGGCCGGCGGCCGTAACCACCGGAACGGCTCGGCCCGCCGGAGCGGCTCCTGGCCGACGAACCGAATCGGCTGCCGCCCCTGCCGGAGTCGGTACTGCCGTTACGGGTGCGGGTGAAGCGGTCGTTCGTGCGTGTGCGGTTCATGCGGAACCTTCCTCGATGCGGCACATATCAAGGAATTCCCGCAGCGATCAGCAGCACAGAGAATTACAAGAATGGACCGGTGGAATGCGACAGCGAATCTGACCGACGGAAAATCCGTGCGGGCACAGGCGCTGGAATGAGTGGCGGGAAGCCGACGCAATGTTCGGGCGTCCGCCGCTATGAAGTTATGAAGGGTGCGTACACCCCTGAAGGATGCTTCGTATGCGCTGAGCCTACGGGTTTCCTGGTTGTCGTCCGCAGGTGAAACCACTGCGGAAAATGCGAGTAGCTGGGACCCGCACCCCGAAGGACGCGGGCCCCAGCTACAATTACGCGACAGTCAGCGTCAGGCGAGAACGATGTTCTCGGCCGTCGGGCCCTTCTGGCCCTGCGCGATGTCGAAGGTCACCTTCTGGCCCTCGATCAGCTCACGGAAGCCCTGGGCGGCAATGTTCGAGTAGTGGGCGAACACATCAGCGCCGCCACCGTCCTGCTCGATGAAGCCGAAGCCCTTTTCCGCGTTGAACCACTTGACAGTACCAGAAGCCATGTCATTTCTCCTTTGGGGCAGTGCATCGGGATCCGCACTGCACGGACCCCGTGTCGCCGCGATGATCACCCCGCCGGGAAAAAGACCGGATAACAAAAGTGCTTCCAGTGGCACAGGCGCCGCCCGGAGGGCACTTGAAGTTTTGGGAACCACAACTGCAACTGAGATCGACAGTAGCACGCCGAAGCGGCCTGTGTACGGTGAAGAATCCCACCCCACTTAATGCAGTAGAGAATCTGTCTGCCTATCCCGTTGAAACCTCAGCTCGCGGGCACAGATTTTGACCCAGCCGGAGCGCAACGTTTCGGGAAGTTTTGGGGGCGCGCCCAGCGTAAGGGCTACTCCCCCAAGGGATGGTGCGGGCGGGCGTGGAGATCAGGGTGGTTCCGGCAAGCGTCACGGCCCGTCTCCGGCGCACGCACCGAGCCTCAGGCCCGGACGGCGAGGAACTGACGACAGCCTCAGTCGTTTTTCACAGCGGTACGGGGGCACGCAAGGCGCGCAACATCGGCCGCGTACCCTCGGACAAGGCAGTGCCCTCATCCCGGAATTCCAGTTCGGCGGCGCCACCGACCCGAACCAACCGCATCTGGGCCATTCCCCCAGGCGAGTCCGCCGGCTACGCCCCGCCCGCAACGCGCGCACGGGCATGCGCACGTCGCGGGCCACTGCACGGGACGCGCGAGTGGATAGCGCGACTGCCGGTGAAGCGGTTAGATCGCGGGACTCATCGACTCAGCCGCTGCTCTTGCGCCTGAACGACCGCTGGCTCGCAGCCGGGCCGTGCGCCGAACGCACCTTCGAAGCATCGGACTTGGCGGCAACATCAGCGGCGTCCGCCTGCGCACCGCGCTTGCGCGCCAGGGCTTCGCGGAACTTGCGCTTGAGGTCGTAGTTGCCGTCGCTGTCCGGCTCCAGAGGGGACGTCTCGGGGGCAGCCGGCTCCGAACCTTCCGTAGACACGGGCTCTGCGGTCATGGTGACCTCCTGGGTTCGGGGGGGGTGGGCTAGCACAGCTTGTCATGCCGGGCGCAGTGCGAGGCGCCGGCAACATCATCCTGCTCCGTTTCGGCGGGCATCCCTGTCGCGGTCAAAGGCGTTGACTTCGTAGGTGAGGCGCACAGGGCGGCTTCGGGCCGGCCCGAGGGTTGTCGATCCCGTGGCCAGGCTGCCAGGGCAACGGCTCTCAGCCGTTGCGACGCACGAGGGCGGCCCTGCGGGCCTCGGCGAGCTTGCGGGCCTCGCCAGCCTTTCGGGACTTGCCGCCGGCGCCGCGGGAGGTGCCCTTGCTGGTGCCGAGGCCGCGGAAGGGAGCGTTGGTGTTCTCGGGTCGGGGGACGGCTGACTCGCCGTCGAGCGGGATCCCGGAGGGAGTCTTGGCGCCGGTGATCCGGCTCAGCTCCGCCCCGCCCGAGCGCACCTTGGTAACGGTCGGCTCGATGCCGGCCCGGCCATCATGCGGCTCGTCTCACGGCGCCGGCCCGCCAGCACGAGCGTGACCACGCTGCCGGACTCACCGGCGCGGGCGGTGCGGCCCGCCGGGTGCACATCTTCCTCTCGCAGCTTCCACGACCATGAACAGCCTGCGGACGAGAAGCCCGCCCGCCCCTCGGCGGGGGCAGGCATTGCCTCAGACAACTCCCGGAGCGTTCGACTTTGCAGGGGCGAAGGCTATGACTGTTGGTCGCCAAGGGCCCCGGGCGGACTTGCCGAGCACTCGACGCGAGGGCGCAGGGAGGAGAACCCGGGGGCAGCGGTGCCGACGCCGGAGCTGCAGCACACCCGCCCGGAAGCCCCCGCCGACCGCGCCTGTAGGAGCTTGCCGTCGAGCGCAGCTCTCACCGGCACTCTCACACGTCTGTCACCAACTACGTCGACTCCCCCGGACCGCGGCGCCTGACCTGCTGTTACGCGCCCGCCCTGGACTGACGTGGACGCCCGAAGACGGTCTCTACAACCTGTGCCATGTAGTACCGCACGCCCTTCCGCGAGCCGGCATGGTGGCCGCACGCATAGCCAACGCTCGAACTATGTTGCCCCACCACATGTGTCCCTGAGCTGCCTCTTCCTACGGTGTGCCGACACGTACCCGTCCCCACCGCACACGAGGAAGTGGCGCACATGGCCTCCGGAACCACCGCTCCCCCACCCCCCGCCAGCCTCCCCAGAATCGTCGCCGCCAGTCTCATCGGCACCACCATCGAGTGGTACGACAACTCATTCGATCGGGGCTAGGACCTGCGGCTTTCTGCAATTCTGGCCACGGAAGTCAGCACAGAACCAGCACCGGAAGTCGACGGTGATGACTAACGCCCCTCAAAGCGAGTCCAGCAGCTGCCTACAACACGGCATCCAAAGCTGCAGATACTCACTCTCCGTGTTGACAGCAGTCAACAAACAGGTCATGGGGCAGCGTCGAGTGTCTGATCGGACACAGGCGCAGACGTCACGGGCTAGGTGAGATGGTGACCGACCTGCATCCGCTGCCGCCCCACCACGCAAGTTGCCGGTGCTGAGCTGCAAAAGCGCCTCAGCCGGACAGGCCCGCCACAAACAACGCCAGCGGCTGAGCTGGCGTCACAGGTGCACGACGACGAGGCCGCGGACAAGACGAGCGCCTGATCATACGGTCCGCGCACGAATGCCTGCGATGGGCCGCAGCCAGGTAGGCCACGGGTAGCAGGACCTGCGCGGCAGGCGCCGCTCGTTCCTGACCCTGCGATGGGGCCGCGGCCGGGCATGCCACGGACAGGCGATGCAGGAGAACCAGCGCCGGCTGGGCTGGGCGCTGCGATGGAGCCGCGGCCCAGCGGGCCGGGACAGACGGAAGCCAGGAAGAGACGTGCGTCCTCCCGTCGGACTTGTGATCGGGCCGCAGCCAAGCTGGCCACGGACAGGCGCAAGCTTGACGACGATCGGACCAGCAACGACGTGTCTGCGATGGGGCCGTGGAGCGCAGGCCACGGACAGACGACGTGGGCACCGCGCTGGCGACCTTCGGCGACAGCCTGCGATGGGACCCGCGGCCGGAAAGGCGGCGGACAGTTCGTGAGCTGCGTGTCGTCTTCCGTGATGACGGTGCTGTGACGGGGCCGCGGCCAGGCAAGCCGCGGACAGACAATGCTGCGCCGCATGAACCAGGAGTGCGGCGGCATGCGATGGGGCCGCGGCCGAGCAGGCCGGGTACAGAGGAGGGTGACCCCTCCATCGAGCGTCTCAAGGCCCTGCGATGGGGCCACGGCCAGGCAGGCCGCGGACAGGGCGTGCGATCCGACCGGAACACATCGCTACATCTACCTGCGATGGGGCCGCGGCCGAGCAAGCCTCGAACAGTGGTGTGGGTCGATGCGGCCGGGGAGGCGTTCCCCGCCCTGCGATGGGGCCACGGCCTGGCAAGCCGCGGATAGGGCTATCCAGTTTGGGAAGTCCGCAGGATTGTCGTACCTGTGATGGGGCCGCGGCCGTGCGAACCACGGACAGGCCGCCGGCCATCGCCAAGTTGGTGGAGGACAAAACTCTGCGATGAGGCCGCAGCCAGGCAAGCCACGGACAGCCTGTCCCGTCCACGAGAACAGCTCGGACTCGGCGTTCCTGCGATGGGGCCGCGGCCGGCTAGGCCGCGGACAAGTCGTAGTCGATGCCACCTGCGGTGGAGTACTGGTGCCTGCGATGGGGCCGTGGCCGGGCAAGCCTCGAACAGTCCGACGCAATCGTCCTCCAGTGGCTGCTCGACGAACTGAGATGGGGCCGAGGCAGCATGGGCCCCGGACAGGGTAGGTCTCGGACTCCAGAGTCCGCGTGCCGGTGACCCTGCGATGGGGCCGCGGCCGAGCAGGCCACGGACGGCGGGTTCGACACCGAGACGACGGGACTGGATTGGTGCCTGCGATGGGGCCGCGGCCGGGCAGGCCGCGGACAGACGCGAGCGGCGACGTCATCGATATCTACTACGCCATCCTGCGATGGGGCCACGGCCGGCAGGCCACGGACAGCTGGCGGACGTGACGGTGACGCTGAACGGCGTCTTCCTGCGATGAGGCCGCGGCCAGACAGGCCGCGGACAAACGGTGTGCCTCCAGCTCATTGAGCAGTCACCGCTTCTGCGATGGAGCCGCAGCCGGCCAGACCGCGGACAGGGCTCGTGCGGGTTGCGACCGATGACCAGCACGTGCCTGCGATGGCGCCACGGCCAGGCAGGCCGCGGATAGTGTCCAACCGGGCCTCGGCTCGGTCGACCTTCGCGTTCCAGTTATGGGGCCGCGGCCGGGCAGGCCGCGGACAGGCCGGGAGCGCCGTCGGCCCGGTTGAAGTCGTCGGTCCTCTGATGGGGCCGCGGCCAGGCAGGCCGCGGACAGGCGGCGCGGGAGCGGCAGTCGTTGACGACGCGCGGGCTCCTGCGATGGGGCCACGGCCGGGCAGGCCGCGGACAGCCAGATGGATTCGGTCCTCAGCCTGAAGCAGGCCGTCCTGCGATGGGGCCGCGACCTGGTAGGCCGCGGACAGCCTCGCCGGAAAGGGATTGCGGGTCAAGGAAGGCACCCTGCGATGGGGCCTCGGCTGGGTAGGCCGCAGACAGGACAAGGCCCGCGGCGTCTCTGCGTATGGAGCCGTCACTGCGATGGGACCGCGGCCGGACAGACCGCGGACAGTCCACGGGTCCGCCAGGTAGCCGTTTGTCTTCGGATACCTACGATGGGGCCGCGGCCGGCCAGGCCGCGAACAGCGGTCGGCGGACAGACACCGTCCGGGAAGTGCGGAGCCCTGCGATGGGGCCGCGGCCGAGTAGGCCGCGGACAGGGCCGGGTAGCGCTTCATCTCGGTGCCGGTTCAGATCCTGCGATGGGGCCGCGGCCGTACAGGCCGCGGACAGGCCGGCTACGGCATCGCGGTCGAGGGCGGCGCCCGCCTGCGATGGGGCCGCGGCAGAACAGGCCGCGGACAGGCCGCGTGAGCTGCAGGGTTCTGTGTTTGGCCTGGTAGTCGTGTCGCTCTTCAGCACGGATAAGTGTGACGTTTTCGGACATTACGATTCGATGGGCTCCGCGTGTCGCCGGTGTGCTTGCGGTTCCGAAGTGAGGGTGGGGAGGAGGAGGCCCAAGCCGAAGTGACTGTGGCGGCCGAGGGCGATTGGTCCGCTGATGGGTTCGTTGAAGGTGAGGTGGAGTCCGCGGCTAGGTCGGTTGTCGTTACGGGTCTCGCGTTTTGTCCAGCGGTGTTGGGTGTAGAGCGGCCAGTCGCCTTGAAGAATCTTGCTATGGGCGGGGGCGGGGTGTTGGCGGTGGCCGAGTTCGCGGGCTGCCTCAGCGGTGAAGAACTCGGTGAGTGTCTGGCGTTTCTTGGGGTGCCGCACCGGGATGAAGGGGGTGAGGCTGGTGTAGCGAGTGGCGGGGCTGGTCCATTCGGCGGGGAGGACGTCGACCGCTGCTCCGTAGGCGGTGACGCGGAGGTGGAGGCGGCGTGGGCCCGGGACGCCTTCTGGAACGCCGATGGTCCCGGTGGTGGCTTGGTGAATGGCGTCGAGTTCCTCGGTGTCGAGTCCTCCGGGGGTCCAGATGATGATTTCGTCGATGCGGCGGTCGTGGTTGCTGTCCCAGGGCAGGAAGTGGGCGTGGTGGTGGCCGGTGAGGGGCGTGCCGTCGGCGGCCTTGCCGGCGAGGTTGCTGTGACGCGGGGCCTGCCTGCCGTTGCCGGGGGTCAGGGGCTTGATGCAGCGGGATCGGAGTGTGTCGGTGAGCGGCAGGGTCTGGGTGAGTGGGGGAAGTGCGGGGCCGCTGATGGTGAGCCGGACCGCAGTGATCTTCTCGTTCTTGCGCTTGGCCCTGGGCCGGTGAGTTGGTGGCGGTGCGTGGGGGTGCGCGATGGGCGTCGCGTAGGACAGGAGTCGGCTGCCGGGCGGGTAGAGCAGTGAGCGGGCTCGGACGTCGGTGGGGCGCATGGTGAGCCCGTCGAGGTCCAAGGGGATGGTGGGTGCGAGGAGTTCGAGGTTCGTCCAACCGTTGGGGGCGAGGTCGTCGTCGTTGAGCTTGACGGCCGGGGTGTGGGTGTCGGTGGGGATGTCGTCGGCGCTGGTCAGCAGGCGGGCTTCGACGATGCTGTCCGCGCGGCCGAGGTAGGGCAGGGATTCTGCGAGCTGGGCCAGGGTTTTGGCCTGGTCGATGGCGAGGTCGCCGGGCCATTGGACGTAGATGGTTGCGTCACCACCAAGGACAGCGAAGGCATCCAGGGCGAGGTCGGTGCCTGCGCTGCTGCCAGAGCGATGGGTGCTGTCGGGGAAGTAGTGGCGGCTATGGCTGAGGTGATGTGGCGGGATGCGGTAGGTGGGCGGGGAGGACAGCCGGGCGAGGACCTGGTGGACTTGTTCGGCCTCCAGGTCGGGACAGCGTTCTTTCCATGTGGAGTAGAAGGCGCGCAGGATGCGCCAGGGTGAGGGGGGCAGTTCGACGGCGCCTTCGTTGACGAAGTGTCCCCAGGGGGTGGCGTGGTAGCGCTTCCAGGGGAAGTGCAGAGCCAGGGTGATCACTGGGCGCCGCCTGCGGTCTTCTTCTTGGGCTTTTCGCCGTTCCACAGCACGGTGATGGCGCCGTGGGTGGGAAGGTCGGCGGTGACCTGCGGGAGGAGTTCAGCGATCCGGGCGGTGAGTTCGTCGCGTTCGGGGAGGTCTCCGGCGTTGCCGGTGGGCTTGGCGACGGGTTCGAGGTCGCAGGCGGTGCGCAGGCGCAGGCCGCCGTCGAGGAAGCTGCGGATCTCCCACAGGGCCAGCGTGGTGAGGAGTTCGGTGCGCGGTTCGCCGAGTCCGTAGGAGCGCAGCAGGGCGGTGTCGATGGCGAACATCGCGCGGATTTCGCGTGCGGTCCATTCCACGCGGTGGAAGGGGACGGATCCGTAGCCTTCGCTGGTGCCGCCGGCCCCTTCGCTCTGGTCGCCGAGGGCATGTCGGACGCTGTCGCTCTTGCGTCCGCCGCTGACGGCGCGGCGGACGTCGTGGGCTTCGATGACGGCGGAGACAGCGCGGGTGAAGCGCGGCTGACCCCACCATGCCTTGTTGTTGAAGAAGGTGCCGTGCAGCAGCACAAAGGGGTCCAGGCTCATGAGCGCGTCGGCCATGGCCGGGAAGTTGAGCGGCTTGTCGTTTTCCAGCCCCAGCCGGCTGGCAATGAGGTCGAGCATTTTGGTGCCGTCGAGGGTGGCTTCGCGGACGAAGGCGGAGGCGATCCGGTGGGCCTCGAGGCGGCTGGAGGTCAGGAATTCTTCGGGGGCGCTGGCGCGGTGGACACGGATGTAGGGCAGGTCGGCGATCAGCTCGACGGGCTGCTGGGCGCCGTGGTCCCAGGCGGTGGCCTCCAGGCGGTTGGCCATGGACTGCACGGACTCCACCAGGAGGGACGGGGTCGTGCTGCCGTCGTCGGCGAAGGTGTCGAAGGTGCCGGCGCCGATGTCGGGGAAGCCAGTGGGCTGGAAGGTCGACCCGAAGGCCGGGCGCAGGGGGACCTCGAAGCGGATGCGGTGGAGATCGGTGGTGATCACGATGCGTCCTTTCACGTGCACGGTCTTCAGGTGGTGACGGGGGATGCCTTGTCGGGGCGCGTCGCGGTCGCGGCGCTCAGCGCCGTGGTGCGATCGCGGGTACGGACGCGCATCAGGAGGGCGGCGGCCAGGCGTGTGCCGTTCGTGTGGTGGGCAGCCAGGGCTCTGTCGCGGTCCGGTGGGCGGCCGACCATCGGCTGGCATCCGGCGAGTTGGAGTCGCAGCAGTGCGTCATCGAGTACTCCGCCGGAGCCGGCAGCGATCAGGCGGGCGATCCAGTCGGGGCGCGGGCGCAGTGTTGCGGTGAAGGCGACGGGGTCTGGTCCCCAGGTGGAGACCAGTCGGAACGGGTCGGTGGCGAAGAACGGCAACAGCACGGAGAGCACCGGATTTCGCGTCCGCCCTTGGAGTGCGGAGGCTGGCTGGCTGGTGGTCCAGCCCAGGGCCATCAGGCCGCGTAGGTAGTCGGCGATCACCTCGTCATCGCAGTCCCCGTCTACGAAGCTTTCGAGAACCGGGAGTGCCACGGTCTGCCCTACGGGCAATTCCGCGGCGGGTGGTTCCGTGTCACCGGGTGCGGCGTCGAGGCTCTGCAGGTGCAGGCGGTGGGCCTGGGCGAGTGCCTGCGCGAGGGTAGAGCCGAGGAGTTCGGTGCCGGTGGCGGGGCTATCGGCCCACACCAGTCGGTCCCTGGTGCGTGTCACTCGGGTCAGCAGCGGACGCAGCGCGGGGATTGCGCGCTCGGTGCGGGTCTTGAGGGAAGCCAGGGCGGAGGCCAACTGCAGCTCAAGTTGGCTGGCAGCATCGGTCGGTGGGTTCCAGATGCGGGATTGGCGTGGCTGGTAGGGGGCGATGTCCTCCCGGAGGCGTCCCGAGCGGGCAACGGCTTCGTGAAGGCGGCCGAATGCGATCACGAAGCGGGACATGGCCGTGGTGCCGCTGCCGGTGATGGCAGCGAACAGGGCTTGATCACACTGGCGGAGCAGCGCGACCACTCCTGCTGGGATCTTGTCTTTGCGACGCAGCCGGGTCAGCCACACGTACGGCTCTGCGAGCAGGGTGTGCTCATTGCGTAGGGCGACGGGGACGTCTGTGGCCCGGATGGCGATGGGGTTTTGGCCGAGGCGTTCGACGATGACGAATCGGCGGAAGGCGGCCAAGTTGCGGTCGACGCCGAGGGCGGAGATGGCCAGGGCGAACAGTAAGCCGTCTTTGGCTTGGGCACCGGCCCACTGTGCCCGGCCCTCACCGAAGAGTTGTTCTAGTTCGGCGAGGTTGGCGGGCCGCTTCCACAAAGGCGCCCAGATCTCGCCCTTGGCAGTCTCACGGGCCGAGGCAGTGGGGTGCCCGATGGGGGTGGCGTGAACGCTGAACGGCCACGCCGCCCCCGGATCGGCGGCGTTGCGGCGGACCGCGGCGCTGGCGAACAGCAGCAATCCCTCGCAGGTCAAAATGGTGCGCCAGGGGTTGACGAAGCCTTGCTTGTCGGGTTCGCCCCAGATGGAGGCCAGGACCCCTCCGGCGCGCCCGGGGTCGAACTGGCCGACGGCTCCTCGCTTATACGGGACGTCTTCGTCACCGGTCAGGGCAGCGCGTACCCATGCCGCGGCACGGCTGTGGTCGGCTTCGGGGCCGAGGACCAGGGCGAGATGCTGGAGATAGGTGGCGGACAGCTCCTGGCGGCCGAAGTTGCCCCCCGTGCCGGCCACCGGGTTGAAGTGGACATCTGGACCACTGAGGACAGCAGCCACGTCGATCCAGGACAGCGCCTCATCGGGGAAGGTGTTTCGGCACAAGCTGATCACTGACTGCTTGTGCTGTTTGACCCACAGGCTCTCACCCGACCAGCCGCGGGCACGCCCTTCGGCCACGACCTTGCGGCCTGCGGCGATAGCCTCTCGCAGGACCGCCACGCGGGGATCCTGGCTGCCCTCGATCTGAGCCAGGGCCCGTTCGGCTTCCACGCTCTTGCCGTTGCCGGCGAACCCCGCTCCGGCATTCCACGGGGAGACGATGGGGCTTGGCTGGTAAGAGCCGAGGAGCCACGCCGTCAGCTCCTCGATGCTGGAAGCGCCGGTCAAGACGGGAAGGTCGTCTGCCCACCGCAGACCCGTCGTGGTGTCGTGCTGGGTCGCCAAAATACGCAACAGGCCGAGCGCGCTGAGGTAGCCCCCCAGTGTCGTGGCGCGCAAACCGCGCAGTGGAATCTGGGTGCTCACCACAGCACCTCCTGCTCGAATGCGCCCGCTTGTGCGGGAATGGGGAGCGGGGCGACGGACGGCTGCTCGTGCGACGGGATGGCCTGGTCCTGCGCGGACTGCGGTGTGCGGTACGCCTGGCTGGCCCGCCAGTCCGCGACACGCACGAGCGCCTCGAGCAAGGCCAGTCGGAACGGCCCGAGACTGAACAGCAGTTGAGAGGTCCGCTGCGTCCAGGAGGGAGCTCCTACCGGACCACCGCCAAGGAAGAGAACGGACGGGTCGACGACGATGCGCGGGAGCACCTGTCCGCCCGGCAGCTCGACCGGGCCGACCTCGTCCGCCGGTTCGACGCCCAAAACCCGGGGCGGCACGCGTTCGGCCTCGCCTGGCATGGAACGCACCGACAGCCGCACCTTGCCGTGGTGCGCAGCTGCAAGGTAGGCGATCAGGTCAGGGTGCTCGCTGCCTTGCAGGAGGGTGCTATCTGGATGCATCAGTGCCAGTGCACTGATCAGTTCATGCCGGAAGTACTTGCGTTCGTGCCGGCCCATCCGGTGACGCGATTTTGCCCAGGGTCCTTCGCCCGGTGGATGCTTGCCTTCCGGACAGCTGCGGCGAATCGTGTTGACGAACACGGAGTGTGCCTTGCCCAGGTCGTGATAGCGACCGGCTAGCTGAGCAGCCTCCAGATGACCGGCGGAAAGGCCGTCCAACGGGCTCAAGTCTTCTGCTAGCAGCAAGACTTCTTGTTCGACATCCTCAAGGTGCTCGTTCAGGTCCACCCACCGGTCGGCACAGGAGGCATCGTCCTTGTTCATGCCGTCCGGAACCTCCCCCGTCCGGGCGAGTGAGGTCACCGGGGCTCGGTGCTTCAGGCCCCACCCAAGCTTCGAGTCGTACCAGCCCGAGGCTGTAGAGGTCAGCAGCAGGGAGCCCGGGCGAATGTCCGCGAACTGGGCTCGACGCCAGGTGCCCTCCGCCGCATCCAGGACCCACAACTGGCCCAAAGAGTCCTTCAGGATCGTCTTGAGGTCCTGGACCGGCGCGGCGCACAACTCCTCGCGGGCAGGAAACGCCTCACGCTCGCCCGGCTTGCCGTCCGTCAAACTGCGCCACGCCACCAGTGCCGTAGTGTCCTGGCCGTCCCGGATCCACGGGGAGACGTCGATGTCCGCACCGCTCAGGTCAGGCATGGTGTCGAACAATTGCTGCAGATCGCGGCGCCGCAGGACCGGATGGACAACGGGCTTGGGGTCGACGGGCATCTCCTGGAGCATCGTCGAGGTCGCCCAGGTTCCCTCCAACGAGGTGAGTGCCTCAACCGCCGCCTCGACATCCTCTTGCTCATACGGCGCGTATTGTCCCCGTCCGGAGGGAGGCGGGGCCCATAGCAGGTTGGCGCCTTCCGGGAACTCACCGGCACGGTTACACCGCCCGGCCCGTTGAACCACCGAGGAGAACAGAGCCGCCTCGGTGAACAGCACGCGAGACGATAAATCAACGCCTGCCTCCAGTACCTGGGTACTCACCACCACCTGGCCAGCAGCAGACAACGGAGCCTTCAGCACGTCCATCAGACGTCCCCGCTCGGGTGGCCTGAACCGGGAGTGCAACAACACCACTTCGGGACCGCCCCGGCGAACGAGTTTGGCCAAGGCCGCCTGAACCGCCACGGCCCGCTCAACGGTGTTGAACACCGCGATCGTCCGCGTACCCGGCACGTGACGCGCCACGAGGACCTGCGCCACGCCAGCCGGGTATGCCGCTGCCAACTCGGGCACCTTCACCCGCTCAACCTGGCGCACCGCGTTCAACCGCACTGCCAGGCCACCGACCCGGTCTTCCTCCCCCAGTTCGACCACGCCTCGTACCTCGCGGTGGTCGGGGGTGCATACCTCTTGCGGCGCCAGCGTCGCTGACATCCACATCGACCGCGACGGCGCGCCCGTACCCAGCTTCTCCCGCAGACCTTGCAGTTGGGCCGAGGTCGGCAGCCCTGGCCCCATCAACTGCGTCTCGTCAAAGACGAACTGCACACCACTGTGGAGAAGCCCGAACGACACCGGCCATTGCGCACGCGACTCCCCATACCCACGCATCAACAGCCGGGACAGCAACATGTCCTGCGTTCCGACAAAGATCGCGGTCCGCGAGGGCTCCATGCGCCATGCATCATCGTCGCGGTCCTCGCCCCCCATGAAGACGTGGACCCCTACAACCCCGGCCAGGCCAGCCCTGGCAATCCATTCTCGTACGACGGCTGCCGTCTGCTCGACAAGCGACCGCAGCGGCAGAACGAACACCAGCCACCGGGCCTCGCCGGCTCGGACCTCGGCGTCAGGATGCTCTAGACGGCGCCACAACCACGGCAACACCCCAGCCGCTGTCTTACCCGCCCCCGTAGGCATCCGCAGCAGTTCCGGGAGCCCCTCAGCTGCAAGTCGCTCCTGGTACGGATACGGCCTTGCATCAGCATCGTCCATCGCAGCACGGAACAGCTCCACGAACGTTCGGCCCACGCCCATCCCTCCCCAGACACCGCGCAGTTGGCAGCCACGTCGCATACTGGCAGCCGCCACTGACAACGGCCTCCTGGCAAGACCGACAGCTCCGTTGTCAGGTAAGCTGACCGCTTTCATGCCCGCCGAAGACCGGCTCGAGCCGATTGGAAACACCCCCGAGGTGCGGGCTCAGCGCCCGTGACCCCATTGCGGTCGGGGCAGTACTCCCTGCACCTGCCAGCGCGCGACTGCATGCTCCGATGAGCCTCATTCAGTTGCCGGCCAGATGCTGGGCTACCTGTATCAATGCGAATGGGCAGGTGGAGTCGGTCAGGCAATGGTTCAAGGACCAGGCTGGCTGGCCTGCGCGGTCGACGGTGACCAGGTTGACACCCGGTCGGCGGACTAGCGACCCCCGCGGCTTGGCCAGGTATCGGCCTCAGTCCTTCGCTTGGCTGAGGCCACCCCCAAGTCTGCCCACCCTGCGTCAGGCGGCCTCGACCACTGCCTCGAACTCAAGAGGCAAATTGAGCTCGGTCTGCATCGTGAAGACGGCATCCATAAGAGACCTCAGACGCTCCGGAGCGTCAGGCATCACGTGCGCGTAGGTCTGGTGGGTGACCCTCGGGTCGCGATGCCCCAGCCACTCAGCCATGTCTGTCACCGGAACGCCCTTCGACAGGCCCGCCGAGGCAAAGAAGTGCCGGAGCCAGTGCGTGGTGATCCTCCGCGAGATTCCCGCCGCCTTCTTCGCATTACGCCACAGCCGGTCGACGAGGGAGTACATGAGGATGTTGGTGCGCCCGACGTTGGAGAAGAGGTAGTCCCCCTCCAGGCGGTTGAGACCCTCCTCTACGCGAAAGGTGCCATACAGCCGGACGTGCTCCTGCACCCGGGCAGCGATGGTGGGTGGCACGGGAACCGCTCGACCCTCGTCCAGGTCACGCCACTTGAGGTGGCGGATGCAATGGGCGCGCCCCCTGCCCTTAGTGATGGCCTTTTGGACGGTGGTCTTGGGCTCCTCGTTCTCACCATCTTGCGTGACCTGGCGGTCGACGTAGAGAGTGCCGCTCTCAAAATCGAACTGCTGCAACGTCACTGCACACGCCTCACCGATACGCAACCCGCACCCAGCCATGAGCCACACGAGCAGCTTGTAGGGCCCGGGTAGATGCCGCTCAATCGCCTCGATCTCCGCCAAGGTCGGCAGGCGGATGGTCCTTTTGACCCTCCGTTTCACTCGTTGGCGACCGGTGCGGACATGCTGGCACGGATTCCTGGTTATGTACTCGTTGGCGACGGCGAAGCTGAAGACACCAGCGAGCGTCTCATAGCGATTGATCGCCGTGCTCTCCTCATAACCGCGCTCTTCCACCATCCACTTCAACCACGCATTGAGATGCTTCGGCTTGACGGCACCGATGGCAGTAGTCCCAAAATAGGGCTCCACGTGGAGGCGAAGACTCGTCTCATACTGGTAACGCGTCCCGTTCACCCGGCTCCCAGAGTCGATGAACTCGCGGTACACGGCCACAAGAGGGACGAGCAGCCCTGTGGGGGCAATGTAGGTACCGAGATCTTTCTCTCGCTCTACCTTGGCGGCAAAGGAGTCGGCTGACCCCTTTTTCTCGAACGACTTCTCTCGCTGCCGCCCACCGCGTCCACCAGGCTCCCGGTAGCGCACCGTCCACGGATGGCCGCAGCGAGTTGCAGTGCAGGGATAGTTACCGCTCTTCTCGTCTTCCTTGCATTTCTGAAAAACCCGAGCCAACCTACCGGACCACCTGCCAGACCACCAAGAGGACTCGCTTCATCAAACTACCCGTACTTCCTTTCCAGGTATGCGACGATGTCACGCTCGCGAAATCTCAGGAGTCGACCGACCTTTTGAGGCCGCAAACCCCAGGCTCGGTATTTGTTCTTGATCGTCAATTCACTTACCTTCAACCAATCGGCCACTTCAGCTGGCGTTAGAAGCCGGTAGCTTCCACCCTGCGTCAAAATCACACCTACCATCTTCACGGGTAATGATTGCCATCAGAGAATCAGCAGACGGTTCGCCCGACATTCCAATTCTTGGATTGCAGCGCTGCCTACTGCACCCGCTACGGTGCCCTGCCAAGGTCAGCCAAGCGCGACTCGCTCAATGGTCGTCACGATCGCCGGTTTGGCTAACCGACGATCGTCGTCTATGTTGCACTCGCACTTGGTTAGGGCACCTGTCCTAGCTGCGGTCTCCGCACGAACTAGGTGTCGGCAGCGACGCGTCGAGTACAGCCAGCGCTGAAAAGGCGGAGGCAACCAGCTGAACAGGTCGAAGGGCACACGTCGGTGGAAGGGGACTCCTCATCTGGTTACGCGGTGGGCCGGTTACCGACCTCGTGGTTGGGGCGTGTTGTACGTTGACATAGCCCTGGAGAGGGTTCCACTCTTGCGAGAGTCTTTCTCGTCTGCCGTGGGCGAATGCCAGGTCGGCCTGACAGCGCGGAAAGAGGGCGCTTCGTCGGTCAGGACGACGTTTGGCCTCATAGGCGCGACGGAGCATGATCGTGGCGGCCGGTTGGCCGTCGCCGTAGGGATTCAGATTCCGCTGCATGCCCGGCATGTACGCAGGCCGCCGACGACGTATTCACTCCGCCTGTGAACCACGACCTGCGGCGGGCTGTTCGTGGCGGTATCGCGCCTCCACCCGCATGAATCGGCTCCGTGTAAGCGCGAGCTGGAAACTCCGCTGCCGCTGCCGAAGGTTGGCGCAACACCCCAGGCTCTTCGCCGCCGGGTGGCGGCGAAGAGCCTGGGGCGCGGCACGGTCGTGCATTTGGTGGCCACCCTCACCGAAGCCGCCAGGTTCGACGAGCTGACCGACCACTCACTGGCGCCCCTCGGGCGGCTACGTCCCGTCAGGCTGCCGGCCTCCGTTCCGGCGCATGCCCGGGTCAGCGTTCGGCGGCGTCACTCCAGTAGTCCTTCAGCATCTCGCTGGGCCACGCGGGCTGGGTGACGGTGCCGCGCGGCAGGAACTCCTTGAAGACCGCCACCAGGTCAACGACCAGGGTGCCGTCGTCAGCGTCGAGGTCGGTCACATGCAGGTCCCGTCCGTCGACGCGGAGCAACCGCGGGAACGAGGTTGCGAGGCGGGCAGGGCGCCGGTGGTTGTGGTGCACGAAGGTGCCCGTGGCCGGCCACGCCGGGTTGTCCCGCGGGCTGCGCGCGTGGAGCGCCACGTCCTCGGGAGAGCCGAGGTTGAAGAACCAGGTGACCTGGAGGTGAGAGAACTCCTCGATCCCCTGGAGGGTCTCCTCCGGGTACTCCGGGCGCAGCCGAATGATCGACTCCACACCGCCCTTGAAGTCGTCGAGCCGCCCCTTGTGGCCCCCGACCACGTCGGCGATCACCGGCACCTCGATGGACTTTGTGGACACGGGTTCCCCCTTCTCCGCTCGTGGCATGGCAAGGCGGTCGACCACAGCATGCCCGCCTTTACCACATGGCGCCGTCAGGCTACTCGTTCGAGTACGGCCTTGGCGCGCTCGTCGATCTCCGCCGCCACGCTGATTCCCCGATTGCGGAAGGGGGACAGCACCCGGCGCATGTTCACGGCTGCCTCGCGTGCTCTGCCCGACTGCACCCCTTCCATCGCGTCCAGGGCCTGTGCCCACGTGAGGCACGCGGCCTCCACGTTCCCCTTGCGGGCCTGCACGGTGCCCATGTAGCCCAACGTCACCGCGTGGGTCCGGCTGAAGGTGTCGGCCTTCCTGGTCAGCACGCTGTTGTTGAATTCTCGGAGCGCTCCGTCGAGATCGCCGAGCGTCCACAGGGTGCGGGCGGTCTCGTGGGCCAGGGAAGCCTGCTGGAAGAACCACACACGACTCGGATCCTCGTCGCCGACGTCCGCCACAGCGAGGTCATCCTCGGCCCGGAGAAGCGCTGCGACCGCGGCACGCTTCTGCCCGTCGGCGGCGAGGCTGCGTGCTTGCACCACTCCGAGCAGTGCCCGCTCGCGAGGGGTCGCGAGGGTGTACCGCTTACGCTCCACGGAAGCCGTGGCGAGGTCGACGGCAGCCCGTGGGTGGCCGAGGTCCGTTGCCTGGTGAGCCATCGCCCGCAGGATGTGGCCGGCGAGGGGAGCGTCGTCGGCTTCCGCCGCGAGCTTCAGGGCCAGCGTGAAGTAGCGACGCGCGGCCTCGTGGTGGGAGGCGTCGAAGCTCATCCAGCCGGCGACGTACACCGCCTCGGAGGCAGCGGCGAGCAGGGCACGACGGGTGTCGTCACTGGCGAATACCCCTCCGACGTACCTGGCCACGTCGTCGACGAGGTACTGGTAGAGGGCCGTGCGGCCGTCCATGCCGCCGTGGCGCTGGTCTCTTCGAGAGAAGAACTCTGTCATCTCACGCACAGCGCTGACTTCGGCGGCCCCGACCCTGCGGCTCGTCGCGGCGGGGCGGGACTTTGCCCGTTGGGGAGCCTCATCCCACCACTGCGGTCCAGGCAGAACCAGGCCACCGACCGAGTAGGCGGCGCCGTCCAGCAATCGGCGGCGTTCGAGGTCCACGTCGCTTCTCCCAAGGTCTACCAGCGCAGTCAGCGTATCGACGTTCCACTCCGATGCCGCGACTGCACCCGCACCTGGCGCGGAGAGCCCGATCTCAGCTGGAGTGATGGGGCGTTGGAGGCGCCGGGACAACGTCTCGCACAAGATAAGGGGTGCTCTGCCCGAGGGCTGTGTCCCCGCCACCCACATGGCGATGTGCGAGCGGCTTGTGCCCAGCAGTTCCTTTGCTCCTACCTCGGCCGCGACCCTCACGAAGGCCGCCGCCACTTTCTGCTGCGACCAGCCTGTTTCCGCGATCGCGTCGGCCAGCTTCACGTTCCGCTCGCGCGCCATCGACTACCTCGGTTCACCAAAACGATCTTTGACGGGTTTGACGGCCCTGGCAGCCGCCGGGAGATACCGCCGGGATGCGATCCACGGTTCGCTCGTGCTCAACGAAACCACCAACTGCCTTTGCCCGGGAGGAAACCGGTGAAGACCAGCCATACGACTGGCACGGATACCCGGACTGCGTCAGGCGACGGGCGCGCACCCGCTCCGACGTCCGGCGTACGGCACCTCGACCACCCCCCGCAGTGGCCGTTCTCGTGCAGAACTTCCGAAATCCTCGTACCTCTCGGCACTGCCGACCGCTGGCAGCCCCTGATGGCCACTTCCCGATGGCCTGACCGGATTCCTCGACCGATATGCCTCGGGCGACGGGGCGAGCACAAGATTCAGGTGCCTGCACGGTCGCCGCGGCCTGATGCGACGACACGGTGGCTCGAACTACCGGCGGACGACCTGCTGCCGGGACGGGGGCCCTTGGTCACCAGCCCGGCTCCATTGGCCCGTTGCCTGACCGAAGCCTGCACCATCCTCGCCCCCGACGCGGAGCGGACCCCCTTGCGCAGGGCTGTGTCCGCTGTCCGTTCGGTCCTGCGCTCCCCCCAGAGGACGTGATGACGACGACAGCCGTACGGATGCCTCGCGCGGTTCTCCGCCGCAGCGGGCACGTGATGGATGAGCGTTTCCCCGTTGCTCCACGCCGGCAGGGCGAGCCACCCCGACCCGAGGATGCAGCTCGGGTAGGCATCATGCGCCGGATCGCCACAGCGCGGCTCAGATACTGCGGCCTCGGGGCAATGACCGATGACGTGTTGGTGATCCTCTCCGAACTGGTCACCAACGCGGTCCTGCACAGCGGTACCACGGAGATCGGCCTGACGGTGACCCTTGCCGATGGCTTTCTACGCATCAAGGTTCATGACGGCATGGAGGGCAGCGCCCAGCCCGTGCAGGCGAATGACAACGCCGAGTCGGGGCGTGGCCTCGCGCTGGTCGAGGCCATGGTTCAGGCGAACGGCGGACAATGGGGCGTCAGCGACGACGGGGCTACCGTCTGGTGCCGCCTCCTCGCAAGGGAGGAAGGCGAATGACCTCCCCCGCGCTCGTGCGCCGTGGCAGCGATGGGGCGCCCCGCTGGGACCACCCTGTGGAGCCCGCAAGGCGGCCGGCGGAAGCGGCCATCGAAGCAACCCTGGCGAAGGTGCGCGCCTGGAGACCGTACGACGGGGACGCCATGTTGGACGACGTGGCTGACGCTCTCGACCCCGTCCCTACGCCCGAGGACAACGTCGAGGAACTGGGGCAGCGCCTCCGCGGCCACCTCATGCAGCTCCTGGGCATCACCGCCAACTACGGTGCCGGGGATCGCGAGCAGCCCGACCCCCGCATCAAGCAGGCCGGCTCAATGTGCGAGGAAGAGATGCCGGGCGACTACCGGCAGGGCCTCGGCCACCTGCGGCGGATGGGCTGGGCCGTGAACGAGCTGCTGGACCTGCTGGTCGAGCGCGAGGTCGTGAAGAAGCCGGACTCGCTGAACAGTGACTCACTGCCGCTGATCGCCGAGGCGCAGCCCCTCGCTACAGCGGGCACCGCGGCGGAGCAGGCACCCACCTGTGGGTCCACCGTGGCCGTTGGGCCGGCGCATGGAGGCCGGCCGTGACAGTCCTCGTACGCCCCGAACTACCGGCGGGTGCCGCCCCTCTGTCTGCGCTAGAGCGGCGTGCACTCGCTCTGGCTGCGCTTGGCCAGGGTGGTGCAGAGATAGCGGGGAACCTGGCCCAGGAGAAGTACCGCCTTCCCCCAGACGGCCTGGGACCGATCTGGTCCGCAGCAGCGAAGAAACTCGGCACCGCACGTAGCCGGCCGCAGGGTCGGCAACCAGAGCTCGTCTTTCGCGCGCGTGTCCACGGCGTACTTGATCTGCCAGACCCAGAGGGCACCGATTGGCTTCCTCCTGACGTCCTCGGCTATGTCCAAGCTCTGGCTCGTGGCAGGACGCTGAAGGGGTACGCGTGGGACGACCTGCACACGGAGGTCTGGGAAGTCGAGGAGATCGCCAGGCAGGCTCGGAAGCTGCTCGGTGGAGCAACCACTCAGGCGAACCTCGTCTATCGGGCGCTGCCACAATTGCTCCGCACCGTGCAGCCACCCGTTGAGAGCGCCGAAGCAGGTCTGCTACCCACTGTGTGGTCATCGCCGATCGCCGCCAGCCTCCAGACTGACCTGCCCAGTGAAGAAATCGGCGCGGTGAGGGTGGGCCGAGTATGGATTCGCTCCATGCTGCCTGTGCTCGGCTGGATGGGTCCTACTCTCCAAGCTGCTGAGGTGGTCGCCCGGTTGGTTTCCAACGGAGTGCGCCACGGCCTGCCTGATCATGCAAAGACGCACACGCTCCTCCTACGTGCCGCCGTAGACGAAGCGGGCCATCTCCTTGTCGACGTGACCGACCTCAATCCGTCGTTCCCTGACTTCAAGGCCGCAGTGCGAGGAGAGCGGGGCCGCGGCCTTCGGCAGGTCGCGCAACTGGGCGCCGCGGTCTCCTGGTTCCTTCACCACGAAGGTCCCGGTAAGACCGTCCGCGCCGTACTGTCACTTGGGCCGGTGGACCTCTGATGCCAACAGAGCACTGCTGGAGCGCCGAGCGCGTGCGCAGACGGCGTGGTGGCATGGCTGCCACGCCCCCTCCGTTGCCGACGCCGGCGACCTGCGCACCCAACGCCGACATCGGCGCCGACCGGACGCCAGGCCCAGCGCCCAGGCCACGCTCGACGAAGCCTCCTGGCGGCTATACCTCCCGCCCCGATCGGCACAGCCCAAGCAGCCGAGCACCGGGCGCACCGTCCTGGCCCCTGAACCGCGCTACCGACCAAGTGATCAAGGAATTCACCTGCATCGGAACGCTTCCAACGTCCGCTGCACGGGTTCGTCAGTGCCCCATCTGTTCGGAGAACTCTTCATGACTATCGCCGCCGGCACCTCGGTGATACCCGCCCGTCCCACGACCGGAGAGGCGTCGAATGAGCTGAACCGTGCCGTTCGGGCCGCAGGTCTCAGCATCTCGTCGATGCCCGACATGGACCGACCCAGCGAGTATGTCGACCTGGGCGCGGTGGCTCCGGAGACGGCCGTCGAGCTGGCCAGACTGATCGGCAAGAGCATGAAGCGGGCCTTCAGGACCGCCGAAGACTTGCGGACCATCTTCCAGGCGCACCAGCTCAACATGCCGGACCCGTCTGTACGGGAGGGTGAGATTCATCTCGGTGACGTCCCCGTCGAGACGGCTGACCACCTCGCCCGTCTGCTGGGTGCGCCGTTGCAGCCGAAATCCCACCTGGACTTCAGCGAGTGGCCCGAAGCGCAGAAGGTCCTGGACCGGCTTAGCGACGCCTTCAACGTCGCCACGCGGGGCGGATTCATCGACCTGACTTTCCACCCGGACTGCCTGCGCTGCGACGAGGTCGCAGCCATCAGCCTCGGGTCCATCCCCGTCAAGACGGCGCGTCGCCTCGTGGACGCCCTCCAGTTCGGAGCCTGACCATGAGCAGCCAACCGCAGCGGTCCTGTAGCGCTCGCACGCTGATCAACCGTGCCGAGAGGGCCTTCCGGCTGCCCTCCTCCCCCTGCCCTCCGCCGTCAGCCGGGGCGACCGGATCGACCATGCCGCCGCATACGCCGCACGCCGGGCCGACCGCTGCCGCGCCGTACCGGAGGACGAGCTGCTGCGGGACGGGGCCGCGCTCGTCAGGGCTTGCGAGGAACTCGTGCCCGTCATCGGCCTCCGCGGCGCTGCCGCAAGCCCGGAGCAGGTTCACGAAGCCGCCGCCTGCATCGCACGGATCATCCTCGTCGCTCCGGCGACGCGCCGACGGCGCCGCTAGCAGGTCAGCGGTCGTGGTGCCCGTAGGTGCCCAGGATCTGCTCCTTGCTCTCGCCGCGGTACACCACGTGCCAGTGCATGTGCTTGGACTCCTGGTACAGGCCGAGGTTCGTGATGACCGAGCACGAACCATGCTCGTTCGTGACCCCGGCGGCCACCTCACGCACCACATCCACGACTTCCGGCAGAAGGCTCTCGTCGGCGTCTCCCAGATCAGTGAGCGACGGAACGTGTTCTTTGGGGACCACCACGATGTGCACGGGATACGCAGGGTTGGTGTGGTGGAAAGCCAAGACGCGAGCTGTCTCGGTCACCTTCTTGATTGGAACTCGACCGGCGAGGGCCTGGTTGCAGTAGAAGTCGGAAACGTGAGCGCCAGTTGTCACAGCGAGCATCACTTCCGTATCGGAGAAGCGGACAGGGCGAAAGAGTAGCGGCCCTGGTCTACTGCCGTGCTCAAGAAGCCCCGACGGCCGTCGCGCCGGCAATCGAGACCACCGAGTGACAGCGGGCGTGAATCCGATCTTCATAACCACCGTGTCAGGGTTTGGAATTCACGCGGAGCAAACCCTGACATCGAGTCTTCTCCATGTTGTTGCTGACCAGAGAGAGGAGCCGGAAGGCTGTGCCCAAGAATGTCAGCGATGTCCGAGGGATGGGTGACATGCGTAAACCGCAGTTACGGGTGACGGTGAACTCCCGTTGCAAGAGGAGCTGCTACTACTGCCGCCCCTCAGGCGAGGCCGTGGCCACCGAGTCAGGTACGGATCTGTCCCCCGACCACCTGGTCGCCGTAGCCGCCGCCGCTAAGGGCCATGGCGTCGATGCCATTAAGCTGACTGGTGGCGACCCGGCCCTGTACGAGCCGCTCGTCAACACGGTGCGACGCCTGCGGCAGAAAGCAGGCATGCGTGAGGTCGAGGTCATCTCTCGTCACCCGCGCATCGGCGAGCTCGCCCCGGCCTTGGCCGAAGCAGGGGTGACCCTGTTCAACGTCTCCCTGGACACCCTGGACGCGCAGCTTCACAAGGAGATCTGCGGCGTCGACGACCACGGCGAGGTACTTGCCGCGATCAAGGCGTGTGTCGCCACCGGCGTCCCGGTGAAGGTGAACGTGGTGGTGATGTCCGGAATCAACACCGCGGAAATCGAGCCCCTGATCGACTTCTGCGAGGCCACCGGCGTCCACAGCGTGAAGCTGCTCGACATCATCAAGGACCTCAACGAGTCCAGCGAAAGCTTCGCCCGACGTTTGGAGATCAAGCGGCAACTCCAGTTGCCCGACCTGTACGTGCCGCTGGAGGAGCTGGCGGGCGACCTGCGGGTGCGGGCCGTCGACGAGGAGGTCCTCCAGCAGGGCGGGCTCGGGCACCCCATGACCGTGTTCACGATGCCCTCGGGCACGAAGGTCGTCATCAAGGACTCCAACGCCGGCGCCTGGTACGGATCGGTGTGCCGGGGCTGCCCCTTGTTCCCCTGCCACGACGCCCTGATGGCATTGCGGCTGACGGCCGATGCCCGGCTGCAGTTCTGCCTGCTGCGTGAGGACGTCACCGTCGACCTTGCTCCCCTGCTGGAGAAGGGTGACGCCGAGGGTCTGGCCGCGCAGTTGGAGGCGGCCTTCGAGATGTACGCCGCCGCCTACTTCCGACCCGGCGACGCCACTCCCCAGCATCTGGTCGAGGTCAGCCGATGAGCGTCTTCATGGGCCTCCCGGGCGGCCCGGCCCAGTCCCCGGCCATCCCTGTGCCCCGGCCAGCGACGGCCGGCCGCCCCACCGTGATTCTGGTCTATCCCAAAATCGATCATGAGAAGGATTACGTCTACTTCTGGATGCCCTTCTCGCTCCTCACGCTGGCCAAGCCGCTCATGGCCAGTGGCCTGGTCGACGTGGTGCTGTTCGACGGCAACCAGCAGGACAAGGCTGCGTGGGAGCGCCTCCTGGACGAGCACCTTGAGCGCGCGGTGTGTATCGGGGTGAGCGTCATGACTGGCGGTGGCCAGATCGGTCACGCCCTGGACATGGTGCGCGCGGCCAAGCAGCACCCGTACTGTCCGCCGGTCGTGTTCGGCGGCCCGCACGTGAATGTGCAGCCCGAGCAGACCGCGGCGCATCCGCTGGTGGACGCCGTTCTCCAGGGCCCCGGCGAGAATTCCATGGTCGAGTTCGTGAAATCGCTGCTCGGACGCACCCCGCGCCGCTTGGTCCCGGGCCTGCGTATCGACGACGGCCGGTGCGTGGTGTGCGGGACTTACAACCCGCCGCGGACGGGGAACCTCGGCGCGTACCCGTGGTCGTTGCTGGATGTCGCCCAGTACATCCGCGACGACCCGACGGTGGCTTCCCGCACGCTGAACTACGTGTCCAGCAAGGGCTGCGTGTACAAATGCCGGTTCTGTTTCGAACTGACCTACGAGCGCAAGTACTCGGCGATGGCCGCCCAGGACCTCCTCGACGACATCGCCGCGCTCCAGGCCGCCTACAACCTCAACGGCGTGAAGTTCTACGACGCGGACTGGTTCGTGAACCTGCGCCGGGCGATCGGGTTCTGCGATGGTCTGATCGACCGCGGCCTGGACCTGCGGTGGGCGGCCAGCATCAACCCCAACGACATCCTCAAAGCCCGCCGGGCCAAGCTCCCGCTGCTGGAGAGGATCGCCGAGAGCGGCTGCTCCCGGCTGCTCATGGGCGTGGAGTCCGGCAACGACCGGGTCTTGAACGAGGTGGTGCACAAGGAGGTCACCCGCGCGCAGATCCTCGATGTGGCCGGCGACATAGCCGACCACGGCATCCTGGGCTCCTACACGTTCATCGTCGGCTTCCCCGGCGAGAGCGAGGCGGAGATGGAGGACACCTACTCCCTGATGGGCGAGCTGCGGCGACTGGACCCGGAACCCGAGACGCGCGTGCACCTGTTCGCCCCGTACCCAGGCACACCGTTGTGGGACCAGGCCCTTCAGCACGGGTTTACCCCTCCGGATTCACTCGAGGGGTGGTCGAGGTTCGACTACTACACCTCCCTGACTCCCTGGACCAGCGAGGCCACCGCTGCCCGGGCCAGGCAGGAGACCCGTATGCGGCTGGCCCCCGCCCGCTGACACCCCATACGGTCACCCCGTGCACCCAGCATATCACCCAACGTGCACGGCTTGACCGGTACCGCTGTTAAGGAGAGAACTCGTTGAGCATCGCCCGACTTCTGCCCGCACCCGTCGCCAAGGGGGGCCGCATCGGCATCGTCACCGTGTCAGCGCCGGAGCCCGCCGCGCATCCGGAGATCTTCGACCGCGGCGTGGAGCGCCTCCGTGGCCGCGGTTACGAGCCCGTCATCGCTCCCCACGCCGCGACGCGCGACGGCTACCGCGCCGGCAGCGAAGCGCAACTCCTGGACGACCTTCACACCTTCGTCTCCGACCCGGCCATCGACGCGGTGGTGTGCGCCGGCGGAGGAAAGAACGCCAACCGGCTGCTGCGCGGCCTGGACTACTCATTGATCGCCGCGCACCCCAAGCCGATCGTGGGCGTGAGCGATCCGAGCCTGCTGTTGAACGCGATCACCGCCCGCACCGGCATGCCGACCTTGCACGGCCCCTCCGTGCTGTGGGACTTCGGCTGCGACAAGGCCCCCTCCGCCACGGGCGACCACTTCGCCGCGGTCCTCGCCGGAGATGCCACAGCCGCACGGATCGACGCGCCGCTCTCCTGGGCGCGTACCGGTTCCGCCCAGGGTCACCTGGTCGCCGGCTGCCTGTCCTCGCTGCGATGCCTGCTGGGCACTGTATGGGAGCCGGACTGGAACGGCGCCGTCCTGGCATGGGAGGACGCGTTCAAACCGGTCGAGCTGCTGGACCAGACCCTCACTCACTTCCGCGACCGGGGCGTCCTCGACCAGATCGCCGGCATGGTCGTCGGCGATCTGGTGAACTGCGAACCCTCCGGCGGTCTCGGGGCCCACGAGATGGTCATGGACCTGTGCGCCGAGTACGCCTTCCCCATCGCCTTCGGGCTGCCCTTCGGCCACACCCCTCTCAAGAACACCCTGCCGATCGGCGCCGAGGTCCTGCTCGACAGCGACGCCGAGCACGCACTGACCATCACCTCACCGTGGACAGCCCGGGGAGGCGAGTAGGAATGACGATCCCGAAGCAGGAACGGCGCCTGTACGGAACGCTGCTCAAGCAGCACCCGGACGAGCGGAACCTGCTGCTGACCAAGGCGGATCTGCTGCGCGCCGTGCGCGCCTGGCTGCACGAAACGGGCTACAGGGAGGCAGTCACCCCCGTGCTGTGCGCGGCGAGGGAGAGTGCGCCGATCCCCCAGTTCTCCACCCGGCACCCGTTCACCGGGGAGACCTTCCACCTGAAGCACTCCGCGGAGGAGCACCTGCGGCGCCTGGTCATCAGTGTCGACCGCGTCTACGACCTGGGCAAGGCGATCCGGGTCGAACAGGCGGACGACAGCCACGCGATCGAGTTCACCATGCTGCAGACCGCCGCCCGGGACATCACTCTGCCCGACGGGATCAAGCTGATCACCGAGCTGGTCCAGCACGCCGTCCAGGCCGCGTTCGCCACACTGCAACCCCCCGCCGGCATCGACTTCTCCACCATCGCCACCCGCACGGTGGACGACGCCATCGCCGAGGCGCTGAATCTGCCGCAAGCCCCCGCCGGCCCCGAACTCGTCACGGCGGCGCGGAACTGGCTGACAAGTCACGGCCTGACGGCAGGGGAATCCGACTGGGCGGCCATGGAGGACTTCCTCAAGCACGCCGTGGAGGCGGCCGTCACCGCTCCCGTCGTCCTGTACGGATTCCCCTACGAGCTGCGGCACAACTCCCGCGTGGATGCCTCCGGCCGGGCGCAACGGTTCTCCCTGATAGCGGCCGGGATCGAGATCTGCGATGGCGGAGTGAAGCTGCGCGCCGCCGACGACTACCGGCCCATGGTGGAGAACAACATCGCTCTGCGCACCCAGCTGCACGGCGTCCCGGCCGACAAGGGGCCGGTCGACTTCTTCGCCGACATCGACTGCGACCCGGCCGATGTCTTCACCTTCGGCCTCGGGATCGAGCGCCTGCTCGCGCTGTGCACCGGGCGGACTGTGTTCGAGACCCTGACCTTCCCCTACCACTAGAGCGAGAGGACCATGTCCGACATGGCCAGTCCCACCTTGCGTGCCGTGGTGATCGCCCAAAGCATTGCCGGAGGCGTCCTCCCCGCGGCGTTCGCCGGAATGGAGGACCGTCGCTACCCGCATCTGCTGGACGAGCAGACCCCGATCGAGATCATCGAACTGACGGTGCCGACCGAGCGGGCCGCGGCACTCGCGCTGGAGCTGTCCGCCGCACTGAAGCCGCAGCTGTACTACGCGCACCTGCTGGACGAGGAGCGCATGCTGGTCGCCTTTCCGCGCACGGTGGTCGACATCCCCCGCGGCGACACCGACGCCATCGCCCACGCCCGTCGCATCGGGGCGCTGTTCAGTATCCCGGACGAGCAGATGCGGTTCGCCGAGATGTGGGACACCGACCACCCCGACGCCCCCGCCCATCCGGAGGCCAGCACACGGTGACCCCACCCTCGTCCACCAGTGCCCCGCTGGCCGTCGTCACCGGCGCCAGCGGGGCACTGGGCACCGCGATCCACAGCCGCCTGTCCGTAGCAGGCTGGCGGGTCGTCGCCACGTACAACACGCGTGCTCCCGGGCCCGCGCGGCAAAACGGGCGCAGCACCTGGGTGCACTTCGATGCCGGCGACGAAGCCTCAACGGAAGCGCTGCGGCAGGCTGTCGACGCGCAGCCAGGCCGGTTACAAGCGGTCTTCGCCTGCGTCGGCGCACCCTCCCGCAAACGTCCGGTAGCCGAAACCCCCATCGGCGAGTTCCGCAGCGTCCACGAGGCCAACGCCCTCAGCTTCGTCCGCACCTGGCACGCGCTGGCCGGACGGGCCCGGTCCGATGGCACATCCGTCCTCGTGATCGGATCGGACGCTGGGCAGGCCGCGCGCGCGAACAACGGCCCCTACACCGCGGCGAAAGCCGCTCTCGAAGCACTCGTCGTCACCGTGGCCAAGGAGGAGGACCAGCACGGCGTGCGGGTCAACCTGCTCGCGCCCTCGCTGATCGACTCGCCGCTTGCCCATCACGTCATGGCACTCAAAGGCGTTACGGATCCCGAGGGGTACTTCGCCCAACTGCCCTGGGGCCGCCCCCTGGCACTGGACGAGGTCGCCGGCGCATGCATCGAGCTGGCCACGGCCGCACACTGGTCTTACGTCACCGGTCAGATCTACCCGCTCGGAGCAGTGCGCTGATGGTCGACTCCACCCGGGCCCGCCAACTGAGCATCGTGCACCTGCTCCGCAACCGCACCAACGTGCCTGCCCCCGAGATCGCGGCCCGCTTCGGCGTCACCGAGCGCACCGTCTACCGTGACATGGCCGCCCTCATCGCTGCCGGCATTCCCGTGCAGGCCACCCCTGGCAAAACGGGGGGCTACCGGCTGGCCGCGGACACCGCGCTCGATCCGCTCACCATCGACTCCGACCATGCCCTACGGTTGTACGTCCTCGGTTTCCTCGACCCGCCCCGCCCGGACACACCGGCGGAAGACCGCGCTCGCGCCGCGGGGATCAGTGACACCGTCCAAGATGTCATCCGGCGCCTGGCCCAGCGCATCCATTTCGACACCGCTGACTGGTACTGGCGCGATGAAGGCTCCGGCCACCTGCCCGTCCTGCGCACTGCCATGCTCACCGCGACCGTACTTGAGGCCACATGGCGGACCAAGGACGGCGATCAGGAAACAGCCCTGCTCAAGCCGTACGGGGCTGTCTGGAAGGCCGGCGAATGGCACATGGTCGCCGCCAGAACCACCGGCGCACCCACCCGTTTCCGACTGAACCTGGTCGACCGGCTCCAGCCCACCGACCTCACCTTCGCCTACCCGGAAGGGTTCTCGGTCCGCGAATGGTGGGCCCAGACCATGGAGGACTACGGCAAGGGCGACGTCCGGGTCACCCTGCGGGTGTCCCCTGGGGCACGGGACGAGCTGCTGCGTCTGAGCTTGAAGTCCACCTCGCAAGTCTACGAACACGACGACGGGACCCTGTCGATCGTCTTGTTCGTCGACCGCTGGGAGTGGCTGATTCCGCTGGTCACCAGTTACGGCCCCGACGTGGAAGTCGTCGAGCCCGCAGATCTGCGCGCGGCCCTCACTCAGCAACTGCGCCGCACCCTCGCTCTGTACGACGACGCGGAGACGGGCGGCTCCGCCCCACCCGATGGCCCGCACCACGACGACTCCCGCCTCCGTTCGACCCACGGCCGCCACCCAGGAGCATGACTGTGAGCCCCCGCACCCTCGACCACACCGACACCCTCGAACTGCCCGTCACCGGCGACGGTCCATTCAACGCCCTGCACACCTTCTGGAAGCCGTCCCACTACGCCACCGGCCTGGAAGCCCACACCGAGTCCTGCAGCTGGCGCACCTTCCGAGTCGGCAACCTCGTGGTAGGAGTCCGCCTGCGTGCCGAGGACCGCACCGTGATCGCCGACATCTACACCGACGGCGACTTCAAGCCTGCCGACCGCGAGGAGCTGACGCGCCGACTGATCTCTTCATACGGGTTGGACGAAGACCAGGCGGCGTTCGCGGAGCTCGCGTCCCGAGTGCCCGCGATGCGCGAGGCACTCGCAGTACTGGGCGGGATGCGGCAGTCGTGCCCGGAGGACCACTTCGAAATCGCCGTGATCGCCCTGCTGCTGCAGAACGTCACCATCGCACGCACCACCCAGATGACCCGCAACCTGCTGGTGCACTACGGCCGTCTCGTCCGCTTCGACGGGATCACGCTGCGGGCCTGGTTCACCCCCAACGAAATCGCCCACGTCCCGCCGGAAACGCTGAAGGAACAGGACCGGCTGGGCTTTCGCGCCAAAAGCCTGCCGCACTACGCCGCCTACTTCCGCGACCACAGCACCGAAGACCTCCAGGCGTCCGGAAACCTGATGGAGGCAGTCCAGGAAATCAAGGGGGTCGGCCCCTACACCGCCGCGGTGATCGCCTCCCACGCCTCCCGCGACCCGGCCGTCTTCGGGATCGACGTGTGGAACCGCAAGATCCTCGCGCGCCGCCTCCTCGACGCCGACGACGCCGAGCCCGAGACCGTGATGGCCCGCCTCAACGAGCTGTTCCCCGGCTACGCCGGCACCGCGGGCCTCTACCTCGTCGAGCACAGCTACCTCAGCCGGCCCGTCGCTCCGCTCCTGCGTTCCGGCCCCGACCCCCTCGCCGCCTGGAACGCGGCCCTGGAGCAGACCGGAACCTGACCCGCCCCAGGTCGAGAGCAGCGGACGCCACTGCCGCCGCTGCTCCTCATTGCCATGCCCGCACCGCGCCCGACAGCATCCCTGCAATACCTCGAAGGGGTGATCCGAGCTGTTCGAGCGATGCAGGCACACCTCGCGACAAGGCCCGCTTGACCACGGCCACCTAATAGAACATCCGTCCACGATCTGCCCCGGATTCACCCGTGACAGACCCGTCCGGGGGCCGTTGTTAGAGCACCAGTACCCCTCGTGCGTCCATCTGGAGGACCCCGTGAATCCCGTGCCCGCCCCTGCGCATCCCACCGCCGTATTCGAACGTCCTCTGCCGGCCGTCCCGTACACCGCACGATCCGGGCGGCAGGTTGACGCCGCCGCCCAGCGCGCAGCGCGACCGGATACGGGGTGGGCGGCATGAGTGAGCCCACTGATGCCTCACCCGCCAACGTCCCGGGGCCGCGCACCTCCCCGCTGGAGTACGCGCCCTCTTCGTTGCCTCCCGGACCGACGACCGGGCCCGACGCGTCCTCTGCGGCCGAGCCGGATGAGCCGGATGAGCCGTCGGAAACGGCCGCTGGCGAGCCGCAGATGCGGTATGTCGATCTGACGGGGAGCCGTGAAGCGGCCGGCCGTTCGATCAGGATGCGTGATATGGCCCGGCGGCTGCCGCAGTTGGTACGCCGGTCACTGGCTCTCGCGTGGCGGGTCGACCGCCGAGCGACCATCGGTCTCCTGCTGTGCCAGGCCGTCACCGGCGTGCTGCAAGCCCTCGGCCTGGTCGCCATCAGCGGCACGCTGACCGCCCTGCTGACCAGCGGAGACGTCTACCAGCGGCTCCTTCAGGCGTGGCCGTCCGTGGCCCTGCTGGCCGGCACCGCCGGCGTACGCGCCCTTTTGGGGATCACCGTCTCCTGGCTGTCTTCCCGGTTGGGCCCGCTGATGTCGCGCGAGGCCGAGCAGATGCTGCTCACCGGGTGCGCCGAGGTGGAGCTGTGCGCCTATGACGAGCCCGACTTCAACCACGACCGCGAAGCCGCCGACCGCGGCGCGCAGGTCACCGGGGACCTGATCAACGAGGGGCAGGACCTAATCGCCTCGTCGGCCTCCTTCGTCGCCGGAGCGATCGTGCTGGCCGGCGTGCACTGGGTCCTTCTCCCCCTTCTGGTCGCGGCCAGCCTGCCGCAGGCCCTGGCCCAGATCAGCGCCGCCCGCGTGCGATACCTGGCGAACCTGCGTAGCAACGGCGACCTGCGGATGCTGTCGATCCTGCGCTGGCACATCTACACCAAGGAGGCTGCCGACCAGATCCGTGCCGGCACCATGGCCGGTTTCCTCTCCGGCCGGTACCGGCAGACGGTCGCCCGGATCAACCGCGAGGACCGCGCCGCCGCCGACCAGGGGGCCCGCATGTCCCTGATCGGCGCGCTGTGCGGCGGCGTGGGTTCGGCGGTCGTATGGGCGGCGGTCGTGTGGCTGCTGGCCACCGGCCGCATCAGCGTCGGACACGCCGGGACGGCTGTGTTCGCCCTGCAGACGGTGGGCCAGTCGGTCCGCGGTCTGGTCTCGGTAGGGGCGCGCGCCGTGCGCACGGGCCTGTACATGGACGACTGGAGCGGCTTCCTGGACAAGGCCGGAGGGTTCCGCATGCGCCGGGGTGCGCATCGCCCGGGTCCGCCGAAGAAGATCGAGGTCAAGTCGGTCACGCACCGGTACGCGGGCAAGAGCCAAGACGCTCTGTCCGACGTGACGCTCACCCTGCGCCAGGGCGAGGTGACCGCCGTTGTCGGCTTCAACGGCTCGGGCAAGTCGACGCTGTCGAAGTTGATCAGTGGCCTGTACCTGCCCACCGAGGGGCAGGTGCTGTGGGACGGCGTTCCCACCGGTGACGCCGAGCCGCAGGCGCTGTGGCGGCAGGTGGCCCTGGTGCCCCAGACCTACGCGCGTTGGCCGTTGACGGTGCGGGAGAACATCACCCTCGGGCAGCCCACGGCGCGTGGCGACGCGGCGGTACGCGAGGCGTGTGAGGCCGCCGGTGCCGACGAGGTCGTCGACAGGCTCGGCGCCGGGCTGGACACCCTTCTCGCGCGCGAGTGGCTCAACGGGGAGGAACTGAGCGGGGGCCAGTGGCAACGCATCGCTCTCGGACGGGCCTTCTTCCGCCAAGCAGGGCTTCTGGTCCTCGACGAGCCGACCGCGAACCTCGATCCGCTTGCCGAGTACCGGATTTTCCAGCGGCTGAGGAGCCTTGCCCGGGATCGGGTGGTACTGCTGGTGACCCACCGCATCACCAGCGCCGCCGTGGCCGACCGGATCGTCGTTCTCGACGAGGGCAGGGTCGTGCAGGAAGGCACATACGAACAGCTATCTCAGCAACCCGGCTTGTTCCGGCAGCTGCTGTCCTGCCAGGTCCCGTCGGATGCCCGGGACGATGACGAACAGCGGCAGGCACACGCATGAACACACGCCTGCAGAAGAGCATCGTGCTCACAGACCTGTCCGCCGCCGTGAGCACACGGCACACCGCCATGCCGGCCCGTCCGGATGCCTATGTGCCGGCCGACCAACAGGCATGTGACTCCCCCCTTCGTGTGCGACGGAAGGTGTTTCTCCTCCACGGCTGTGTCCGGGGCGGCGACCCGGGCGTGGACACCGCGGTGCCTGGGATGCCCGAGCAACACGATCACGCTGCCACGGTCGTGCCGGGCGTGCGTCCGACGGGAGCCGAGGGGGTACGTCATGTCCTCCCCGTATGACTCCGTCTCGTCTGCCGGGCGGACGTCGCTGTGGCGGCACCGGGACTTCCGTCGGTACCTGACCGGCCAGGCCGCCAGTGTGGCCGGCAGCTCGATCAGCTCGATGGCCCTGCCCGTGCTGGCCGTTCTCGAACTGGATGCCAGCCCTGCCCAGGTCGCCTGGATCACGTTCATGGGCCAACTCCCGCCCGTCCTACTGGCGTTGTACGCCGGAGCGCTGGCCGACCGGCGCTCCAAGCGGAAGCAGATGATCACCGGGGATCTGGTCAGCGCCGCCGCGCTGGCCAGCGTGCCCGCAGCGGCGGCGCTGGACAGGCTGTCCCTGGCCCAGCTCATGGTGGTCGCCGCGGTGCAGGGGGCGGCAGGGGTGCTGCATGATGCCGCCGCGATCAGTCTCCTGCCCAGCTTGGTCGACCGGTCCCTGATCCAACGGAGCAACAGCCGTATCGGAGCCCTGTTCGCCGTCGCCGCCACCGCCGGCAGCAACCTCGGCGCCGCCCTGACCGCGCTCCTCGGACCGGCCCGGGCACTGCTCGGTGACGTCGGCTCCTACCTCGTCAGTGCCTGGTGCACCGCCCGTATCCAGACTCGCGAGACCACCCGGGCGCGGGCAGGAAGCCACCGTCTGCACACCGAGATCGGTGAGGGCCTGCGGTACGTGCGCCGTGACCACCGGCTGCGCACGCTGACCCTGGTCAACGCGACCACCTCGGCCGCCCTGGCACTCCTCAACACCCTGTGGGCCCTGTACCTGCTCAGGTCCCTTTCGATGAGCCCGACCGCCTTCGGCGTGGTCCTGGGGGTGGGAGCCCTCGGCGCGGCGGCAGGAGCGCTTGCCGCCCCGGCGCTCGCGCGACGGTACGGGCCTGGGCCGATGATGCTCGTCGCGCTCGCGCTCACCCCGCTCACCCAGATCCCGCTGCTACTCGCTTCCCCAGCCCTGGCCTGGCAGACCGCCATCGGCGCCGCCCTGTTTCTCCAGCTGGCCTGCGCCGCGGCAGCGGGAACTACCCAGCGCTCCATTCGTCAGGTTGTCACCGCCGAGGGCATGCAGGCTCGCATGCAGGCCGTGAGTACCTGGCTCACCTCAGGCGCCCGGCCGGTGGCCGCCCTGGTCGCGGGCGGCCTCGGGACGCGGATCGGGGTACGGCCCACCCTGATCGTCGGCACCTGCCTGCTCCTCGTCCCCCTCGTGGTCCTCTACCGCTCCCCGCTACGCGGCCTCCCCCAGATGCCTGGAGCCCAGCCTGTCCCCTCCCATCCAGGAGATCCACTCGTGCAACCACCTGTCCCCTCCCCCTCACCTTCACCCGGCCATGCCCCCGCTGGCGACGGACAGCGCAATCCCGCGGTGGGCGGAGGTGGTACGGCGTGAGCGCGGAACTGAACGTGATCGGCGGCCACCTGTACCTGGAGCGGGACGGCATGGTGCTGCTCGGGCAGCGGCATCCGGATTCGGCATACGCGGGCGGCCAGTGGCATCTGCTCGCAGGCCATGTGGAACGAGAACCGGCCCGGACCTGCGTGGCACGGGAGGCGAGGGAGGAGGCGGAGCTGGTCGTGGCCGAGGAGGACCTCATCCTCGTGCATACGGTGCACCTCCTCGACCACGAGGACGCCGTCCCGCGCGTGGGCTTCTTCTTCCAGGCCAGCCGGTGGGAGGGCGAGCCCCGCGTGCTGGAGCCGGACAAGTGCCTCCGTTGGGCCTGGTGGCCTGTCGACGGCCTGCCGGAGCCGACCGTTCCCTACACCCGAGCGGCCATCGAGGGGATTCGTGCCGGCCGGCTGTATACCGAGATCGGTTGGGAGCGGCGGAAGTGAGCGCCCCGGAGATGGACACGCACCGGCCTGGTCCTGAAGCGGCCCAGCAGCCGGACTCCTCTTGCAACCACCGCGCACAGATCCCAGATACACCCGTGCCTCCCGATGCAAGCACTGCAAGCACGGCCGTAGGGCCAACCGGTCAGGAACAAGGAGAGGGTTCTGCATCGAGCGCGTCCCAGCGTCCGAGGATGTCCGCTGACCTGCTCGCCGCAACGACCGCCTCCCGCACCGCGATGGTCGACCGCCTCGTCGCCGACGGCGTGCTGACCGACCCGCGGCTGCGCGATGCTCTCCTGCGTGTGCGGCGGGAAGTACTTCTCCCCCACGCGTATGTCCGGGTCAGCGGCCCAGGGGCGGATCCGATCGACTGGCGGCTCCTCGACGGCTCGCACCCCAACGACCAGGCGGAGTGGCTCGACCTCGTCCACAGCGGCGACTCCGTCCTGCTCCAGCGCGACGGCGAGCCGCTGGACGCCCTTCGCCGGGGACCTGTGACTGGCGGCCACATGACCTCCATGAGCACCTACGCCCCTGCCACCGTCGAGGTGTTGCAATGCCTCCAACTGGATTGCGGGCAGCGGTTCCTGGACCTTGGGTCGGGTCCGGGCATCTCCCTGGCGCTCGCCGCTGCCATCACGGGCCCCGGCCGTGCCACCGGGGTCGAACGCGATCCGCACATGGCCGTGTTCGCCCAGCGGAACCTGGACCGGCTCGGGCTGGGAGCGACGGTCGTCGAAGGTGACGCGCTCAATGGATACGCCACCGGGGCACCGTATGACCGGATCCATTCCGGCATCGGCGTGCCCTGCATCCCGCTGGCCTGGGTGGAGCAGCTCGCCCCCGGCGGAACGCTGCTGACCACGCTCGTGACCAAAACGCCCAGCTGGCCCGGCCAGGTGCGAGCCACCCGCACGATGAAGGGCAGGCTTCAGGCGGTGCTGACGGGCAGGCCGCGCGGCCACCGGCCCTTGCTCGGCTACGAGTGGCTCACCGCCGTCAACCACCGTCCCCAGGTCAAGGCCGACCCCGGCCGACCGCGCCCGACCCGGCTCACGCCGCCCGCCGATGACGCCCACGGCTTCTGGATCGCCGCCGCGTACCTGGCACCGGGCTTGGTCAGGGATTTCCAGGTCGACACGATGACCATCGTCGCCCCTGAGGAGGAATCCTGGGCGGTGGCCGGCCCCGGCGACGGCACGGTCCGCGTGCACGGGCCGCGTGATGTGTGGGCCGAACTTGAAGACGTCCACGACGCTTGGGAGCGGGCGGGCCGGCCGGACACCTACCGGGTCGATATTCCAGACGGCGGTGGCCCGCAACGCGTCACCTCCGGTCCCGGCCGGACGGCCCTCACCTGGACGCTGCCCCCACTCGCCACCGTCCCCCACCAGACGTCTCCATCGCTCGGGAGTTGTCCATGACCCAGCAACGGGAACGCCTCCCTCAGCCCGCCGACGGCCACAGTCATCCGGCCGGGTGGTCCGAGGAATTCCTCCGCCACCGCGACGGCCAGGGCTGCCCCATGTGCGGCACCGACTTCGCCGCCGACGACATCGGCTGGGGGCTCCTGCTCCACCAGGGCGAAGTGGCCAACGCCTACCTGTGGCGCTCGGGCCAGGTCCGGGGCTACTGCGTACTCATCCACCGCGGCGCACCGCACGTCGCCGAGCCCACCGACCTCTCGGACACCCAGGCCGCCGCGTACTGGGCCGACACCCTCACGCTCGGCAAGGCCCTGACGGGCTTTTATCAGCCGGTGAAGATGAACTACTCCACCCTCGGCAACGTGGTACCCCACCTCCACACCCACATCGTTCCCCGCTACGCCGGCGACGCCGACCCGGCGCCAGGCGAGCCGCTCCCCTGGACAGCTCTCGATACCAACCGCCAGGACGAGGCACAGCTCCAGGCGGACGCCGCCGCATTGCGCACGCTGCTGGAGCACGCATGAGGCGCCGCCCGGAAGAAATGCTGGAGAAACACGGCCGAGGCGAAGGGCTCACTGAGGACGCTGCGTTCACCGTACTGCTCGCGCGCCGCCCCGGCGGTGACCGGTGAGCGGGGGGCGGCACACCGAGCCGCTGGACGTGCACCTGGTCGCGGTCCGCGATACCGAGGCCGGCCCCGAAGTACTGCTGTCCCGGCGGGCTGGCGATGTCTACGCGACAGGACTTTGGCATCTCCCATCTGGTCACCTGGACCCCGGAGAGGATGTCGTCACCGCGCTCGTGCGGGAGACCGGAGAGGAGACGGGCGTCCTCGTCTACCCCGCTGATGTCTGCGCGGCCGTCACCGTGCACCACCGTTCCCCCGGCGGGGGCACGCGCGTGGGGTTCTTCTTCGAGGTCCGGCACTGGCACGGCAGTCCCCGCGTCATGGAGCCGGACCGGTGCGACGCCATAGGCTGGTTCTCGCTCGACGCGTTGCCGGAGCCCATGGTGGCCTACTGCCGGGCCGGGCTGGACGCCTACCGGGCGGGAGCCCGGATCGCCCTGCACTTCCAGGAGTCCGGGGATCCCATCGCCTACGACCCGGCCGTTGACCGGCTACGCCTCCTCCCCCACGCTGGCCCCTGCAGCACGACGCCCGAGGACGCGGTGCGGGACTTCGTCGAGCGGGCGGTCGGCCGGGTCACCGGCTGGACGGATGTCTCCTGGGCACGCAAGGGAAGCCAGGTGTGGCGGGCACGCGATGCCGAGGATGGGGTGTGGTTCGTCAAGATCCACCAGAGCGACCGCTTCCACCAGCGCGAGGTGACCGCCTTCCGCAGCTGGGTCCCCTGTCTGGGCCCCATGGCACCCCGGCTGATGGCCGCCGATGCATCACTGCGGGCCGTCGTCATCACCGCGGTGCCAGGCCGCTCCCTTCACGGCGCCGTCCACCCACCCGAACAAGAGCGACGGATCTTCCATCGCATCGGGCAGCTCGCGGCAACCATCCACCGCAGCGCCCCGGCGCTGCCGCCCCTCCCTGACTCCATGCCACTCGAGAAGCTGGAACGGCATCTGGACGGAGCACGCGCCTGCCTTGAGCCCGGGGACGAGGCGTTCATCCGCGCCACCACAAAGGAGGCCGCAGGTCTGCCTGCACTGGAGAGAGTTCCCACACACGGCGACTTCCAGCGGCGGAACCTTCGCTGGGAGAAGTCGACTGGCACCGTGTACGTGATCGACTTCGAAAGAAGCGAACGCGCTCCGGCCGTCAGGGACTTCGTCCGCCTGTCCGACGCCTGGCACGGCCGGCCGGACCTGCACGAGGCCCTGATGACCGGCTACGGCCGCCCCCTGTCCCTCGCCGAAGAAGAGCACCTGGTCGTCCTGTCCGTATTGGATGCCGTCTCCGGCATCCAATACGGCGCCGCCCACGGCGATCCGGAACTCGTCGAGCGAGGCCGCCGCACCCTGGCCCGGCTCCGCGCAACGGACCGTCTTTGACCAGCACACCACACCACCCACCAGCTGAAGAGCAGTTGAGGAGCACGCCCGTGGCGTACGTCGTCCGCGACCAGTGGCAGCAGCACTATGCCGACGGCAAGGGGTTCCGGGAACTCGGTGAGCGCGAGCGGGCCCTGCTCGCCGAGCACGCTCCCGTTCCCGATGGCGGCGGACGGGCGCTCGATGTGGGCTGCGGCACCGGCAGCCTGGCCGCCTACCTTTCCTCCCTCGGCTACACGGTGGACGCCGTCGACTTCGCTGACAGCGCTCTCGCCCGGGCCCGGGAAGAACACGCCAGCGTCGAGCCGGTGCGCTGGATCTGCCTGGACATCGAGCGCGACGACCCGGCAGAGCTGCTCGAGGACGGCTACGACCTGGTCACCATGCGGCTGATGTACCCCTTCCTGCGCGATCGCACCCGCGTCCTGCACGGGCTCGGTGAACGGCTGCGGCCCGGCGGCACGCTTGTGGTCATCACCCCCGTGGTCGAGCACACCCCAGCCGAACGATGGGACATCGCCCTCGACGAAGACGAGATCCGCCTGCTCACCGAAGGCTGGGAGACCGTCGAGCGGCTGGAGGCGGACCAGCTCGCTGTCCTGGTCCTGCGCGGCCCGTGCCACACCGGCACCCGGGCGGTGGAGCGGCAGCGACCGCCCACCGGTCTGGCTGTGACAGGCGCCCTTGCGGTCGTCACCGACGAGGCCGGCCGGGTCCTGCTCGGCCGCTCGCGCCGGGGCATGTGGGAACTTCCCGGCGGGAAGACCAGTGGTGCGGAGTCCTTCGAAGCGGCGGCGGTTCGGGAACTGGCCGAGGAGACGGGCCTGACCGCCTCGGCCTCGGACGCGCACGTGGTCACGATGCTGGCCGACGACAGCCACGGCGTGCCGCGGCTCACCGCGGTCGTCCGTATCACCGCATGGTCCGGCACCCTCGCCAACCGAGAACGGCAGTTGTTCGACCGGTGGGAGTGGCATGACCTGCACGCCGTGGCCTGCCTCGGTCCCGTGTTCGCTCCAGCCGCGCAGGCCCTGGGCGCGACCTGGCCCGGGGTTATTCCTGACCTTGCACCGGTCCACTCCTATCCGCTCGCGACCGACCAGCCGCCCGTGCCCGGCGAACCGGCCGAAGCTGTCCGGCTGCGCCAGCAGATGACCCAGACGGTCATCGACGGCGGCTGGGCGCCCTCCGAACCGGTACAGCAGGCGCTGCGCACGGTGCCCCGGCACCGCTTCGTCCCCGAGAAAGCCCTGAAGACCGCGTACGACGGCGGCGACCGGGCCGTCGTCACCCGCCGCGACGAGACGGGGAAGGCGACCAGTTCGGTGTCCGCTGTCTGGCTCCAGGCCGACATGCTCCAAAGCCTGTGCCTGACGCCGGGAGCGATCGTGTTCGAGGCGGGATCCGGCGGCTACAACGCCGAGCTCATCGCCCATGTGGTCGGCGCCACGGGCAGGGTGGTCACCGGCGACATCGACCCCTACGTCGTGCACCGCACCCGGCGGTTGACCACAGAGGCCGGCAGTGGCCGTGTCACCGCGTTCCAGGGCGATGCGGCGCTCGGCGCCCCCTCGCACCTCGTACCGCGTGGCGGCTTCGACGCGGTCGTGATCACCTACAACTCCTGGGACATCTCCCCATTCTGGCGGGAGCAGGTCGCTGAGGGCGGGCGTCTGGTCTTGCCCCTCGAAATCCATGGATACACCAGGGCGATCGCGTTCGAGCGGCACGGCGAGGTGCTGCACGCGCGAAAGTTCACGCACTGCGGATTCCTTCGTGCTCAGGGCGAACACGCCCGCGCCATCCCGGTCGTGGACCTCCTCGACGGCGAGCTGAAGCTCCGATTCGAGGACGGCACCCCCGCCTCGACGAAGGGATTGGAGGAGGCCCTGCGGGGGCCGCGCTACCAGGTCGCCACCGGGGTCACCATGGGGGCGGGCTTCTACTTCGGCTCGCTGCAGCTTTACGCGGCCACCACATTGCCCGGCTTCGTCCGTCTGTCCGCCCACTGGGACAAAGGCACCGGCGTCACCCAGATCGCGAAGGACGGCGATGCGCCGGCGATCCTCGGCGACGCCTCACTGGCCTACCTCGTCCACGTCCAGACCCGGCACGGTGACAGCCCTGCCGAAAAGGAGTGGGAGTGGGTCGTCCACGCCTTCGGACAGCACGGCGCGCAGCTCGCCGAGCAGCTGGCGGCCACGGTGAGAGCCTGGGACCGCGACGTGCGCAAGAACGATGGCAAGCACCACGACCCTGTCTTGACTGTGTACCCGGCCGGCACCGCCGACCGCGAGCTGCCTGCTGGGGACGTCCTGGACAAGCCCTACTGCCGCCTCGTGTTCCAGTGGCCCGGCCGTAACGGGCCCCGCCCGGCATCTGTTGAGCTGTGACGAGGCTTTTTAGTTGGCACAAAAGCGGGATAGTTGGCACCGGTCTGAAGTCGCGGGCCAGTGGGTAGCGGGTCTGGCGCGCCGACTGTG